>CBDUWP010000007.1:0-27850 GCA_965370955.1 uncultured bacterium | reverse complement strand
CTCCGGCGTTTTCCAGAGAAAGTTTTCCATAAGCTCCGCTACTTCAATACTCAAGCCTTCTGCCAAATTTTTAGGACAGTGGAACTGGCTCCAATCCCTATCGTTGCGAAATTTGAGAGCTTTCTCTTTAAGCTTTTCAAACCTTTTGTCGTTAGTCCCATTTTTCATATCAACAACTTATCTTCTCGTAGATATTACGCCGCCTGAGATTTTTCCCACAGATATCTCGCCTGTCGTGATATCCAATTCGATCTGGTCAACTTTAGCGCCATTTAGCATACAGCTTTGGCCGCTGGCACCATAGACATTCACCTTCGATTTATTTTCATCTAAATTCAGCCTACCACCCTCAAAATAAAATTCAGTCTCTCTATAACCAACGCCGCCTGTCGCTTGCAAAGTTGCCAAAATTGCTTTACCAGTTTTGGTCTCAGTCAAATGTCCCCGAATATTTTTAGCAGTCACAAACACTTCCTGCCCCTTTTGCCACAAGCCGCTTACGCAGGGAAAATGGCCAATTGTAACTCTCTTATCAGAACTGGCATCTACAAAAAACTTGCCCGTATCGAAGGAATATTCCATTAAACGAAAATCTTTCACTGCAACGTAACTTGGCTTTTCAAAGCTAAAACGGCTGACTTTTTTGGTCGGCTCAGAAATTTTGGAATTGTCTATTTTTATCACACCATCGCCAGAGGCAACAAAAAGTTGATTTTCTGCGTAGAAATCGAATTTGGGACTTTTAAGTAGAATACCGCCAGCATTTTTACCCTTTATGGTTTTGATATTTGACAGCCTGCACATCTTACCATCTGCCGAAAAATGCTTGATTCCGATAGCCGCATCAGATTGCGTATCTTCATCACCAGAGATCTCCACTCGAATACTATCAGCTAAAATTGTTCTCTCGTTGCGCAAATCCTTTGCAGGATCCACCTCTACCCCCATACATCTGGCGTTTTTGAGATTGACAATCTCTTTGCCAATTTGGTAATCAACTTTAGCTGCCGCAAATACATTTTTGTCGCCAGTGGTTCCATATCTTTTTAACTTTTCATCGTTGGTTACAATGTCACCTGTAAATGTCATCAGTTTTTTAATATTTCTGTGGTCAGACGGTACAATCACAATCGAGCCATCGCAGGTGATTTTATATGTTTCATAGAGATCATCTTGTGATTGTTGAATAACTTCTTCACTGACTTTATCGGTAGCTACCGCTTTACCACTGGCTACACTAGAGGCGGCAACTGTTTGAGACTGACTGTTTATCTTGTCACTGCTGTCCTTTTTACTCTTTTTTTCACTTCTAGAAACTATATCACTGATAGAAAACACATTAGCCATCACAACATGATTATTGCTGTCAATTATTACATTATCCTTAAAAATACAGGTATAAATCACTGATTCCTTAGCAGCTTTTTTGGTTTTAACAGTTTTTTTATTAGGTGACTTCGCTGCAACAATGTCAGTTGGAACAATAGCATTAGGTGCGGCTTTTTTAGATGTTTTATTTTTTACGGTTTTGTTTTCATCTGTCTTTTTTGCAGTCTCGCTTTTGAGCATTTTTATGTTCAGTGTTTTAAGCTTTATAATTTTCAAAAATTCCAGCCTCTGATCCTGCTCGTTGTACACCATTTCCATGCCTGTACCTGCCATATAAGCTTCGTCAGAAACAAACTCAACAGGTCCGGCTGTCGAAAACTCTGTCCTTTCCGCCAAATAAACAACGTTATCCATATATAAATGACATTCAGAAATATCAGAATCACCGATCGGCATTATGTGTATATCAACATTGCCCCTTAACAAAGCATCTTTAGGCGTGGTTTTACCGGCAGCTGTTTCAACCTGAACCTCGCCACTATCAGCTGTCACAACACATTTAATGTCACTTCGCCACATATTCATAAATGGCTTAGCAAGTTCCCATCGATCGCCCTGCTGATGCAGCAACTTTTGAAAACCAAATTCACGACTAATGTTTCCTGCGTTATCAAAATTGCGAAACAATGCGTTATTAACATCGCCAATTCCAATCTGCTCAATCGTCCCAACAGATGCATCATTAAAATCTTCAATGCCAGAGCTAAGATTGTAATCTTCTTGCAACTTCATGGCAGGTGTGTGGCTCAGTCCACTGTAAACAAAATATGCCACAAAGACTACCGCCATAGTGCCAAACCACAACTTGAATTTTCTAGACCTAAAAATCATAAGTTCCTGTATTTATTAACAAACAAAGTTATTCAACTTTTCCCAATTGAATATCACTCTGCAATATTTTTCAAAATAAATTCGACAACTTCTCTAACTGCACCTTTGCCGCCTGTTTTCGTTGTCACCATATCCGCTTGTTCTTTGACAGTCTCGATTCCATTGGCGACAGCAACACCCAAACCAACATACTTTATAACGGGCAAATCGACAAGATCGTCTCCAATATACGCTACTTGATCCTTCGAAAGACCCTTCCGCTCGATCATGTCCTTAACCTTTGATAGCTTGTCGTGACAATCCTGTACACATTCTTCGATTGCCAGCTGACCGGCTCTAATAGCTGTCGGCTCTGAATACCGAGCTGAAATAATAGCCACCTCAATACCGGCATTTTGACACATTTTGATGCCCCAGCCATCGTGGCTGTGAAAATGCTTGGTCTCTGTGCCATCTGAATTGATAATGATAGCACCGTCAGTCAAGACACCATCAACATCCAGTATCAATATCTTAATATTTCTAGCTTTTTGTGATATTTTCTCTAATGCCATAATAAGTATCAACCCACAATTTTAATTGTCACTATATCCTGAACATCAATCAACCCGATCGGTTTTCCATCGGCATCGACAACAGGCAACTCATCAATTCTATATTTATGGAACATCGCCATGGCTTCGGCGGCAAGGGAATCGCAGCAAATACGCTTACATTCGGCGGTCATAACATCGATAACTTTTGTATCAAACCCCTTCTCAAACTCTTTGGCCATAAGCCTTCGCATATCAGCATCGGTAATAATGCCCACCAATTTACCGATATCATTGATAACCATTGTCGCCCCGTGCCGTTTAACATCAACAGTATCAGCCAACATTTCTTTGATGGTACATTTATCGCTGACAACTGGCAGCTTTTCATCAGACTTGAACATCATTGACTGCTCAACCGTCATGAGCTTAGCTCCTAACGAACCGCCCGGATGAAATTTCACATAATCTTCAATGCTAAGCTCTCTTGCCTTCATAACTGTCAAAGCAATAGCATCTCCGATAGCCAGCATACAAGTTGTCGATACACTCGGCGCGACACCAAGCGGGCAAGCTTCTGCTTGATTACCAAAGCATAAAACAACGTCACTATATTTGCTCAAGGTGGAATCGGCTTTTCCTGTAATGGATATCAATAGCAACGACTGCCTCTTGACAAGCTCTACTAACCTTGTCACCTCAGCTGTTTCGCCGCCGTTACTTAACACAATGACAACATCATCAGATCGTAATCTGCCAAGGTCGCCGTGCATTGCTTCTACTGGATGCAAAAAATGACTCGGCGTTCCAGTCGAAGCCAAAGTAGCACTTATTTTCTGAGCAATTATCCCTGCTTTACCGAGACCGCTTAATATGACCGAACCCCTGCATTGATATATCATTTCGAGTGCTTTGTGAAATTCTTTCGATAAACTATCGCAAACCGATAAAACCGCCGTCGCTTCAGCTCTAATCACACTTTTTGCATATTCTAAATCAAATTTCATAGCCATCAATTCTGATACCAATTGTATTATGTCTGCCAAACCCAAAAACACCACAGCAGAATCAGTCGATTAGTGTCTTAAAAAATCTCAATAACGTCAAGTCAATTTCATTCAAATTGGGGATTTACACCCTAACAACCGACATCCTATTGTTGTAGCAGATGATTTCTTTTTTCTCACAGGAAACACCTAGCTCAGATTTGATTACTATTCGCACATCATTTTGTTGCTCAATATCGACTAAGGTCGCCCTTTTTTCATTTTGCAGATATTCAGCCACTTCGTTAGCAACCAACAATTTGATACAACTAATATTTTTCTTGGAAGATACCAAATTCAACTGTCTTATAATCTCAATAGCTATCGATTCTTTGCTCTTAACAGATCCCATTCCTAAGCAATAAGGGCAAGACAAATAGGTACTTCTTCTCAGCGATGGCCTGACCCTTTGTCTCGTCATTTCAATAACGCCGAAGCGGCTCATCGGTAATATTTTCGTTCTGGCTCTATCTGGTTTGACTGCATTTTTGAAAACTTTTTGTAATTCCTTGCGATGAGCGACATTTCTCATATCGATAAAATCGCAAACCACTAGGCCACCAAGATCTCTAAGCCGCAATTGTCGAGCAATTTCCTTCGCTGCCACCAAATTAATTTTATAAGCAGTCTGTTCGGCACTTTGCTGCTTTCGATATTTACCACTGTTGACATCAATAGCAACAAGGGCTTCTGTTTGCTCAATCACCACCGATCCACCGCCATCTAGGGCAACTTCTCTGGCCTGAATTTTGGTGATTTCCTGCTCAATTTTATATTTATGAAACAGCGGTGTTTTGCCTTTATAAAGAACAGCTTTTCTTTTTAGCCTTGGGTAAGCCTGAGCCATAAAATCCTTGATTCTTGTTAGGACAGGCTCAGAATCACATAGAATTCTATTGATTTTGTTATCGAAAATGTCACGTATAGTCCTGATAACCAAATCTGATTCTCGGTATAATTCGCTGGGGGCACTGCTTTTTTTGATCTTCTTTTCAATGGCAATCCAAAGCCTACGCAAATATTTTAAATCACTTTGAATGTCCCTCTTAGAGCAACCCTGCCCCGCAGTTCTTATGATAAAACCAGTATCTTTAGGCGGCTTACATTCAAACAATATTTGCTTCAATCTCGTCCTTTCAACCTCGTCATCAATTTTATGCGACACACCATGCTTAGACATAGCCGGCATCATAACAAGATATTTACCCGGAAGCGAAATGTAGCTCGTCAAAGTAGGACCCTTAGTATTTATTCCCTCCTTTGTCACTTGCACAACAATTTCAGAACCTTTTTTGAGACATTTCTGTATAGGAATTCTATCCTTGAGAGCTTTCCTCCGGCCTATTTTCTCCGTATGTCCCTTCTCCTTTTTTGCAAAATATTTTGGATGCAAATCACTTACATGCAAAAAACCATTCTTGCCTGTACCAAAATCTATAAAAGCAGCCTGAATGCTCGCCTCAACATTAACAACTTTGCCTTTATAAACATTGCCAACATGGGTCTCTATGCTAGCTCTTTCGAGATACAATTCTTCCAATTCATTATTCGTAACTACAGCAACGCGGCTTTCTTCTGTTTCAGCAACGTTGATCAAAATTTCTTTTGTCATTTTTCATCTTTCAATGCCATAGCACCTTCGTCCGTTTCACGGGACTCGTCAGGTTTTCTGTGGCAATATTCATTAAATTCATTATTTCATCAATACGTACTGACCCTTCGTTAGAAATCAAGCATTGAGCTTTTAGCTTGCCTTGCTCGACAGTCAGTGTTTTTATATATTTTCTTACGTCTACCTTTTTGACGTTGGCTTTTTTTCTTCTGTTAACAACAATGGATTTTTGATTTAATAAGCTATTGGCATCATTATTCAATTTGTCATTATCCATATCTGTCTCAAACAAATAGTGAGCCAGTAATGGTTTGGGCTTGTTTTTAGGATCAACAATTTCGATATCCAAAACATCTATTCCATCTGGAATCTGCCCAATCAATTTTTGCTTTACTTCTTCAACATTGCATGAGCTTTCTACCTTTATCAGCAAAATTTCGTCATCAGATTCGACCGCGACAGATTTCGGCAAGACAAGCGACATCTTAGGTCTGGGATTAAAACCTTGACTATAAATAATCCGCAATTGGCCTCTAACAATAGCCAAAGCAAACACTTTCATCATTTGCAAATGCGACAAAAAACAGCTATGCCCTTTGACAGAAAAATGTACTGCCATTGTAATGGGCTCATGCTTTGAATTTCCCTTTAATCCAACTTCAATTGATTGACCATCATTTGCCGTTATCTCAGTATCTCCTCAAGAACATCAGATGTTTTTATGATTTCAGATAGACTCTTTTACGATTTTCATAGTGGCATCTTTCAAATAATTTGAGATTTGCCTTTCGGTTTCCATCGTTAAAACTTTGTCCGCAACAATCTGGCAATCAGATATATTGACAGACCGTACGATCTGCTTAATTTCCGGTATCATTGGAGCAGCAATGGATATCGTCCTGATTCCCATACCCAATAGCAGCATAATATTTTTAGCTTCAGACGCCATTTCTCCGCATAAACTAAGCCCTATTTTCGCTTTATATACATCACGGATCACAGATTTTATCAGCATCAAAACCGCAGGATCAACTTCCGAATACAAAGTAGAGACAAGCTCATTGCCTCTATCGACAGCTAATGTATATTGTGTCAAATCATTTGTTCCAATACTGAAAAAGCTAGCTTCTCTAGCCAATACCTGCCCCATAATCGCCGCCGATGGCGTCTCGACCATGATGCCAACCTCAATATCTTTTTTATATGGCTGACCCATATCGTCTAAATCTTCCATTGCGTCTTTTAAAATTGTTTTGGCCTGCATCAATTCTTGCAAATTAGTAATCAGAGGAAACATTATCTTGACATTTCCATGAATCGAAGATCTCATGATCGCCCTGAGCTGCGTCTTAAACATTTTTAGATTTCTAAGGCAATATCTTATCGACCTTAACCCTAAAAACGGATTGGGCTCACGAGCAACTCTTTGACTCTGCGTATATTTATCAGCCCCTAAATCCATCGTCCTTATCAAAACCGGCCTATCTGGAAAAGTTTTCAGTGACTCACAATATGCCTCGTAATGCTGCTGTTCTGTCGGCTCTGTCTTTCTTCCTAAATACAAAAATTCAGTTCGATAAAGACCTATCCCATCGCCGCCTTTTCTTAATACCTGCTCAGCTTCCGATGGAAATTCGATATTTCCAAGTATGTTAATTTTCGTTCCATCTCGTGTAATAGCGGGCTTTTCTCGCAAAGTATCAAGACGATGCTCTGTCTCCTGAATACTTTCGATATGCTTTTGATATTGCTTGATGGTTTGCTCGTCAGGATTGACTATCACCAACCCCCTGTTTCCATCAACGATAACAGTATCTGCTCCGCTGACAGAACTGGTCAAATTTTCCAATGCAACAACAGCTGGAATACCAATAGATCTCGCCACAATAGCTGTATGGCTAGTTCTGCCACCTGCATCGGTCGCTAATGCTTTTATAAATTTGCGATTAAAACCCGCCGTTTGCATCGGGCTCAATTCTCTCGCAATCACAACCACCTCTTCGGTAAGAGTAGTGACGTCTTCTCTCTTTTTACCCAGCAATTCCTTGAGCAATCTTTTTTCAATATCATATATATCTGCAGCTCGTTCGCTAATATAGGTGTCTTTAACCTTAGCGAAATGAGAAGCAATCTCTTTCAAAACAATGGACACCGCATATTCCGCTGTAACATTATTATCTTGGATGTGATTTATGATTTTGTTTTTGAGGCTTTTGTCACGCAAAAACCGCAAATGAACAGCAAAGATATCCTTAATCTTTCCTGTTTCCATATCAGTTTGCTTGGCCTGCATATGGGTAAGTTGATTGACCGCTTCCTTGAAAGCTACCGCAACTCTGCGAATTTCAATCTTCCGTTGAGCTGGCTCAATCTGTCGTTTAGGTATGAGATAATCCTCAGAATCCATCACAAACGCTTTTGAGATGGCAATACCATGCGAAACAGCTATGCCCTTTTTAACTTCCATTTTTCTCTTTTATTTAAGACAGCACTAATTCACCGAGCTAATCCAAGATCAATCTTCATCAAACATTTCCACCTCAATCAATTGTTGAAGTGCATCGATTGCCTCTCTGGCATCGGAGCCCTGTGCCTCAATTTTGAGCTTTGTTCCCTTTGTCGCAGCCAACATACTAATTTGCATAATGCTTTTACCATCAATCTTCGTTTTATCATTGCTGACAGTAATCTCGCTATCAAACTGACTTGCCAAATCAACAAACTGCATCGCCGGCCTCATATGCAAACCTTCACTGTTTTTTATCTCAACAATCATTTCACAATTTAGCTGGCCCAACTGACCTCTCCGTCAAAATTTCGTATCCATTACAGAAATACACAAAAATATTAAAACACTTCTCGCTCATCAGCTTCGGTGAACAAATCTTTAATTTCTTCAGCATTTTTTGCTTGTCCAAGAAACTTACGAAATGTTTCCTGCTGCAAGTATTTGAATATTTTTTCCATCACAACAATATGTTGTTCCGACTGGTCTGCTGGACTGACAAGCAGAATCATGCTATAAACAAGTTCCTTGTCTAAAGATTGAAAATCTATACCTTTTTCACTTTTGCTAACAACAGCGATTATTTTTTTTACAACAGTCGATTTAACGTGAGGCACTGCAAGCCCCTTGCCTATTCCAGTACTAGCTTCTTTTTCTCTTTTAATGATAGACTGTATAATTCCTTTTTTTTTGTTTTTTGCCAAGTTTCCAGTTTCAACCAAAGCTGTTACCATTTCTTCGATCGCCCCATCTTTGGTTTCTGATTTAAGCGACGGAATCACTGCGTCAAAACAAATAAAATCTACAAACTTCATATCAACCTTTCATTTCCAACCAACCCTGAATAAAATAATCCTAACCAATGCAACATTTACCACTTATAGTTTATACAAACATTTACACTGTTTTATCTATCTGACCAAAGAGCTTAACCGAGATGCTTGTTATCTCTGTCTTTTTCCTTCTTCTTTTTAAGCTGTCTCTCTATTTTATGAGCAGCTGAATCTAAACTGGTATAGGCATCAGCTCCAGCTTCTGAAGCCACAAACACATTACCATGAGTATCGGTAACAATTATCTCGATAGCCTGCTGGCCTTGATCTGCCGTAATAACAACTTCAGCCTTTTCGATGCTACTGTAAAAACGCGGAAACTTTTCAATCTTTTCTTGAGCATGCGTTCTAATTGCCTCAGTTATCTCAACGTGTATGCCAGTAATGTTAAATTGCAAAATAGGCCTCCTTTTCTATAAAAAGAATAGATTCAACTATTGTTTATCGCTCTCGTCTTGTTTATCTACCTCGTTTTTGTGCTGATCGATCACAACCTTAAATGATTTATATTCAGGCGTAATAACCCCACCGCTAATCGTGTATCTAAATGCCTGATCGATTGTCATATTGACATCTAGGACTTGGTCTTTTTGGACCATCATAACAAATCCAGTAAATGGTGTAGGCGAAGTTGGCACAAAAACAGCCAGAAAATCTTCACCGCAATGTTCCGCAACCTGTTTGATTCCTGTGCCTGTCACCATCCCTATCGACCAAATGCCTTTTCTGGGATATTCGATAGCTACTACTCTGGAAAAAGCGAGCTTGTCCTGACCGCTATCGCTAAAAATAAAATCTGTTACCTGCTTGACATAAGGGTAGACATTCTTCAGAAATGGCGTACGCAGAATAAGCGTTTCGATCAATCTCCACAAACTCCTGCCGACAACGCTAGCCAACAATGCCCCGACAATTATCACTGCCAAAAGTGCAATAACAAATCCCGCCAAAGCTCCTGCCCCATGCACCCAAAAATCCGTCAGAGACTCATGCGACCATCTCGGAAATATATAAGGGATCCGTTCAATCCCCCACACCAGTGCAGCATTTATATACACACTTATGTTTGATTGAATAAAATTGAATCCCCAGATGAAGACCCAAATAGTCAGCATGCTCGGCAACAGAACTGCCAAGCCTCTAAAAAAATATTTTTTCAGTCTATTACGTGCTGCCATTATTAAACAACAATCCTTTGCCGCCTGAGCAGCATATACACATATATCAAGATATTAAGGCCTTAGGCCGTAAATCACTATAAATTACAGGATTAGAGTAAATTATCCCTTATAGATAGTCAACAAAATTTTATCCACTGCCACCTATAATATCCGTTGGTTTAAGGCAGTATTGACCATTATTTCACTTTATTTCAGTGTTATTTTTCGGCAAATGAGCCGCCGCCAAATGTATCACAGCCCCCGGCAAAGAAGCTATCATCCATACCAATCTCTGGCAAATGACCAATGCCCCCGCTAGCGGTGCAGCAACACCCGCCACAGTAATGAAAAGAGTTGCCAACGACCCCTCAACCAGCCCAATACCCCCAATACTAACAGGCACCGCTCCCAATACCCAAGTTAAAGTGAAAAAAACGTAATAATATTTGATGGAAACAGTAATGCCGAGATTTTGACCGACAAACCAAAATCCGGTGATAACCATAATCTGTCCAAAAATTGTAATCGCAAGCACTGCCAAAACAGTCGCAGGACTTTGGCAATATAACTTAAAAGCCTCTGCTGATTTATGCCATAAATGGCTAAATTTTTCTCTAAGTTTAATCATCAATCTTCGCAACGGCTTTATTGCTAAGCAAGCCATAAAAATAGCAATCAAAATTGCGACCGCAAGCAAACATTGTCTAACATTTACCGGACAGCCAACTGCATTAGTATCACTTGTATTTTGACTTTGAAGATTTTGTCCCTTTAGAAATGTAAGATAGAAAAATATAGCAATCAAAAAAGTGCTAAAAAGGCCAATCGCCCTATCTACAAAAACACTAAGCGCAGCTTGATATTTTCGGTCGGTATGTTTTCCAACATACCAAGCCCGCACTAAATCGCCACCAACAGAACTCGGCATAAAATTATTATAAAACAATCCCAAATAATGCAATTTAATCGCCGCTGATAAGGTGATATAGATTTTTTGGCTTCTCAATAATAGCCACCAGCGAAATGCGACAAGCACTTGGCTAATCACAAAAACCCCCAGAGCAAGCATTAAAATCCAAAGATTAAGCTGGCCAAAAGCCTGCGTTATTTCCTGCCGATTATCACCTTTTAGGAACCATCTCAAGCCAAAACCAATACCGATAGCCACAACAGCTAACCGCAATAAAATAAGTAATGCCTTTTTTTTCAAAATTAATTCCCTAAAAAACCAAAATACCCAAAATGATTATTTCTTGTTTTTATTCATCATAACAGTTAGACTGCTCCATAACAATTGTAAAAATATTTAGGAGCTTGTGCATAATGAGCAGCAGCAAACAAATAGAAACAGGAACAAATTTCGTCCCCAAATTTGACGCCAGCGGACTGATAACCGCTATAGCCCAAGATGTCGATACAAATAAAATTTTGATGGTTGCCTACATGAACAAAGAAGCTCTCGATTTAACAATAGAAACGGGAAATGCAATTTATTTCAGCCGATCCCGCCAAAAATTATGGCGTAAAGGCGAAGAAAGCGGCCACACTCAAAAGGTTCAACAGATTCTCGTCGACTGCGATCAGGATTGTTTAATCCTCAAAGTCAAAGTCGATCAAGGCCAATGTCACGTTGGCTATCAATCATGCTTTTATCGCAATGTCAATGTCGCTGAATCTGACCAACTCGAATTTATCGCTGAAAAAGTTTACGATCCAAAACAAGCCTATAAAAAATAAACGCAGGTTTTGATGACAGCTAGACTTCAATATGTTACTGGCTGTTTTTTAAGCTCTCTTACAGTTTCCAGCATTTGAAACTCTTTAATGTCCGATTCTTTGGCAAAATTTTCTAAAATAGCGACAAGCTCAGCTTTATCAATCGCATGAGCCATAGCATAAAGATTGTACGGCCATTTTTCAAAAGCCGGCCGTCTATAACAGTGACTAACCTGCTGTAGGGATGCCAATTTCCAGCCATTTTCGTCTATGTTTTTTTCTTCTGCCTTAGCGGCAAACATAATATTCGCTTTGAATCCAAGCTTTTTATAATCTACCACTGCCCTTATTTTTTTTATCACCTTTTTTTCAACTAACCCCTTAATTATCTCAATTACCTGCTCTTGACGAATCCCTTCGTTATCAAAAATATCGAACATATTTTCTTTCGGCCTTAATCCTTTTTGCAATCGACCCAATATACGCTTTTGTATATCAGATAAAACAACAACTTCGCAATTTTGTAAACACGGTTGTTTTTCAATAATTTTAGCGACAGGTTTCGTCGCAAGATTAAATCTTACATCTAATTTAAAAACCTTTTCAGCCGGCAAGCTATGAAACTCAACTTGGAACATGTCACCTATTTTTTTAAATTGCTTCTCGATTTGCTTTTGGCTTTGGCCTTGAGCAGTAAACCACAGATTATATTCATTAGCCCTTAAATAATTATGCGAAACGTTTGCTTGTCGATTGATATATCCTGCTACTTGATCCACTTTGTCATGCTGAACTTTTGCAACCATTAAGGTTGTCACCTTGCCAAGAGCTTTGGCATTTACAGCAGCGGTTATATATTTTATAAATCCTTTATCAAAAAGATAATTTGATTCTTTAATGACCTCTTCTGGATTTGAGCCAAGTTGTTTAGCAATCTTGTCGAATGGCTTTTCGCAAATAGCTAACGGCATTTGAAGAATATCTATCAATTCACAATCAAATTGGCTTAAGGTTTGCATTTTTTTCTTTACTAATATATTTAATTTTGATTTGGCAAATATCCGCAAATTGGGTCCGATTGCATATAGTCCCCTGTCGCAGCATAGGCTCTTGCTCTGCACCCACCGCAAAGGTCGACAGATTGGCATCTTTGACAACCGCCTTTGAAATTTTCTCTATTTCTAATTTCGTTAAGGAATTCTGATTGCAGCCATATTTTTTTAAAATCAAAACCGTTATCAATTAAATTGCCCGCAGAAATATCCAAAAATCCACAAATTTGAACATCGCCTTTATAGCTGATAAAGCCAAACCCTTTTGCGCCCATACATCCGGAGGTTGACTGGCTTAATTTTTCGCCTGAACTATCGCATATTCTGGCAAATTGCGGCCCACATGTCACTCTCAATTCTATCGGGATTTCTTTTTTGATTTCGAGTAATTTTTTCAATAATTGGTCATATTGACTCGCTGATAGAAGCTGGTTTTTAATCTCGATTCCCCTGCCTGTTGGCACAAGCACAAAGGGATTGAAGCAATAGGCTCCAAGTTTTTGGGCAATTTTCGCAACAGAAGTCACCTGCTCAACATTTATTTTACTTATCGTCATATTGATTTGAAATCTAATGCCGGATTTTTTGATGATTTTTGCTGCCGCAACCGTTATATCGAAAGCGCCTTTTGTTCTTCTGAAAGCATCATGAGTTTCTGCACTATCGCCATCGAGAGATAGTGACACCGCCAATAACCCCGCCTGTTTAAATTTTTGCATCACTGCATCATCAATAGTATATCCACAGGTCGCCATAACGATTTTGAGCCCTAACCTGTTACCATAGCTAATCAAATGATAGATGTCATCACGCTCTGTCGGCTCGCCGCCAGTCATAATAACCACCGACTTGTTAAAATCAGCTATTGACTCTAAGATTTTTTCGCACTGGGACGTTGTTAGTATCTGGCTTTCATTTGAAGCATCAGCTCTGCAATGGGCACAATTGAATCTGCATTTTCTCGTCAATTCAAAAGCTATTATTCGCGGTGCATTTTTTTTGTGTTCACTTTTCATTTTAATAATTCAGCCGCCTCTTTCGCAAAATATGTAATAATGATATCAGCCCCAGCTCTTTTAATGGAGACCAGCGTTTCGATAATAGCTTGATTTTTATCGATTAGCCCTTGTCTCGCGGCAGCGTTTATCATCATGAATTCGCCGCTAACATTATACGCCGCAACAGGACAATCCACCGCCTGCCTAACCTTCGCTACAATATCCAAATAGCAAAGAGCCGGCTTAATCATTACAATGTCCGCCCCTTGAGTGACATCCAATTTAACCTCGCAGATAGCCTGCTTAGCATTTGCAGGATCCATTTGATAAGATTTTCTATCGCCGAAAACTGCTGCAGAATCAGCCGCCTCTCTAAATGGGCCATAAAAACACGATGCATATTTCGCCGAATAAGCCATGATCGCGACATCCTTAAAACCCTTCGCCTCAAGCATTTGCCTGACAGCTAAAACATTTCCATCATTCATATCCGACGGCGCCACCACGTCCGCCCCAGCCATAGCATGTGACAAAGCAATCTTAGCCAGCAATTCGCAGCTTTTATCATTATCGATTTGCTTTTGTTCGTTCACGATTCCGCAATGGCCATCTTCAGTATAGCCGCACAAACAGACATCCGTCATGACGACCAAATCCGGGACTTGTTTTTTGATGGCTTTAATGGTTTTTTGCACAGGACCGTCATCCGCCCAAGCATCGCTGCCATTTTTGTCCTTTTTTCTAGCTTGACCAAATAGGAGCACTGCTTTAATGCCGAGAGAGGCAATCTCCGTTGCTTCAGTCACTGCCATATCCGGTGACAAGCAACAAATCGAATCCATCGAGCTTATCGGCTCTTTAATTTTGTTACCGTCTTTGACGAACATCGGCATTACCAAATCGTTTACAGTCAAGACTGTTTCGCTAACGAGATTTCGCATTGATTTCGACTTGCGAAGCCTTTTCATTCTATTTAGTGGAAATTGCATTGTTTGATTTCCTTTTATGGCTCATCATATTTAAGATTCATAAATTTCGCTGTCTAACAAATAGCATAGTGGCTCATTTGTCCAGTTTTTTTCGTCAGGACTATCAGTCAAAAACCGCCAATTGCCCTTACATATCTCAAACCATTTACATTTTTTACATCTTTTGTCAGCAAACTCATTTTTATTATTGAGCATCTTCAGCACCGGCTCATTTTTATTATTCCATATCTTGCCAAAGCTTTTTTCAGTGACATTGCCCAAGCTATAATTTCGCCAAAACTGGTCGGCATACACATTCCCATCAAAACTCACTGCCGATATTTTTTGCCCAACTTTATTTCCACCATTATACCGCAAAAATTGCAATGCTTTTTCATATTCGGCATCTTTTGATTCTTGCTGCATTCTCGTCAATAGATAAGGGCCATCTGCATGATTGCCAACGGTCAAAACCTCATCAATTGCACCATCTTGCACTGCTTTTTGCGTCAAATCGATGATCGTATCGATAGCTTGTCTGGTTTTCTGCAAACTTAATTGGCAACATTCGTCCTTTGCCCTGCCAACCTTGATTAAATGATAAAAACATATCCGCCTGATATTGTGTTGCCTTGCAAGGTCGAAGATAAACGGCACAAACCCATCATTTTCGCTGGTCATCGTAAATCTCAAACCAACTTTCAGACCTGCTTTTTGGCAATGTTTTATTCCTTCTATTGTTTTGTTGAAGCTTTGTTTAACTCCTCTAAATCCATCGTGAAACTTTTCATCGCCATCAATTGACACGCCAACGTACCTGACTTTTGCCCGTCTTAGTTTACTAGCTACAGCCTCATCGATCAGCGTTGCATTCGTGGATATCACCGTATTCATTTTGATCTCTTTGGCATATTCCAACAGGTCAAACAGGTCTGCCCTTGCTAAAGGTTCCCCTCCGCTAAACAAAATCGCCGGCGAGTGACATTGTTTTATTTGATTAATTAGTTTTTTTGCCTGATTGGTGTCGAGTTCCTTCAGTTTTTGTGTGTTTTTGGATTCGCTATAACAATGACGGCATTTTAAATTGCATTTATCAGTACAATTAAAAACTACCACTGGCCCAGCCAGCTTATGTTCAACGTATCGCAACTTGTCCGATTCGCTTGCCAAATCGCAATATAATTTCGAGATATTAATCATTCGCTGTCGCCTTTATCACATCAATTAACCCGTCGATTGTATGGCAACCAGCTACTGCATCAACGTGAATTCCATAAGCATCAATTTGTTTTGCTGTTACTGGGCCAATAGCTGCGATTTTCAGTTTGGAGCTATTTAACCGATCTTTGCCAAATTTATCAATAAATACTTTCGCGCAAAATCCGCTTGCAAACATAACCCAGTCAATTTCGCCATTGTCAATCTGCTGTTTGATTTCTTCATGTATCTTTCCTGACGGCTTGAGGCTGTACAGATCTTCTGTTTTGACGTTCGCTTTTGCCTTCGCCAAGATTTTTCCGAGTTCATCGCTTGCTAAATCGCTTCTTAGAAGCAATATATTTTCACCCTCGATTTTTGCATGCTTTATCAATTGCTGGCCTAATTGTTTAGACGTGAAAGTTTTAGGCATAAAATCAACAATAATTCCAACATCAGCTAAAGCCTTCGATGTCTGCGTTCCAATTGCAGCGATTTTAGTGCCTGCTAAAGCCCTGCAATCTTTATTACTATTTTTGAGCCAATCGAAAAAGATTTGTACCGCAATTTTACTTGTGAATATAAGCCACTTGCAATCTTCAATTTGTTTTAATATACGCCTGAATTTTGCATCATCTAACAATGACTCAATCGTCACAGTGTCGCAGCGAATGACCTCTGCTGACTGAGTTTCTAATTTTTGAGCCAATTCATCATTGCCCTTTTCGTCTCTTGTGATAATTATTTTTTTACCGAATAGCGGTTTGTTTTGCAGCCATTTGAGAGCTTCATCTGGGGCAGCGGCTTTTCCAAAAATGATGATCGCCGGCGACTTAATTTTCTGTTTGGCACATTCGCAGGCAACATCAGACACTGTAGCCCTGATTGTTTTTTGGTTCGGCATAGTGGCTTTTGAAATCACAGCCGCCGGATAATCTTGTGCCATACCGAAAGCCATCAACTTTTGCGTGATTTCATCAATAACATTTAAGCCCATATAAAACACAACAGTGGCCGGTATATTAGCCAATATTTTCCAATCTACGTTTTCGATTATTTTGCCGCCAGCTTGTCTTGCTGTGACAAAAACAACCTGACTGCTATAGTTTCGATTGGTCAAGATACAACCTGCAAATTCAGCCGCCGCAACCGCCGCCGTAACCGCCGGTATGATTTCAAAATCAATTCCAGCATCTTTGAGCAATTTTGCTTCTTCTGCGCCCCTTCCAAACATACAGGGGTCGCCGCCTTTCAGCCTTACGATTATTTTGCCTTCGCCGGCTTTTTTGAGAATTATATTATTGATAGTTGCCTGATCAACGGAGCCATTTGCAATTCTTTTTGGAACCGCAATTTTCTCTGCCTTTGGTGACGCATGTTTAAGCAATGATTTGTTGACCAATTTGTCATATATAACACAGTCGCAAATCGCAAGAGCATTGACCGTCGCAACAGTCACAAGGTCAGCCTTTCCGGGTCCTGCGCCTGCCAGAAACACCTTTGCTTTTTTTATATTTTCGCCAACCATTACGTCTGTTCCTGTCCTAAGAGTCTCGCAGCACCGCCATTTAACAATTTGTTCGCTAATTTCTCAGCCAATTTTTGATATTCGCTAAACTTTCCGCAAACTTTTTCATAAATAAACTGCTCAGCCTTTTCATCCGCTACAAATGCCCTGATAGACAATTGATTTTTATCGACAATCTCAGCCACGACCCCGATTGGGCCTCGACATCCGAGCCCAGTTTTAGCTAATACCAATCTTTCAGCTGTTGCTGTGACATTGTTGGTTTTGTCATTGATTTTGGAAACAAGTTCCAACATTTCAGTATCATTTTTTCTGACTTGAACAGCAATAGCACCTTGCGCAGCCGCCGGCAAAAAACTGTCGACATCAAAACAAAAACTGATTCTATCGATAAGTCCAAGCCTGATAAGCCCGGCTTTCGCCAAAACGATCGCATCGTAATCGCCTCGATCGAGCTTTTGTATCCTGGTAGTGACATTGCCCCTGATTGATTGGACATCAAAATCACTCCGAAGTTTTTTAAGCTGTACAGTTCGCCTTATACTTGAAGTGCCTATCTTGGCATTTACCTTAAGATCGGCAATGGATTTAATTGTGTTTTGTTGAGGCCCAATGAGACAATCACCAATAAATCTTCGATCGAAAACAGCTGCAACTACAAGCCTATCATCAAATAAAATAGGCAAATCCTTCAAGCTATGCACTGCAATATCAACCTTTTCTTCTAAGAGCTGATGTTCGATTGCTGAGGTAAAAAAACCATCCTTTTCAAGATTCCACAATGGTGTTTTTCGGTCGGTGTCACCGGCTGTAGTGACAGTTTGGATTTCACAATTGAAATCACCTTGTTTTTCAATTTCTGAGATAACAATATTTGCCTGTTTTATGGCAAGGTCACCAGCTCTGGTTGCAACTATCACCCGCCTCATGAGCTGGCCTCATTTTGATCACCATCTAAAAATATCTTACCAATCAAATCAACCGCCTGCAATTTATCCAGATCATATTCTTGGCCATTTTTTTGCTTTAGAAAAGCTATTGGACCATGCATTACTTTTCTCATCAGCGATTGAGCAAAAGCCTGTAATTTTGCCTGATCATCGTTTGTAAATTCTTTCCCATAACGGGCAATCTCTGTCGCCGCAATATTTTGAGCCTTTTCGTTAAGCTTTTGTATCAACGGTACAACATCTAAATTATCATGCCAATTTGCCAGCTGCTCAACAAAGCCCTCAATGATTTTTTTTGTTTTAGGAACCTGCATTTGCCTACTGGCCTTATTCTGATTCACTTGACAGCTAAGGTCATCAATGTTCAGCAATGTCACCATTTTGAGATCATTGATAGCTGGATCAATATTTCGTGGTACAGCCACATCAATCATAAAAATCTTTTCGTTTCCTGCAGCAACTTTTCCAGCTATCTTTTTTTCAATATCTGCTTTTTTGATTACTAAACAATCAGCCCTTACCGCACTCATCACCAATTGCACATCAGCTAAATTATCTGCAATATCTTCGATTTTAATAGTTCGTTTGCTCGCCACATCGATATTAGCCAAAAGCTTCTCTGCATTTACAATAGTCCTATTTGCCACGATCAGTCCTTTGATTTTTGCTTTGGCAAGCAATCTGGCCATATTTTCAGCGGCAAATCCCGCTCCAATAATCATCGCATAGCTTTTTTCAATATCGATATTTTGTTTTGCAACTTCAACAGCCGCCGCCGGAACAGAAACTGCTCCAGAGGAAATTTGCGTTTGCGATCTCACAAATTTTGACGTCCTGAAAGCCATATGGAATAATTTATGGAACATCATCCCGCTCGCTTTTAAGTCTACAGATTCGGCATAGGCATCTTTGATTTGGGCCATGATTTGGTTTTCACCTAACATTTGAGAATCTAGCCCTGAGACCAATTCAAACAAATGCTTCACAGCTTTTTGGTTTCTCGATTCTGCAACATATTGCTTAAAAATCTCAGCAGCTTCGGTTGTTTGTATTTGTGATATTATGTTCAGCCAAAATTTTGTTACATTGAAACCCTCGTCAACATAGCTATAAAATTCAACCCTGTTGCATGTTTGCAAAACAACCACTTCAGCCATTTCTCTACAATTTTTAGCTAAATCGAACAATTTTTTAATTTGCCCACGATCTAAGCTGCACTTTTCTCGCAGCCGAACCGGACAATCATGAAAGCTAATCTGATTAACAACAATTTCCATAAAAATACCAAAAAAAACTTAACACAAAAAAACATCTAACCCCAAAATCGCCTGATGCCAAAAACATTTGACAACCAACCTTTGGCCTGTTTTTTCTTATATCTGCATATCGTAAACAATGAAGCTATAACCATCAAGCCCAAAGAAGCCAAACAAAATTTCTGCCAGAAAGAAAATGCATTTACAGGCAAATCCACGAATCTAATCATGATATTTTTGGTATTTTGATCCTGCGACTTTTTTGTATAAACAGCAGCAAAGCTCGATTTCTCCGTCAAAAACTTGTTTAGTTTCAATTGCTCAGTCTGAATCCCTATATTTCTGAGGTCTTTATCGATATAAATAAATATTTTGGCTGTATTTTTCGACAGCGGGACATTCATATCAGCTACGGCATTTTCGTTTGGGATATTGTAGACAAATCTAACTGATCCGATAGAAAGATTGGGATCAAGGGTCACTTGCCAGATATCCTTTTGGCCTAAATATTTAATGTCACCAACATCAACAATCGCAGCATTTTTCGGCAAAGACATTTCCACGATCCACTTTTCTTTTTTATCGACATGGCCAAGCTGTCGTCGAAAAACCCACAAATTTCTCACCGTAACATTTTGGGCATCAGCTTTGATATAGAGGTGGACCTCTTTAACTTCTGTAGGCACACCGGCATAACCAGATATAACACAGCATGACAGTACTAAAATTATGATTACAATATATTTGATCACGCCTTGACCTTTTTCTTTAGATGCCAAAAGCAATTAGCCCCAAACCCTACAATAATCAACAGGCAACTAACCCACAGCCACATCATCGCAGGAATCAGCCGAACCGTCACAGCGACATGGTCGCGGCCTATTGCCGAATCAAAACTTAAATACACATCGCCGGCGAAATAGTTTGCCACAGCTACTTCTGATGTTTTTTTGCCCTGATCGTATACATTGTCACGTGGCCAAAGATTTCGTGTCTTGTTATTTCTAGTAACGTGGATAACTGGCCCAGCAGCAACAAATTCATTGCCATTTACGCACTTGAATGAATCATAAACAAATTCACAATCAGCGATGGTAATAGGTTTGTTTATCTCGAGATCTAATGTTTTAACGACTTTTTGACCACTCGCCCACACAGCAATAGCCAACATCAAAAAACCGATATGAGAAATATTAGCAGGACTGATTGTAAAGATTTTTGCTCGTCTGATTTTCTTTATCAACAGCCATATCAACAGTAGCATTATTGCAATAGCTGCAACAACGGCAGCTATCCTGTCATAGAATCCCCTTGCCATAACAATTGAGTTGGAGCTGAAAGCTTTTGACAAAATCGGCATAATGATAGCGACCAAAATCACCACAGCAGTAAAACAACAAAGTATGTTAAAGCCAAATAACAATTTATCGATATGATTTTTAACAGTTGGCTGGCTAACACATTTCCTAACAACTCCGGCAATAGCTCTAAGCCATAAAGCAACACAGGCGGCAATAAATACCGGCAATATCCAGCAAATATCCTTTGCAGCAAAAGCATGTACCGAAGCCACGACACCGCTTCTTGTTAAAAATGTTGCGACAAGTGTCATAACAAAAGGCAAAGGCCCTATCCATGCCAACCATTTTTGTTTTGATTTTTTATTTTTTATTTTCAGGCAATGCAAAACCGCCAGACAAAATAGCCACGGCAAAAGCGAAGCACTTTCAACCGGATCCCAAGCCCAATAGCCCCCCCATCCCAGTTCCAGATATGCCCATCTGGCTCCGCTGGCAATTCCAGCTGTCAAAAATAACATCGCAAACGAAGCCCATCTTTTAAGATGGTTGTGAATCTCATTTCCATTAACACTATGTTTAAAAGTCGAACAACAGCTTATCGCAAAAATCACTGCCGTCGCCGCATAACCTATAAATAATAGCGGAGGATGTACAACCATCCAAAAATTTCTCAAAAGATAGTTAAGGCCATGACCTGTTATCGCTGATTCCGCTAGCAATTCAAAAGGTTTAGCTGCAAAAACAAGAAACCAACAAAATCCAAACAATACAAAGGCTGACATCGCCAGCATCACCGTATTTCCAGCTAATGTTTCACTTGTTCTCGTCATTACGACAAAACATGCCGCAATCAAAGCTGTCCATAGCAAAAAAGACCCTTCTGTCGACGCCCAAAGAGCTGCTATTTTGTAGGGAATTGATAGGTTTTCACCGCCATATTTGGCGACAATCTCGATAGCAAAATCATCAGATAAAAAAGCCACAACTAAAATTGCAATCGCCCCCCAAAGAGCTGCTGCGGCAAGAACCATAGCCTTTTGCATAATTCTAGGGAATTTGATTACAACGTCATCAGCAAATGCTTTTTTTGAGATGGCCAGACACACAACGAACCAACACAACAGCAGTGCCGCCGCGACAAAAGCGTTTCCAAAATTTACCAAACAATAGCTCAACTGATTTCACCTTTATCAGTAATTTAATCAGCCAGCTTATACCTCATTAGCCAATTTTTTCAGGATTTCAATACCCTGCCCGATTTTTTCATTTGACGTTGCAAAGCTGATTCTAAAATGCGTATCTTTTTCGCTAAAAATATTTCCGCTGATGATCAACACATTATGTTCAATTGCCTTTTTGGCAAATTCACTTGCCGATATTTTTGGAGCCTTTACAAAAATATAAAATGCTCCGCTTGGCCTTACTACCTCGAAATCATTTTTGAGCCCATCGTAAATCATATCTCTTTTCTCTCGATACTGATCGACATAACTCGTCATGTCATAATCCATCGCCGCTACTGCCGCATGTTGCAAAGGGCTCGGCGCACAAACAAAAGTGTACTGCTGTATCTTCGTCATCGCCTCAAGCAAATCAGCTAATGATTCGTTCACCGCCGCATAGCCCAATCGCCAGCCAGTCATGGCATTGGCCTTACTGAAACCTTTAAGCAAAATCGTTTTTTCGTGATAACTGGCAATACTCGGACAAGGCCCATCATAACAGAAAGTTTCATATATCTCATCGCTCATCACAGTCACGTCCGCTGCTTTAGCCACTTTTGCTAATTGCTTCAGGCTCTCTTCGTCATAGACCATTCCCGTTGGATTGCAAGGCGAATTGACGATAATTAGCTTGGTTTTATCAGTGATAGCCGCAGCGATCTTTTCAACCGGCAGCTCAAAATCCGGATAACTATCGACAGTGACACATTTGCCGCCAAGCATATTGATGATATGCTTATAGATCACAAAATATGGATCAGGCACAATGATTTCATCGCCCGGATTTATTATTGCCATAAACATCAACAATAGTCCTCCGCTAACACCGCTTGTCACCAACGTTGATACATTTTTCCAACCATATTTATTTTTTACTTGATGAGCTATTTTTTCGTTTAAAGCTTTTATGCCCGCTGTTTGTGAGTAGCTATTCTTGCCTTCTGTGATAGCTTTGATTGCAACAGCTTTAAGCTCATCCGGCACATCGAAATCCGGCTGTCCTATTGAAAAATTGATTGGATCTTCAAGCTGAGCCGCCAATGCGAAAACCTTTCTTATGCCGCTGGCATCGATTTTCCCCGCCATTTCCGAGATGATGTTTTTCATTGTCCAGCCTTCTTATTTTATAAGTTTTGCAACATTTTTGAATTGTTTATGCCCAGCATCTTTAACGAGTTCAAACAGAGCCATTTCAACACAACTGCCATACGTTCAACATACCAGTTCCCCAACGTCCATTCTTTCATTACATGCTGGATTCGGCCTTAGTGCCGATGATAGTAACAGTTAAATCTATTATGTATTGTTTATCCGAACCATCATCTTTTGCGAAACTTTCATTTGATGTCAAAATAGGCTTTGGGACCAACAAATCTCTTGCAGGTTTATAAACATCATTATTAACAGGCATATTTTGTTTCATTGCATTGATTGACACAAAATATTTCGCAGCTTTACATCTATTCTCAAGAGTCGTTTCGCTTAGTATGTCACTTATTTGCGAAATATCAACAGAAGCGATTTTTATTTGTTTCGTGAGATTATCAGAATCGATATACATATCCGCATTTCCAACCCCCTGCCACACCATCTGCATATCAACCAAAAACGCCAGCATCTTTTTTCTTGATCCCTTTATGTGATACGACAAGACTTTCGCATCATTGTTCGGTTGTGAAAAATCAAGCCCATTCTCACAGATAGCTCTATTCACAAATTTAACTATTGCTTCTGGATATAGCGTCTTTAGTGTTAAGCTAGCAGTAATAATGTCCATTTTTTGATATTTGTCACTTTGAGTTTCTGACTGGATTTCTTTCACAGATATCTCTTGCTCTTTTGGGGGCGAAAATCCAACAGTCCATTCATCTACTTTACTGCGATCGTCCTGCATATCCGGCATCAAAATCTGGATAAGCACATAACTCAAAGCTCCCACGAGCAGCAGCATCGCCGCCAATGTCGCAAATCTTCTGATCATCAAATGTCGATCCCCCATTGGATGATCCATGTCACTGGCATGATTATTAAGAAGAAATTTTCTTTCCAATGTCGACTTAATATCATCAAGTAAATCTTCCGGAGGCTGCTCTATCGGCAAATCGTTAATCAGCTTTTTGCATTTCTGCAATTGTTTTAATTTTCCAGCTACTTCAGGATCATTGCCGACAAGCCTTTGCACTTCGGTTCTTTGCCTCTGCGTCAACTGATCGTCAATAAATTCATTTAGCAATTCATCAATATTAGATTGATCTTTCATTTTAAGATTTTCTCCAAAATCATTCTAAAATTGCTTCTAGCTCTACTAATTCTGCTTTTAACAGTTCCAAGTTCAATTTCCACTACCTCAGCAATCTGCTCATAGGTCATCGCCTCAATATCCCTCAAAACAATCACAGTTCTATGGTTACTATCCAATTTCATAAGCGCTGCGATAATAATCTCACGAAGCTCAGTGTTTTGCAAATTTTTGGAAGGATCATCAGCCTTTTGATTCACCAAAATATTTTGCAATTTTGTTTTAGCGTCATTTTGTCCAATTTCGATTTCCATCGACCTAAATCCCAACCTAACATTTCTTTTGCAAAATGATATTGTCAGGTTGACAGCAATTCTAAATAACCAAGTATAGAAGCTGCTCTTTCCTTTGAATCCTGTTATATTTTCCAGAACCTTCACAAAAGCATCCTGCGTCAATTCCGCTGCATCATCAGGATTAGCACAAATTTTAAGAATAACGTTATATATTCTAGCCTGATATTTAACAATCAGATGCTCCATTGCCAAAGAGTCTCCCCTTTGGCATTTTTGCACAAGTACTGTATCGTCGATGCTAACCTTTTTTAATTCCGGCTGCACAAATTTCTCCTACATATCTATTGGACAGACAACTTATCAAAAAGTTCCTGCAATAATCAAATTTTAATTTTCATTCACGCAGAACAATCTTTTATCTGCAATTGCCGGATTGGTCTGCCTTCTCATCCTGCTTATAACATGTCAATAATTGCAATAATCCATTATAATCGCAGATTTGATATGTTTGGTCAACTGAAATTGCGCATTAAAAAAGCTGCTCATTACAAGCAGCTTTTGGGTGATTTTATACATCAACTTGTTACGGCTGAATCATAAGAGCCTTAATCTCATAACGGTTCAGAGCAATATTATAATATTTCACTTCATCAATCCATCCGTTCCATAAGAAGCTGGTCTCAAAAGAATTTCTACCAATATTAAGATTATCGCTACTGGCAATCATATTTCCGTTCACATAGGCATAATCAACACATTCAGCATCCACGAACAGCATCATAATCTGGCCATCGTATGTCACCACAACATGATGCCACTGACCATCATCCATATCCGGCCCACCTCTAGCTTCAACTTCGTTATGATTATTCGATGCCCCTGAGCCATCATTAACACCAAAGCAGAGATAGTCTTCATCGCCAAATCTACCAATTCGCCATCCGTCAACATTGGCATTTCCTTTTGAGATAATGGTCGACCAATCAACCCACCAATAGTCTAATTTAACCCACATCGAAGATGAAAATGCACTAGTCAGATTCAATGAAGAATGATTATTAACTCGAACATATTCACCACTTTCCCACCAATATCGATTAAATCTCAAGGCCCTATTTCTATATCCTGACTCTATGCGTGGCCCATTAACTGATGTCCCATCGTTTCCAGCTGCGCCGCTATCATTAGCAGTCGAGCCACTTGCCTCATCAAATTTCCACCATCCAACAGACAGGCTATGCACGTTAAACTGCCAAACATCGCCTTTTACAGTTGAAGAGCCAACTTCATCGATTCTCCAATAATAGCTTTGGCCATAATTATGCATTCCTGCATCATAAACTGACGTTATTCGATTTCCTTTGAACTCGCTCGACGACGTTGTCGCATTATTTACAGCATTATAGCTGGTCCCAACATAAACATTATGGCTTGCAGCATTATAGCCCGCTGCCCATCTCAAAATAACATTACGAGCCACTCTCTCATTATTAACCGGCGAAATAACTGTAGCTTTTGCGCCATTGATGATATCAATAATTGCACCGCGTTGCTGCCTCAGATATTCTGCGTCATGGGTAAAACCGTTGGCATCATGCAATCCATCAGCCACTGTTCGGCAATAAGCCTGAGCCGTTTCAAAATCAGTTTCTTCCGCCAATGCATGAAGATATTCATAATCCTCGACACCGTCACGAACATTGGCAAGCCTAATACTAGCAATCGGTCCATCAGGTCCCGGATAAATAAACAGCCCGTCACCTTGTGCCCATTCTCTAGTAAAAGTCCAATCTGAAAATTGGCTACTGCAATCAACCGTTCCCGGCGACTTCCAATAACACATCTGCCAATAGAACTGCCCATCAAATTTTTGTTCAAACATCTGCCAAAACGGCAATCTCGATTCTATTGCCGGATAATACACATGATAGTTACAATATTTATATGGATTTTGGATATATGTCACCGCATGATTCGGTATCACACAGATATAAGCCCATTGCTGCTTGACTGCGGCTCGAACCACTTCGCCACCATCATAATCGTATAAATGGGTATGCTTGCATACTCCGTCAACATTATAATAGTTCATACGAGCTACTTGATTCGCTGTATAATCACTCACTTTGTAGAATCTAGCGGTGGTATAGATTTCAATATCAGGCCAGTTAGTTTTAACTTGGGCATTCCACGCTTTCATCTCTTCCCACTTCTCGGATTCCGCTTCGTCATAGTTATAAAACATTGCCATGTCACGGATAGCATCAGTCGGATCTTGGCTTGCCAAACTGTTAAAGAAAGTGTTAATTTGCGTGAAATTATTAATGCCATGTTCGACTCTAGCCACCGTAAAGTAGTTCATCCCTTTGCCATACCATCTGACGACATCGCTAACAGACGGCGGATATATTCTATTCGATTGATCTGGATTCAGTTTGAATTTTTCCAGCACCCAATCTTCATACCCAGCATCCACTCCTTCTGTACCGAGAGCAAAAGCCGTTTTACAGTTTCCAGCTCCTTTTGGTACGGTGAAGTCATAAACTTCTACATTGATGTCCACTACCAACGGCTTGCCTGAACGAGTGTTTATCGTGGCAGTTCCAGTATAATCGCCAGATGGCGTACCGGCTGGAGCATAGACGGTTATCCAAATAGGCTGAGTATGATTTGG
This sequence comes from uncultured bacterium, assembly GCA_965370955.1. Taxonomy (GTDB): domain Bacteria; phylum Planctomycetota; class Phycisphaerae; order Sedimentisphaerales; family Anaerobacaceae; genus CBDUWP01. Next base: position 542 of record CBDUWP010000007.1, on the reverse strand, counting down.
ATTATCTATATCAAAGCTATCCATCGGCAGCAGCATATCTGGCCACCACCCGTCATCGACAGGCGCTGCTTCATCGATGAATGGCATTTTATGTTTCAGGTAATCTCCAACAAAATATTGATTTTCGGGATCGTCAAGATATACAAAACCCACAACTTTCCATTCTATATTACTGCTGGCGATCGTACCGCCGCCTCCAGTGCGAGTTAAAGCACTTAGCTCAACAGATACATCTTCAAGCTCACGGCCCGGAGCCGGTAATACTGCTATCTGAAAACTCTCATATTCTTGACGAGCTAAACCAATATCAGCTGTAGGAGTCGAGGGCCAAGTCGCTGGGCGCGATCCAAGAAAAACTCTCTTCATACTATCTGCTATCCAAACGCCATAGCCTGAACTTGCCCAAGTTGGATGATCATTGCTGTCGAATACGTCAAGTTCCCAAATGTCACCCTTAATTGTGCCTTTGGAGCCAACCTCATCGATTCGCCAATAATAAGTCTCGCCCATTTCAAGATCACTGGCCGAATAACTATTAACGT
>CBDUWP010000006.1:0-27975 GCA_965370955.1 uncultured bacterium | reverse complement strand
TAACTTTTGGAAAGAAATGGAAAGTTTTGGTGATTTATGGTCATTTTTGGACCCCCAAAAACGCCTACTTTGCGTATTTAATCGCAAAATCATTGCACATTTTCAACATTTTCACAACAAATATGCAGCACAACAACAGCTTTTTTGGCTGTAAATAGCCTCAACTTCCGATCATTTCTTTTGCGTATTTATTCATAATTTCAGCCATTTTATTTGTCATTTGATTGCTTTTTTCTTCATAAAAAAACAGATGCACCCTATTATATAAGGCTGTAAATTAAAAAAAATTTTCGTGCAAAAGTTGGCCATTTTTTTTATAATCTCGCCTTATTGCCGTGAAACCTTTGCATTATCAAGGAGTATTAAAAGACCATGAGCTCAGAACCTTTAGCTTTCCAAAAATGTATAAACCCTGCTTGTTTGAGTGAATTCAGTTGCGATCAGGCGATTTTCAAATGTCCTAACTGCGACGATTTACTTGACATAGAATATAATTGGGATAAGATTCCCGTCCCCTCCAAACTTAGCGATTTCAGCAAGCGATGGTCGACTCGCAACAATCGTTTAGATTTTTCCGGCGTCTGGCGTTTTCGCGAATTACTCAATTTTTGCGATGACTCCAACAAGGTTTCGATCGGCGAGGGCCAAACATATTTACAGCAAAACGACAACGTTGCCGGCTATGTTGCCATGTCACGTGGCGGCTTATTTTTGCAGTATGAGGGTTTAAATCCATCCGGCTCATTCAAAGACAACGGCATGACAGCTGCGTTTAGTCACGCCGTAACAGTCGGCGCAAAATCCTGTGCCTGCGCCTCGACCGGCAATACTTCCGCCTCGATGGCATTGTACGCTCATCATTGCGATTTAAAATGTACGGTTTTCATTGGCACTGGCCGGATTGCTTTTGGCAAGCTGAGTCAGGCGATGGATTACGGCGCGAGCACGATCCAGATTGACGGCGACTTCGATGACTGCATGAAACAGGTTCAAGACGTTTGCTCGAAGCTGGGCCTATATTTGCTCAATTCTCTGAATCCATTTCGTCTTGAAGGCCAAAAGACGATCATGTACCGCATCATGGAACAGCTCGGCTGGCGAGTCCCCGATTGGATAGTCGTTCCCGGCGGCAACTTGGGCAACTCTAGTTCTTTTGGCAAGGCCTTCATTGAGTTAAAATCTCTCGGCTTGATCGACAAGGTTCCGAGATTAGCGATCATCAATGCGACAGGTGCCAACACTCTCAGCGACCTAGTCAACAATAAGCATCTCACATGGAACGACGGCAATGTCGACGCAACCATTATAGACGATTATTATGCTGATTTAACTGCCCGAAATTTTTCTCCTCATACCTGTGCTTCAGCGATAGAGATTTCTCGTCCTGTCAATTTGAAAAAATGTTTGCGTGCCATTGATTTTTGTAATGGCGTAGTTCTTGACGTTTCTGATGATGAGATTAAAGATGCCAAAGCTGTAATTGGTAAATATGGATTGGGTTGTGAACCAGCTTCGGCAGCGACTGTAGCAGGTTTAAAGCATTTGGTAACAGATGGCGTTATTTCCAAGGATGCGACAGTTGCCTGCGTTTTGACTGGCCATGTTTTGAAGGATCCTGACACAACGGTCAATTATCATAAGGACGGCAACAAACCATTCAGCAATCCTCCTATTGAGGTTAGTAATAACCTTGAGGCGATTATAAAGCTAATAAAATGACAAAACGCTGGGTTAATATTCCTTTTTCTCCTTCGTCTTTTGGTTTTTTTTACGGCTTGGTTATTGTTGCTGCGACTACTCTTGGCGTCATTGCCAGTACTCCGGGCCAGAGTCTTGGCGTCAGTGCTTTCACTGACTATTTGATTGCTGCCTATGGCCTTAGCCGCACGAGTTTAAGCACAGCCTACATGGTCGGCACGATTTCTAGTGCTTTAATTTTGCCATTTGCCGGCATTGCATTGGATCGTTTTGGCGGCCGCGTCATGATTGTTTTTTCATCGATTGGCTTAACGCTCAGCATATTCATTTTCGCACATGCTAGTCGTTTTTTGCCTATTGATTTGGACTCATCTGTTATTGCATTTGTTTCGATATCTGTATGTTTTTTATTGATACGTTTTTTTGGTCAGGGTTGTATGACGATGGTTTCTCGTGTAACGATGAACAAGTGGTTCAATCATCGTCGTGGCATAGCGATTGCGATTTCCGGAGCTTTTACATCATTTGGCTTTAACATTGCCCCTAAGATAATCGATTTTTTGATACAGACTTATAGTTGGCGTGGCGCCTGTACGATAATGGCTTTAGTTGCCGGCGTTGGCATGTTGGTAATCGGTTGGTTATTTTACCGCGACAATCCTGAGCAGTGTGATTTGGTAATGGACGGCATTACGGACGCGACTTGGCGTGCCAAGATGACCGCCCGTGTCCCCGACATATATAAGCAATTTACGCGCCATGAAGCCATGTTGACATTGCCCTTTTGGTCGGTAAATTTGGGTTTGGCTACCTATTCGATGCTTTTGACCGCCATAATTTTCCACATCACCGACATTTGCAGAGAGGCCGGCTTGGATAGGGACACTGCCTTTTCAATTTTCATACCTATGTCCATTTTTTCCATAGCCACAAATATTATTGCTGGCCGCATCAGCGATTTCGTCAAGCTCAAATGGATATTAGCTGTGATGATGTTGTCATCCATGCTTGCCATTGTTGGCGTTTTAGATTTTTCAACAGTCACTGGCCGTTGGCTTTTCATTGCCGGCTCTGGTATTACTGGCGGTTTGTTTACGATTTTAAACACCGTGACATGGCCTCGATTTTACGGCCGCAAACATCTCGGTGCTATCAGCGGAGTTAAGATGTTCATTCTCGTTTTCGCCAGCGCCATAGGCCCGGTCCTATTCAGTAAAGCCCACGCCATTTCCGGCAGTTACCGCAACATCCTCGTGACATGCTTTTTATTTCCAATAATCGTTTTGCTGCTGTCTTTTTTCATGCGAAACCCTCAAAACAGACATAAACCTATTGTTTAATACGGCTTAGGATTCCTCTTGAGCGAAACATACCAGCTGTGGAACCTGACTCTTTTCAGCATTTTATCAAAATTCCATTCGCAATCGTCCCCCGCATAAGCTTTCAACATCTCGATTCTCATCTCTTCCGTAAAATATTTATCGATCATGCTGTGATACAGCCTGCCGAGATTGCACAGCTTTTGATTAAAACTTTTCACGTTTCTTTTCAACCGATGCAGATCAATAACAGCAAATTTATAGTCGCCATCACCGAGCTCCTCTATGAAAAAATGCCACATATACAGATCCGGCAAATTGATATTTGCGTCGTGAAATCGCCGAACGACAGCCGCTATCTCCGCAAGCATTTTCTGTTTATCATCATCGGACATATCATGCCAATGTTTTGCGAGATAGTCGGTAAAACACTGCCCTTTCAATTCTTCTGTAATAAAAAACGATCGCTTTTCCAATCCACATTTCGTATCAGTTCCAACACACGCAGGCCGATAGGTATCGACATCATTTCGCAAAAGCAGATGAGCATTTTCCCATTCGACTTGCCCCTGACAAGCAAAACGACCAAGCTGAAAATAAACATGCAGCATATCTTTATAATATGGCCGATGGAATCGTTTCATAAAAAATGTTTTTTCGCATCCGTCAACAGCCAGTGTCATCATAGTGACATCCCGCCGCTGATTTTTATTAACTGTCACTCCGGCTTCATAGTTAAAAAAATCGTCATAGCTGTTAAATCCAGCCTTTTCAAAAAAGCCCTGCCAATCATTTGCAAACGTAACATTCAAAATAAAATTCCTAAACCAAACCTTCTATCAAAAATCCAGCAACCAAACTAATCGCCGCCAGCGAATGCAGCATAATCGTCAAGCGATTAGAGCTGACGTCTTCCGCCTTTAACAATTTTTCAACCTCAATCTTTTTTAGCAACCGCACCATAACAGGCGCAGTCGCCAGATACAATAGCCCAGAAAACAAAAATCCGCTAGCACAAAATATCATGCCAACTACTGCTGTAACATAGCAACTAACCGCAACCAGCTTATAAATCACTAGGCACTTGCTAGGAGCGATTTTAACCAGCAATGTTTTTTTTCCAACTTTCGTATCAGGATCAAAATCTGGAAATTCATTGATCAAGATTATCAAAAAAACATGTCCGCTCATAATTATTGCCGGCCAAATAACCGTCGGGTCAACGTTATCGCATTGCAGCCAATAGGCTCCGCAAACAGGCAAAATCCCAAACAAGCACGCGATTGAAATCTCACCCAGCCCTCGATAACAAAGCTGCACAGGTTTCGCCGTATAAAAAAAACCGCCCAAGACGCCAACAATTCCAAGACTCAAAATAAATACACTCTGAGTAATCAAGCAAATCACAACACCAACCGCCGCCCCAAAACAATAAAGCACAAGTGACATCAAAATAATCGCCTTTGGACTAAGCAAGCCATCTTGAATAAATCTGCTTCCGCCAGAAAATTCTGTAGGATTGCTATTCTCCCAATCAGCTCGACTTAAATGGTCAAAATAATCGTTATTAAGATTTGAACCGGCATGTATAAAAGCCATCGCGATTAACGACAGCAAAAACAGCAGCCAGTCAAATGTTCCAGAGCAACTAAAGCCAACAGCCGAACCAACCAAAACCGGCAAAATTCCCACCACCAAAAATTTAGGTTGAACAGCATTCAATAAAAAAATTTTCAAGACACAACTCCTCATAAAACAATGTTAGACATTTCAAACAATTAACCCAAATCAAAGCGGATTTTTCTCAAGATAATTCAGCGTCTGCTCGATAATCTCAGCCGCAACAGGCGAAGCCACCACGCCGCCTGTATAACCTTTTTTTAGGCTTTTGTCTGGCTTTCGAATTGACACTAGGACAACAATTTTTGGATCTTCGGCAGGAGCGCCGCATAAAAAAGAAGCTATATAATCACCTTTAGAATAGCCTTTTTGGCCTTTTAATGCGATATTCGCTGTACCTGTTTTGCCAAACACCTGCCATTTTTTGAGCTTGGCTCGTCTGCCAGTCCCCTCATTGACAACCGCCGCCAAAGCCTTTGTCACCACCTGCTTTGCAACCGCTGAATCGATGACAACGCCGACATCCGGAGTTGCGGCGGCAACCTTTTCCACCGTTCCATCTGGATTGATTATCGCCTTAACCAAATAGGGTTTAACCGAATAGCCGCCATTCGCCAAAATACAAAACGCTCGCACCATTTGCATAGCGGTCACTGTAATCTCATGTCCAAAAGGAATACGAGTGACACTGTAGCCTGTCCATGTAGACCAATTGCGAAGGATGCCGCTTTGTTCGCCGGGCAAATCGAGGCCAGTTCTATCGCCAAACCCAAACAATTTCAGGCCGCGATACAATCGCTTTTTCCCGAGCTTTTGTCCAATTTTAGCCACACCAATATTGCTGGACTTTACCAAAATTTCTTCGATGCTTAAATTTCCAAACCCCCTTTTATATTCGCCAATCGAGCCAAATCCCTTACCACGATAATTTCCATTTTCGCAAAATATTTTTTCGTCATAATTGATAACCTCAGCATCCAGCCCGATAGCCACTGTAAAAGGTTTGATAATCGAACCCGGCTCAAACTGATCTGTTATCGTTCGATTTCTGATTGTATTTTTAAGATCAAAACTCGTGATACCAGCTGAATCAAAATCAGGCAGTGACACCATCGCTAAAATCTCGCCTGTTTTAGGATTAGCCACAACAGCCATCGCAGCTTCGGCATTATACGCCTTATACTGGGCCATTAAGCTATCCCGCGTAATCTTTTGAATCGCTGAATCTATCGTCAAAATAACACCTCTGCCGTCTGCGGTCATCTGCTTCACTTGCTTAATCTGGATCGGCCTTCGTTTGATATCCATCAGAAAAACATCTTTGCCATCGCTTCCGGACAGGCATTTATTGTAGCTAGCTTCGATACCATCTTGTCCGAAACCTTCGCTGTTGGAAAAGCCCACGACATGTGAACATAATCGACCTGATGGATAATCACGTTTCCATAAAGTGTCAACACCAACTCCATAAATCTTCTTAGCCCGATCGCATTTATCAATATCTGTTGTTGTGGCTAATTTTACATAGCCGGGATTTTTACTTTGCGAAATCATCTTGCAGATTTCATGAGCCCCCATATTTAGTACAGGTTGCAGTTTTGATGACAATATTTTCGCATCAGAAATAATACGCGGTTCCGCTTTTATGATATAATATTTTTCACTAGCAGCTAGGACTCGCAGCTGCCTATCGAAGATAGCGCCTCTTTGTGACGCATTAGTGACATATTTATATTGCTGTTTTTCACATAGTTTTTTGTAATAGCCGCTTCGATAAACCTGCAGATACACGCATCTACCAGCTAAGCCAATAAAAACCATAATCAAAAGCGAAAGGAAAAAGATTGTCAAACGAACAATTCTCAATTTCAATGTTCCCAAAGATTTCTTTTGGCGATCACAATGCTGAAGCCGGATTGATCAAATTTTGCAAACGCAACTGTTTGCTTGCGATAACTTGTCGTAGTCGATTTTGCTCTAAGGTTATTTTGCAAAACTCATAATGCAGATGATTTGATTTGCTGCGGACATACACAGTCACAAACAACATGGCCATAACACAAACAACGACAAAAATAAATCTAAAGTTCATAAAAACAAATTCTCACAATTAGCAACTATCATTTCAATGGCAATCTGATTTTATCGCCAATTGTCAATTCATTACCATCGGCGATTATTTTTCGATTCAGTTTGCTAATTTCAACATATCTGGAACCATTGCCAAGTTTCTGTTGAGCGATCTGCCATAAGCTGTCACCATCTTTGACGACATAGTTACGATATTTAAGGCTTTTAATCGCTTTTTTCTGGCGAGAAACAACAGCAAAAACATTCTTTGGCTTTGATTGTAAATCACCACTTAATGACGGCATTATAAGTTTTTGGCCAACAAAAATCTTATCAGCAGATTTGATTGATTTTTTATTAGCAGCAACGATTTTTTTGATAGTGGCTAGTTTATTACCTTTTTTTTGCCCATAGAATTTAACAGCAATACTAGCGACACTGTCACCACTTTTTACGACATATATTTTAGATTTGTTCTGATACCGATTCATTCGTTTAGCAATACTGCCTGTTTGATTAAGTGAAATTGCAGGCGATTGACCATTTTGATTAGTGGTTTTGATTTTGGTCGGCAAATTAGTTACAAACCGCACTGAGCCATCTGGGTTTTTTGTCGCTTGAGTCAGTACTCCTACAGCATCATTGATAGGCCTAATCGTCCTTGTCGTCCTTGTCCTTACATTTGGCTTTGCGTTGTCGTTGGCAGCTATATGGTTAACAGCAGCTCTATTTGATTTTCCGGAAGGTTGATATCTATTGCTGTAAATTCGTTTGGCTTTAGCTTGCTGATCGAACTTTCGTTCTGCCGCTCCTAGCACGATAGGCCTTTCGCTGGCTTTGACCATTCTTTGTGTTAATTGATTGTTACCTGTTTGAGCTGGTTCGGTGCTTCCGTTGAAGCCGGGCAAACCATTTATTATAAAAGCGATAACAAATATAAAAACCAGTCCCAGTAATAGTCCTACTTTGGCATCAGAAGTCATAGCAAAACTCCGTTTTCTTTTTTAATAACACTTCTAATTTAATAACACTTTTAATTTTTTCCAATTCACATTCAAATCTGTTTATCGCTTCGACTAATTTTTTCCAATTCACATTCAAATCCGTTTAGCGATTCGTAATTTAGCGCTTCTGCTTCTGCGATTGAGGATCATTTCTTGCCTTGATGGTATTAGTGGCTTTTTCGTAATAATCTCATATTTACCGTCAGCTTTATTTTCCTTAAAATCATATTTAACAATTCTATCTTCTAGGCTGTGAAAGCTTATGACAGCTATTTGTCCGCCCGTGCGTAAAACATCAGGGGCACTGTTTAGCAATGCTGTCAGATTATCTAGTTCACCATTTACGGCAATTCTCAAAGCCTGAAAGGTTTTCGTTGCCGGATGTATCCTTTTTTTACCGCTTGCCGACCGGCTCACCGGCCTGCGTCCTAGGGCTTTACAGACTATCATTGCCAGTTGCGTTGTTGTCATAATTTTTTGTTGACGTCGATAATTTACGATAAATTTTGCAATTCGTCTTGACGCTCGATCTTCGCCATATTTATAGATAATATCGGCTATTTTTGTTTCATCGAAGCCATTGATTATATCGGCTGCTGTAACCTTTAGGCTTTTGTCTATTCTCATATCTAGCGGCGCATCTTCAGAAAAACTTAGTCCTATTTTTTTATCATCAAGTTGAGCTGAGCAGAATCCCAGATCAGCCAGGATAAAATCGACTTTTTCGATTTCGGCTATTTTGAGACAGTTTTTAATATCGGCAAAATTGCTTTTTATAAGTTTAACTTTACAGTTTAGATTTTTCAGTTTTGAATGAGCGGAGTTTAGCGAATTTTTATCAAAATCTATGCCAATAATCGTTCCTTCTGTTGTCAATTTTTTGCTAAATATTGAGCTATGTCCACCCTGCCCCACCGTGCAGTCCACCATCACTCCGTCACCTTCTAAGGTGACATATTGGCCCAAAGTTTCAGCCAAAACAGGCACATGTTCAACATTGGATTCAGTCACAATTGATCAATCACCACTATAGCCAAAATAAAAAACCAAAGATCAAACCTGCACAACATTCGCCATAGCACTGATATCACTAACGTAATCAGAGAAGCCAATGTTGGCGAAAATTGGATTTGAATCCTTGAGGTTTTGCAATTTTTCAGATAGCACATCCAAAGAAACCAATGCTTTCTGATCAATTGCCCGCTGGCCTGTCAGGCTTTGATTGACAATATCGAAACTATTTCTTTCAGTAATCATTCTCACTCCATTAAGAATCCATCAATAGGCTTTTGAGCAAATAGCCCTTTAGCCTTAATCTATTAAATTTATAAATGTTTCGCTTCGTTCTGCATAACTGACTGGCGAGCTTGAGCCATCTGTTTTTGATATTGAGGTATATGATCGTCAATATACTGCTGCCAACTTTGGGTGTTCCACAATTCGACGTGATCTCTTACACCGACTAAGGTGATTTTATTTAAGAGACCTGCCCGTTTGCGAAGCCGATCGTTAATAAGCAGCCGGCCCTGATTGTCGAGATCAACCCTGCTTGCAAGAGCAAAGCTGATTCGCTCAAAAGCGACAGCCTCATCTGGGGCACTGTCTTGAGGAGCGGCGGCGAGCATGATCTTCTCGAAATATTTTTCAGGATAGAGACACAAAATGCCATTAACGCCGAGAACAAGATAAAAATCACTACCATGTTCGGCAACATCAATCTGACTTCTAAGCTTGTTCGAGATCAGCACCCGACTCTTAGAATCAATCACATGTTCGTATTCGCCTGTTAACAAAAGCATGGCATCTTTCCCACTCAATAGTTTGGTTTAGGGAAAAGTTACCACTTACCACCACTTTTAGCAACCTTTTTCTTGAATTTTTCTATATTTTTGGGATTTTTGGCCATTTTTCTGCCCAATACAACATTCCATATCAAATACAAAGCCTCCAAAAACCGATAAGATAAAACAACAATTTATATAAAATTGAAATTTTTAAGGAGAAATCTGCTATGTTACCTCATATCAAACTCAAAACTATCTGTCTAAAAAACCACCCCAAATATAGTGAGCGATGGCTGCATCAAGTAATTGTAGAAGATCCCTCAATTTTAAATTTAGGAGATGTTGTAGTCAAAGACCGCGAGAGAGTGCATTTTAGAGCTGGAAGATTAGACCTGTTACTTCAAGAAGCAGATGGACATGATAGGTATGAAGTAGAAATACAGCTCGGATCCGTTGATGAATCACATATAATTAGAACCATAGAATACTGGGATATCGAGCGAAAAAAATACCCTCAATATGACCATACTGCTGTCATTATTGCAGAGGACATAACAAGTAGATTTTTGAATGTTATAAGCTTATTTAATGGTTTTATCCCTATTATAGCACTGCAAGTTTCTGTTGTAGAAACTTCCGATGGTATCGGATTGCTTTTTACAAAAGTTCTGGATACTGTCCGTCTTGGCTATCTGGATGAAGATGAAGAAATTGGTGAACCAACGGACAGAAATTATTGGGAAACGAAAAAAGGTACACCTAAAACTGCAGAATTAGCAGATAAAATACTCAACATAGCCAATGAATTTATTTCACCCATAGAACAAAGCTACAATAAACAGTATATCGGGTTCTGGGTTGATGGCAAACCTTTAAACTTTGCAACCTGCCGACCACAAAAAAACGCCCTAAGGCTCGCGATACACCTTCCACAATCTAAAGAATATGATGAACTCATATCATCGTCTAGCCTAGACACTTTAGATTATGATAAGCAAAGGGGAAGTTACCGATTTAGACTAATAGGAAAAGATATCGAAGATAATGCTAAAATAATAAAAACCTTACTTCAGGATGCTTATGAACTAAGAAAATAAAATTTCATTCTGGCTTGCCGAGTCGTAATTCAGAGCATTTTTAACTGTTCAAAAATAAGTCCGCCTTCACTAAAGCTAAGGCGTGACAGTCTTCACTCATCGCTTTTGCTCTGAATGAAGACTGGAGGCGGGGGGATTCGAACCCCCGTCCCGTAACGTGTCAAACCAAGCGTCTACATGTTTAGTTGCTTATTTAAAGTTCACGTCAAAAATCGCCAAACAACAGGCTATTAAATCCGCTATCCCGGAATTAGTCTTTTGCCTAAGGCCCGAAAAACCTTTCAGCAGCAGCCTACTTTCTGAGGCTCTTATCAAATACGCAGGCAATATCTGACAGAACCGGCCACTATTTAAGCAGCCATACGCAACTGTGAGTTGCCAATTAAAATTAAGGTGTCGGGATGATTAACCAGGCCAACCGACGTCCTGGACATGCAACTTGACCGTCTATCGTCCGGTCGAAGCCAGTCGCCCCCTTATCCATTTGCCAAAGAACAACTGTTTCCATTGTACACAAAAAAGGATAAAAAGACAATTCATAAACAAAAAAATCAAACACAAAAGAGCTAAGTTCAAGCTAAGCGTCACGAGTGCCAACAGCTATGGCGTCAGCTAAATCTAGCGATCCCTCATACAATGAACGCCCAACAATCACGCCGGAAATACAACTGAAAATAGACAACTGCTCAATGTCCTCAATCGTATTAACACCGCCAGAGGCAATCACCGGCACAGTAACAGCATCAGCAATTCGGCGAGTCTTTTCAACATTAGGGCCAATCATCATCCCATCTTTCGATATGTCAGTATAAATAATCGCCTCAATCGGTAACTTTGAGGCCTCTATCGCAAATTCCAGCAATGTACGGCTGTCACTTTTGGTCCAGCCGTGAGTCGCAACATTAGCACCCTTGCCATCTAGGCCTAATATCACGTGGCCTTTGAACGTTTCGGTAACCTTGGCAAACCACTGGAAATCCTCAACAGCTTTAGTGCCTATAATAACTTTGCTTATGCCCAAATCCAAAAATTGCTGTATCGTTTGCTCATCGCGAATTCCACCGCCAACTTGAACCTCAAGGCCAGCAACTGCGGAAATCTTGCCAATCACATCAGCATTGACTGATTTGCCGGTTTTAGCACCTTCCAAATCAACAACATGCAATTTTTTAGCACCTTTGGACGCAAAAATCTCAGCTTGAGCAACAGGATCATCATTGTAATCTATCTTCTTATTGTAATTGCCCTGAATAAGCCTGACGCATTTGCCGTCAATCAAATCAATAGCTGGAATAATGTCCATGAAAAAACCCATCCAAATTAAAACATAAAACTGCAAATTAAATGACCACAATCTAGCCCCACAAGTTATTAAGTAGATATCGGCTAATCAACGATGTAAAATTAAAAAAACACCATGAAATACACAATCAAAACCACATTTTTTATGAGACCATCACTTTAAGGGCAGGCTCTAATAATTGCCGCTTGCTAAAATGGCCTATCTATATAAAATATCGCTATGAATAAATCTCTGATGAATGATATAACTTGCGGTGACTGTATCAAAACATTGAATCAAGTCGAAAAGCCATTCGCTGATTTGATTTTTGCTGATCCGCCCTTCAATATCGGTTATAAATACGACAAATATCACGACAAAGTCAAAAGCAAAAATTACGTCAACTGGACAATCGACTGGATGACTGCCTGTGAAAAAGTTCTAAAACCAAACGGCTCATTTTATATCGCTATCGGCGATGAATACGCAGCTAATATCAAAATAATCGCAACCGATCAGCTTGGCTTTACAATGCGAAATTGGATCGTCTGGCATTATAGTTTTGGTCAGCAAACAAAGCAAAAATTTGCGAGAAGTCATACCCATATTTTTTATTTCGTGAACGACAAAACAAATTTCACATTTAACGATCAAGCTATTCGCCAACCCTCTGATCGTCAGCTTATATATAATGATAAACGAGCGAATCCAAACGGCAAATTGCCGGACGATGTCTGGAGTGATTTTCCCAGAGTATGTGGAACATTCAAAGAAAGAACAAGCTGGCATCCATGCCAAATGCCGACAAATCTTTTGATGAGAATTATAGCTGCCAGCTCCAACAAAAACGACTGTATATTAGACCCATTTAGCGGATCGGGAACAACAACGGCTGCTGCTATCATGCTAAGGCGAAAATATTGCGGAATCGAAATGTCACAGCAATATGTCACCAAGAGCAAAGAAAGGCTAAATAATCTAAAAAAAGAATTATTGCCTATTGAAAAAATTGAATTGCAACGACTCTTAAAAGATTTCGGCACACCACCTAACAAGCTCGTCAAAAGCGTTTTTTTAATGTCACTCTTTGCGAAACAATTTGCCCTGCGACTAAATGACACAAGCTATAACATTAGTGAAATAGCTAAAATGATAAAGGAAATCAATTGAGCAAAAGCAATTCACCTGATCGCAGTAAATCGGCCATACGAATGACGGTAGCTTTTGGCCTAACCGCCTTAATGCTCACTGTAATCGCCGAACCGATACATATCTGGCCGCTCGGATGGATCGCTCTTTTGCCCTTTGCGATCGTATGTAAACCGACAATTCAAACGAAAAAACTGATAATATCAAGTTATATTGTCGGCTTGCTGTACTGGCTTGTGAATCTCTATTGGATTAATTATCCGACAACCATAGGCTGGATTAGCTTATGTATTTGTCTAGCTTTTTTGTGGCCTCTTTTGGCGATGGCTGTTAGATTTTGTCGTTTAAAAAATATGCCGCTTTTTATTGTTCTGCCGATCTTAGTAGTGGCTTGCGAATCGTTACAGGGATTTGGGCTCGGCGGTTTCAGATGGCAATATCTCGGTCACAGCCAATACAGTAATATCACATTGATACAAATCGCCGATATCTTCGGTGATCAAGGGATTACATTTTTAGTGGCAGCGGTCAATGGCCTAATTGTAGATATAATAATAACGCCTAAAAACAACATAAGAAAAAAACATATAGTCAAGATATCTCTAGTGACATCAATACTGATTTTAACGTTTATTTACGGTAATTGGCGAATAAACCAAACCGCAAATAGCACTACCGATGGGCCAATTGTCGGAGCCATTCAACCCTGTGTCGAGCAATCGTTAAAAGACAATCCAGAACATGATAATGCGATAAAAATATTGGCGAATCTGCTGAAAAAAAGTAACGCCTGTAAAGATGCCGGAGCAACAATCATTGCTTGGCCAGAAAGCATGGTAAACGCTGTACTAGACGAAAGAATTTTAAGGGCGTTACCTTTGGGGCATGACTATCATTTTTTTAATCAAATCCTAAAAAATCACGCTGGCGGCGGCACCTATATAATCGCAGGCGCGTTAGGCGGCGTACCGCATATCGATCCTAACAATCAGGTTCGCATGATGAAAAAATTCAACAGCTGCTTTTTATATAATCCAGACGGCACGAAAAGCCATCTTCAATATGACAAAATCCATCTAGTGCCTTTTGGCGAAGTATTGCCCTTTACAAACAATTGCCCATGGTTAGGCAAATTTCTGAAGATTTTCACGCCAGATAATTACGATGACACAATGGGTTATGGCCAAAACTATACAATTTTCACAGCCATAGAGAAAAAAACAAACTCAGCCCACAAATTCGCCGTACTAATATGTTATGAGGATACAGTGGCGTCGCTTGTCAAAAAATTTGCTGTCAAAAGCTGCGGTAAGGACAGGGGCAAAAAACAGATTGATTTTTTGGTCAATATCAGCAATGACGGCTGGTATATCAGATATGATGACAGTTTGGAGACGCCGGTTAAAACGAGTAACGAATTGGCTCAGCACACGGTTATTTGTGCTTTTAGGGCTGTCGAGAATCGATTGCCGATACTAAGAAGCGTAAACGGCGGAATCAGCTGCCTGATAGATTCGACCGGCAGGATAAAAAATGGATATCTAGCCGGTTCATTGCCGAAGAAAGCCTTTGAGCGAACCGGCAAAGATGGCTGGTTTGTCGACAAAATACAATTTGATTCAAGAACGTCATTTTTCAGTAGATTCAGCTGGCAATGGTTAGTTAATATTTTCAGGCTATTTTTGCTAGGGACGGTTTCACTCGGCTTGTTGCGACCTGACAAAGCAAAAAACTTAAAATAATTAAAAGGATTTTTTGTATGTATAAAAAATGTGCTATTTGGCCGATACTGGCAATTTTGCTGATTTGTATGACTAGCCATAGCTTTGGCAAGATGAATAAGCAAAAAATCACTACATTAGCAGCTGACATTATTTCTTCTGCTCTTAGCGATAGCGATCCGAGAATCAGAGCCAATAGCGCGGAAGTCGTAGCCGATTGCCGATTAAATAATCTGATGCCAAAAGTCCAAACCCTTCTAGATGATCCCTTTGTGCCGGTTCGCTATTCAGCTCTTTTAGCTATTGGCGATCAAAGATTCATGCCGGCGAGGCTAAAGGCTAAAAAATCCCTGAAAGACCCAGATGAAAATATCAAATTAGCCGCCAGCTACTGTTTATTCGCTCTGGGTGAAAAAAAATATATAAACAATATTCGCAAAGGCCTAGCCAGCAAAGATCCATCTGCCAGAGCTAATGCTGTTGTGTTGCTCGGCAAAGCCGGTGACAAAAAATCGCTCAAAATGCTGTATAAAGCGGCTAACGATACGGAAACTAAGGTGTCTCTACAGGCAGCTGAAACCATTGCCAAACTTGGCGATGAAAAAATTTATCCAAAATTGTGGACTATGCTCTTAAGCATTTATGCTGATGTCAGAGTTCTAGGAGTCGAATCGATGGGCAACTTAGGCACAAATAAAGCTAGAAACGCCCTATTGACAATGCTTGATGATAATGTGCTGGAAGTAAGGTTGGCAGCTGCGGGTCAGCTTGGCAAGCTAGGCGACAAATGCGGTGAAGATATTATCGTTCAAGTCTTTAAAAAGAAAAAGCTTACAGCTTTTTTAGACAATAATTCCAGAAACAGAATCTACCGCTTAGCCACTATCGGAATCAGCAATATTGGCGACAAAAAACTAGCTAAATATTTGCCCAAATTGTTGACCGACAAGTCAAAACAGATCCAACTAGCGGCAGCGTCATCAATATTGAGGCTACAATAGCTAAAAACAGCCAAATCAATCATTGACTCTTTGACTGCCTTTTCCCTAACACATCACTGGCAGCACGCTTAAAAAACAAATATCAATAAATAATTTTCGGTTTGTAGCGATTAAACAAATCCAATTTCACTTAAACCATGGTTTTTATCATCGCAACTCAAGAAAAAACTTGACTTTAAGCCCCTCAAACCTAGAATTACAGTATCAGATTGTGATATATTAATGTGATAATTGGCATATTCGCGGGGCTGGTTTTGTGAGCTTCTAGTCGTTGGTGATTGTCATGAAATTAAACTGTGGCTTTATCGCTAATTGCTTATTTATAATTGTGATAGGATTGGGCGTCAAAAAGATGCCTGTCGAAAGGAGCTGATTTTGAGCACGCTTACTAAAATTTTGGTGGTGCTACTGACGTTGTCTTCAATTTTTCTTTGCGGAATTGTAGTAACCTATACCGCAAACACCGAAGATTATAAAGCTAAATATACAACCTGTAAAAAGAAGCTCTCCAAAAGCGAAGATGCTAAAGAGTCATTGTCGAAACAATTGAATCTTAGCAAAAAAGAAAAGCTGAATCTGAAAAACCAGTTAAATAAAGAATTGGCCATCGCAAGTACCCAGCTAAAAACTATCCAAATTCAAAATGCTGAATTGGAAAGAGGCAAAGCCAAACTCGAACAACAAATCAGCAGTTGGACTAGCGTGACAAAAAATTTCTCTTCAACAACAAGCGAACAACAGCAACTGCTCGAAAAAACAATACAAGAGAAAAACGGCTTGATGAACCAAAAGGTCACTATGCAAAAACAACTTGATGAAACTTCAGAATCTCTGCTGGAGAAACTAGCTATCATCGAAACCCTAGAAGCCCAAAAGAAGCGATTAGTCGAAGAAAAAACGGATCTCCAAAACAAAATAGGCAAAGATCTTTTCCCTGCTGGTAAAAGTACGGCAATGGCAACTAAGCCTGTCACGCAGCTTCCAGATACAAAAGCAGGTCACAAAAAAGATTCCTTTGAAGATATCAAATTATTCGGCAAGATCATCGCTGTTGATTTGAAAAACAATATGGCAAGTATATCAATCGGTCAAGCTGACGGTGTCAAAACAGGAATGAAATTCCATGTCACTCGTACCGATGAATTCATCTGTGATATAGAAATAACAGATGTCGATGCGTCTAGAGCCGTTGGCGTTTTGCAGCTGGTTCAACAGTTGCCGCTTAAAAATGATAATGTGTCAACTAATTTTTAAGGTGATTTCGCATGAGTGATGTTCAATATAAAAAAGCGTCCAGTAACATATATACAGCGTTGGTGGCACTGGCATTTGCCACTGTTTTAGCTACAGCTGTTTTAGTGACATATAAATGTTATTTTCAGTATAATGAAATTTTCAGATTGCCGTAAATGGCTGTTAGTCACATTGCAACGAGTGACTGCATCAGAGTATTTGACGCAATTGTTTCTGTAATGGATTGATGTGATAATCTTTCTGAAGGGAGTCAAAAGTGTTTCTTGATACGATCTTAGGCTGGTTCAGCATGGACATGGGCATTGACCTTGGTACATGCAGTACGCTGGTTTGCGTACGTGACAAAGGCATAATCCTGAATGAGCCTTCAGTGGTTGCTGTCAGGCGTGGTACCAATCATGTCTTAAATAATGGTCAGGCTGTGGGACTGGTCGCACGCGAAATGCTCGGCAAAACGCCCGGCTCCATCAGTGCTATTCGACCTCTCAAAGACGGCGTTATAAGTGACTTTGAAATCACAGAAGCAATGCTCAGCTATTTTATTCGCAAGGTGCATGGTCGCGGCGGATTGGTTAGCCCAAGAGTTGTAATCGCCGTACCAAGCGGCATAACAGCTGTCGAGCGACGTGCTGTCATCGATAGCGCCGAAAGAGCTGGAGCAAGAAAGGTTTACTTGGTCGATGAGCCGATGGCTGCAGGAATCGGATCGGGATTGCCAATCACAGAGCCAACAGCTTCAATGATTATTGATATTGGCGGCGGCACAACAGAGGTCGCCATCATGAGTCTTGCAGATATCGCCACATGCGAATCAATCAGAGTTGGCGGTGATGATATGGATGAAGCTGTCATCAGTCACCTCAAAAAAACTTACAATCTCTTAATCGGCGAAGCTCGTGCGGAAAAAGTCAAAATACAAATCGGTTCAGCAGCGCCGCTGGAACAAGAGCTGACAATGGAAATTGCCGGCAGAGACACCATCTCAGGCTTGCCTCGCAAGATAGTCATTACCAGTGAAGAAATTAGAGAAGCTCTTCGCGAACCACTTGCGGCCATCATCAATACTGTCACTAGCACGTTGGAAAAAGCCGAGCCTGAACTGGCAGCAGACCTCATCGATAACGGTATACATATTTGCGGAGGCGGATCGCTTCTGCGAGGTATCGACACCATATTAGCAAACGCAACAGGACTGCATGTCGAGGTTGTGGAGGATCCTTTAAGCGCTGTCGCAAGAGGCACTAGCGTTTATCTGGAAAATCTCGAACTCTGGAAAGACACAATGGACCATAATGATTACGGATGGGAATAATAGCGATATAGCTTTGATGAAAAATGGCAAATAAGCAAATTAAAGTTTCAAGGATGATGCTTTTTGTATGGTGCTTCTTGGCTGGGATCATACTTTTATTGGCACCTGCAAAAATCACGGGAAAGTTCCATTTAGTTTTCTCGAGGGTGTTTAGTTGGCCTCTTGAAAAGACCAGAAACATCACACTTTCTTCGACGGTGACAAGTGAGACTCATCAACTTGACAGTCAGGAAGAAAAATATCAAAATTATATCGTTTATCTCGAGCAACAACTTCACGCTCAACATGAAAAAATAGAGCAGTTAACCGGTATTAGAGATCGTATGCCCTTTGAAGGTGTCAGTTTGGTCATTGCCGAAATTGTCACTATCTCCTCCGATACAAACAGTCAAATAATCATAAACAGAGGCAGCAATGACGGCATAAAAAATGGCTTAATCGTATTAGCTAATAACAGCGTCATTGGCCAAGTGGTCTCAACAAATGCAAGAACAGCCAAAGTTATGACCCTAACGGATATCAACAGTAAGATACCGGTGAAAATCGGAAATTCAGATATCAATCGGGTAATGATCGGCAAAGGCTCCGGCAAAGCCAAAATAAATTTTGTGCCAATAGAAACCAAAGTCAAGATCGGCTCGTTAGTAATAACTCATCAACCGGGCAAACTCGACAGTCCAATGATTGTGGGCAAAATCAGCAATTGCCAAAGAGACAGCAAATATCCAACTCTATGGGATATCACAGTTACACCAGCCTGCGACATCGAAAAACTCAGCACTGTTAGCGTTTTAATATCCAATCAAAAAGCTAAAGAGTAGCTCTAATAATTATGCTTTTTAGGATGAGTCTTTTTTAGCAAATTGGGGCAATTGATTATGTTGACAACAGGCAAACACACTTCTATGCAATGGATTCGATTTACTATTTTTGTCATGGGCCTAGCAATAATTCAAACTGGCCTTTTGGATATAATCGCAATAGGTGCTGAAAATAAAATTAAACCCGATCTACTTTTGATCGCTATGATATTTTTTGCGATTTACTATAAAAACAAAGAGGTTATCATTAGTTCATTTGCTATTGGATTTGTTGCTGATGTTTCTGCCGGAACCTTTATCGGAAGCCAAACCCTCGCTTTCGGCTTATTGGGATCGCTAATCGGTTTTCTTAATAAAGCTTTATCCATAAAAAAAATGGGCTATCAAGCTGCCGCCATATTGATAATCAGCTTGACCGTAAAAATCATCACAGCAATTCTAACAAAAATCAGGGGTCAACATTTCGATGAAAATATCTATAGCATAATCCTATTCGTATCTATATACTCAGCGGTAGTCGGCCCATTCTTGTTTTTGCCGTATCGTTGGCTCATGGGCCAAAATATACGTCGACATAATCACAACTGATTAGGCTATAGGGTATCGCATTAGATATGCATAATAAACAGATAAAATTCTTCATAATTTCAAGCCTAATCGTTTTGTCTGTGATTATCTTCAATCTCACAATCATCCAGACAATCAAACGACCGGATTATGTCAAAAAAATCGACCAAATTAAATATAATATGGGCAAACGTACAAGCCTAAACACCACTCGCGGCCAAATTCTTGATCGTCATAATAATATTCTCGCCGGCGATCAGGTGCAGTTTGACCTTCACATAAAGTATATATTGACTAGATATATATATCCTGAATTTCTTGAGGCTAAATATCAGCGAATCAATAAAATTCAAAATTCGGCTAAGCAAACTGTACACGAAAAGCAAATCCAGCAAAAACAGCAACTGCTAAAAAAAACCATCCGTAAAATTGCTAAATTCACCAACCAAACCGAGCAACAGGTTGAAAATAACATTCAAAACAATATCAATCAAAAAATATGGAACCTAAAAAAACATTTAGCTTGGAAAAACCATGCCCCTCGCTCATTTTCTTTTGAAGAAGCTGTGCCATCTTCTGACAAAAGACTGCAACTGACCGCAGCTATGGATATTGCCGAAATATACCAGAGCTATCCAATTGTTCAGTTGGAAACAGATGATGCACTGTTTAATGCCCAAATGGAATTTATGGATATCGATGACATTGAGATATTGCCTCGCAACATTCGTGTGTATCCATATAAAAACATTGCGGCTCATCTGATTGGGTGGATTTCAATGCCTCAACCAGAAGATATTCAACGCTTAAAAGACAATCGACTATCCAGATATTTGCCCGGTGACATTTGCGGACGAAGCGGAACAGAATATGTTTGCGAACCTATATTACGCGGCTGCCGAGGCGAACTGTTTCATAATATCGATAAAAATCTAGCTGCAAAAACCGCTGCAAAATTCGGCCAAAATGTCAAATTAACAATCGATATTAAACTGCAAAAAAGAATTGAAGATTATCTAAGAAGCAAAAATAACAAAAATAATGATAAGCCAATCTCAGTAGTAGTTATAAATGTTATCAACGGCGAAATTTTAGCAATGGTATCACTTCCAAATTACAATCTCAATCAGGTAAGAGAACATTACAACAAGCTTATCAATGATAAATCATCGCCTATGATCAACCGTGCTATAGACAAGCTCTATCCACCCGGATCGATAATAAAGCCTCTAATTTTGATTGCCGGTCTTGAAGAAAAAAAGATCACTCCTGATGCCGTGATAAGCTGTCCTTCGGAGGCTCCGCCTAAGGGCTGGCCGCAATGTTGGATTTTCAGACAACACCGAATAGGCCATGACAATCAATGGGCCAACAACGGCAGAAATGCCTTGCGAGGCAGTTGCAATATTTATTTTTCAAAATTGGCAAACCGGCTTTCCTCTGAAACCCTTCAAGAATGGCTATTAAAATTCGGGCTCGGCCAAAAAAGTCTTCAATTGCCGCCTTATGAAAAAGTACGTAAAATAAAACGAAACTTTCATCAATATCCGGGATTTATCTCGTCAACTATTCCAACAAAAGCAAACCCGATTGGGCCAATAAAAAAAGTTGACAAAAAATTCTTCGGCATCGGCCAAAGCAATCTGCGAGTAACCGTTTTACAAACCGCAAACATCATGGCCACCATCAGCCGAGATGGGTTGTATATGCCCCCTAAACTATTTATCGATCCCAACTCACGTGCCAATGCTGCCAGCGTCAGCCGTACCCTAGATATCTCCAAAAACAGTTTGCTCACCGTTCGGGATGGTCTCAGCGCCGCTATAAATGAATACAACGGCACTGCCTATGAAGCTTTTGCCTATAACAACTTCCATCAGCAACAAGTCAAAGTTTATGGCAAAACCGGCTCCACGCAAAAACCTGCCAACGCATGGTTTGCCGGATTTGCTGAAGATAGCGATTACAACTCGATCGCCATTGCAATTGTGGTAGAGAAAGGCCAACACGGCTCAAGCGATGCAGCTCCTTTAGGCCGAAATATTATCCAATTTTGTATCGAAGCCGGCTATATTGGCAAAAAATAAATCCGCATTCACCTCATTTGGGCATTTTGTTACGATTTAACTAGCCAAAGATAAAATTTTACGTATTTTAGCTCAAATATCAATAATTAACCCCAAAGCCACCTACTATATATTGTGGACAGCCTAAATCTCCCAGTCAAACATAAATGAACTGGCAATTTAGAAAAAATGGCAGTTCTATGTCGTGTGAAAATAAATGGCAACAACACGATACTATTGTTTTTGCCCTATTATCGGCCTAGAAAGTATTTTCAAACTATTTTATAAAAAGGAAACTTTACTAAAGTTTTGTTTTTCATTATGACGATATCAATACTGTTAAAAGGGTTTGTGTTCCTAAAAGGAATGATGGGACCTACAATATATAGTGGATGGCTTTCGGAAACAAACATGGATTGTTAGTTCTGTAGGCAACGAAAGATTAAGGTAATAAAGTAGAATGAATAACTTTGAAAAAGAATTTTTCATCAATGAAGAAGATGATCGCCATCTAATCGATAATCAATTACAAGCTGATGACGATATACTCATGGAACAAATAATTGAAAATATAAATAACACCCCGCTAGGACAAGTGCTAAACAAAATAGCTTCCTTGCCAGAGGGTAGCCAGAAAAAAGTTATTTCCATGCGTAGAAAGCTTACCGACAGTAAGTATAATTTAGATGACAGGCTTGACGCCGCACTGGAAAAAGTCTTGGACAACTTCACTCCTTAGGGCGTATTTTCTTAAACAGCAAAACATCAAATAGGCTATCGCTTAAATCGGACAGCGCAAGACCACTCACCCAAAGTTATCACCGAATTACTTTAGAGTTGCTCTCAAATAATTTCAGGAACGTCATCATCTGGTTCGTCTAGCATAGTCGGTACATATCCATCTTCCTCAGATAGATTAAGCTCCTCCTTAAATGCTACCGTAACCGAATCCTGAATCCTCTTTCGGCAATCGGCATTGATAGGATGGGCAATATCCGCATGCAATTTCATTCGTCCCTTAATATCTGTTTTCACTCTGTCTTCAATGAGCTTAGAGCCACAATTATTGCAGAATTTAGCTCTTAAATGATTTTTTCCTCCACAATCATCACAGTGGTCGCTCATTTTTCTGGAAGGCATAGCTACAAAATATCCATTGGAGCCTTCGATGATTTTGATGTCCCTTACCACAAATTCATTGTCCATTGTCACCGAACAAAATGCTTTCAACCTATCATCTTTATTGCTGACTAACTTAACTTTTACCTCGCTGATCTCCATATCCTCATCTCTCTAAAAAGTTTCACCATCGATTGTTACTCACAAAGCAACAATCGCAACCGGTTTGTTCCCCCAGTTCGCGCAGATAATTCTCTATATTATCTTTACTTTTATCAACGGTGATACAGAACATAGTACTCCCACTTCCACTGAGGCAGACTCGTCCGGCACCGATTTTCGTAAATATACTTTTTAAATTAATGAGTTGTTCATACAAATCAAAGCTGCTTGTCTCTAGGTTATTGGCGCATATTTTAACGATTAAATCAATTCTGTTTTTTGTTAAAAGAGAATTTATTTGACTGGAAAGATGTCCCGCAGCTGTTTTATCATGACAATAATTCCCGTAAACACTTGCTGTAGAGCTATTTACATCCGGCATCAAAAGGATACATGAAAAATCGAATATTTTTTCAATTTTTTCAATTTTTTCGCCTCTCCCTGTACAATAAGCCAAAGGCGGCCCCAAAAAGAACGGGACATCACTACCGATAGCTGCTGCTAACTCATGCAATGTTTCGTTGCTGCAGCCAAGTGACATGAACTTATTCAATCCAACAAGAGTTGCTGCCGCGTCACTGCTTCCCGATCCCAACCCGCTTCCTGCCGGAATATTTTTGGTTAATCTAATTTTCACACCAGCAGAAACACTGACTCGCTTAAATAATAAGTCGGCTGCTTTATAAATTAAATTGTCACTTCCCGAAGGAACCCAATAAGCCCCATCGCAAGTAACATCTATTGTATCTTTGTCAGATGGTTCGATGAAAATTTCGTCATAATAATCAATCTTGGCCATAATGGTTTCAATATTGTGAAAACCATCTGGTCGTTTGCCGGTAATGACAAGCGACAGATTGATTTTAGCGGGCGCACGCACCAAAAGCCCGCTATCTTTTTTCTCAAATTGCTCTTGGCTTCTGGCTATGATGAACTCCATCATCTAAAAACTAACCAACCCCCATAGACACTAAACACCTGCAGCAACTATCAAAATCTAAAATCTAAACAAAAATTTCTGATCGTTGCTCCTGTCCCTAAAGCAAAGTTTGCATTGCTTCAGCTAAACAGACCTTTGCATCAGCCACCGCTTGCTGAATGCAAGACTTCCAATCGTCGCCAAACTTTTGCTTGTACTCTGGTTTTTCATACGCATATAGGATAGACCTTGAGGCACTTATCAAAGCACCGCTGCCATCGAGTTTACAAAATTTAACACAATCTGCGGCACTGGCTCCTTGTGAGCCAAAACCCGGTACTAAAAACCATATATTCTCATATTGCTTTCGCAATTGTGCTGTAATTTCTGGCGATGTCCCGCCAACTACCATTCCAATATTACTATAACCACAATCAGCTATTCTACCATTTTGTGTAGCTATGTCGTTAACCACTTCAGCGAGCTTTTCATACATTTTAACCCCATCGCTATCGGCAAAATCCTGCAACTCGGCCGATGACGGATTCGATCCACGTACCCAAACAAAAATCCCCTTACCCTGCTCGTCAGCCACTTCAGCAAACGGCTCAATGCCATCTGTGCCGGCAAAACCGTTAACCGTTATCGCATCTGGAGCCAAAGTGTCTTCGAGTCCAACTAATTCAGAATTTTGCAAATGAGCCAAAGCATATTCCTTTGCAGTATGGCCAATATCGCCGCGCTTAACATCACCGATAACCTCCAAGCCTAACTCGTTAGCCTCAGATATCAGTGAATAATAAGTTTCAATTCCCTCTGACAAATATTTTTCAAAATAGGCTATATTTATCTTAACAGCTGGCACATAAGGCGCCACAATTCGCAGCGTTTGCACACAAAAATCAAAAATGGCGTCAACAGCTGCCGCCGCATCTTGGCTGTCATTCATCTGGCTATGGTTTTTGATGATGGCAGGCAATCTTTCATAAGTTGGATCGATTCCAACAATCAGAGATGTTTTTTTGGTTTTTACCGCTTCGTAGAGCCTGTCGGCAAAATGGCTAGCCATGTAGTCTATCCTTTCAGTTATGCTTGTCTATTTAGAGAGAAATCTTTACCTTAATCCAAACCGCCAGTATAATCTCTTTAGCGATTTAGAGCAAGACGATTTTCGCCAACTATTGACTAAGATAAGGATATCTGGAATTGACACAGAATACAAAAAAACAAACCCATAAAAAAACAGGCCTGCTAAATAAATGTATCAAAACAATCCTAGTAATAGCTGCTTTGACAGGACTGTTAGCTGCCCTTCTACTCTATATACCCGATTGCTACAGCCCTTCAAAGCCACCTGCCGACAGTAACGAAGTCTGTAAATATTTGACGCATCATTTGTCGCCGCAGTTTTATAATGGGATCCAAAAAGGCGGTCAATTCAATCTGGTGATTGATCAAGCTGGAATCAATGATGTCATCGCCCAAGCCGGTTGGCCAAGAATAAGTGGTCATTTTACTTTTCAATGCCCTCAAGTTTTCTTTACGCCGGGCAAAATAATCCTTATTGACAAAATCATTTATAATAATATCGAAAGCATTGTCACCGTTGTCGGCAGCTCTTCTATCGGCAAAAATCAAATGATGAGTCTTTCCGCCACCAAAGTCACTATCGGAGCGTTAAATGTCAGCACTATAGCTCGTATTGTCGCTAAGGCAATTCATAAAAAGCAACAAAGCAAGCAACCTCTCGAAACAGAAATCAATAAAATATTGCAACTAAACATAATGGATTCACTATTATATAACAAACCCTTCGATCCTGTTTTTAAGATAGCGGACAAAACCATACGTATCAAAGCAATCGAGTTAAAACAATATCAAATGATTGCCACTCTTGAAGCTATGGACGAATAGTCACGGCATCAATTTTTTATTTTTAAAGATTATGCGCCTTGGCAAATGCGGCAAAACTTCTGTCATATGTTTTTTCGACATCGTCAGGAAAACAACAAGCCGGCAGCTGCTCATTTTTCAGATGATACTGCAAACACTCACAACACAAACCCTTTCTCGGGCAACCCTGATAAGAACAATTACAAAATTCAAGATTCTTCTCTTTTTTACATTCCATATTTCAATCCTCAATCCAAATATTAAAAAAAAGCCGCCAGTCACAAAACCAGCGGCTCTTAAAAACACTAAGTTATGGCACAATTTAGACAATCTGCTCAGCCACTAAATCACCAACTTCACTGGTCGAGTAGCCCATGCGGCCAGCCTGCAAACCCTCAAGCTTATTAGCTGTAATAAATCTAACCGCTTTATCGATAGCTTCGGCGGCAGCTTCTTCGCCGAGAATTTCAAGCATCATTTGTGCCGAACATATAGCTGCTAGCGGATTGATTACGCCTTGACCTGTATATTTTGGAGCACTTCCACCGATCGGCTCAAACATACTAACGCCTTCTGGATTGATATTACCGCCAGCTGCGATACCCATTCCACCTTGCGTAATAGCCCCCAAATCGGTTATGATGTCACCAAACATATTACCTGTCACGATAACATCGAACCATTCAGGGTTTTTGACCATCCACATACAGGTAGCATCGACATGATAATAATCTCTGCGAATATCGGCATAATCCTTGTCGCCCATTTCGTGAAATGCTCTTTCCCACAAATCGTATAGATATGTCAGCACATTTGTTTTTCCGCACAGAGCCAGCGTATTTTCTTTGCCTTTACCGCGAGCCTTTTTGCCATGTTTTTCCGCATAATCAAAAGCATATTTCAAGCATCTATCGACTTGGAAACGGCTATAGACTGCACTTTGGATAACCACTTCATTAGCAGTATCCTTCATGGAAACTCCGCCTGCGCCGGTATAGGCATCGCCACTATTTTCACGAACAACAACGTAATCGATTTCCTCTGGCCCTTTGCCTTTTAGTGGCGTTTCAACTCCGGGAAAAAGCCTAACAGGACGAAGATTGATATATTGATCGAGTGCAAAACGTGCCTTCAGCAAAATGCCTTTTTCCAAGATACCGGGAGCAACATCAGGATGTCCTATTGCGCCAAGCAAAATGGAATCAAACTTTTTGAATTCTTCAACAGCACTGTCCGGCAAGGTTTCACCGGTTTTTTTATATCTTTCTCCGCCAAAATCAAAGTCAGTTAAATCCAGTCCAAAGCCGAATTTTTCGGCAGCCACCTTCAATACCTTAACAGCTTCAACTGTAACCTCAGGGCCGGTGCCGTCACCGGGCATTACTGCAATCTTGTATGTCTTTGCCACGTTTATGTCTCCTTTTTTTTCAAACACTTAAATCGTAATGTTAACTTTTACTATTAGCTACTTTTTTTTTGCTATATGATTAAGCAATCCGCCATCTTCAATGATCTCTATTGCAAAATCAGGCAATGGCTTAAACGATATTTTCTGATTAGTCGTTTTATTATCGATGATGCCATTTTTATAATCAATCTCGAGCTCATCGCCATTTGAAATTTGTTCATATGTCTTGTCAAGTTCAATCAGATAAAAACCGCAATTTATTGCATTGCGATAAAAAATTCTGGCAAACGTTTTAGCAATCACAGTCTGAACCTTAGCCCCACGAATCGCCCAGATGGCATGTTCTCTCGATGAGCCGCAGCCAAAATCTTCGCCAGCTACAATGATGTCACCTGCGGTCATGTTCTTCACAAAATCCTTATCGAGATCCTCCAAACAACATTTCGCCAATTCCGCTTCATTATCGGTATTGAGATATCTAGCTGGTATGATTTCATCTGTATTTATATGATCTTTTTTATATACATGTGCCTTTGCCATTTTTTTCCTTCTTTACTTTACTTAAATTCAGGCCTTCACTTATTACATATAGTTTCTCGGATCGACAAGTTTACCTGCTATCGCACTTGCAGCAGCTGTCGCCGGGCTAGCCAAATATACTTCGCTTTTAGGACTGCCCATTCGTCCGACAAAATTCCGATTTGTCGTG
>CBDUWP010000005.1:0-35953 GCA_965370955.1 uncultured bacterium | reverse complement strand
AGGCGGCCTACGGCCTTCTTCGCAATGACAAACAAAAATTAAACGACTCTAAATATGACAGGGTTGAATCTTTCCGTAATATTTGCTATAATCCGCCGTTTTGAAGTATTTGCTTCATTGTTACTTATTAAGGTTATTATTGATGGCGTTACCAACTGTAGCGATTATTGGCCGACCAAATGTCGGAAAAAGCAGCCTGCTAAATGCTATAGCAGGACATAGAATCAGTATCGTTGAACCAACGGCTGGCGTGACGCGTGACAGAATCAGCACTATTGTCGAATGTAACGAAAAATTCTTCGAGCTAGTCGATACCGGAGGATACGGAATAGTAGATGCCGATGAACTAAGCGAACATATCGAAAATCAAATCGCTAAAGCTATGGCAACTGCGGATTTAGTGCTATTTATGGTGGATATTAGAGACGGAGTAACGGTACTAGATAAAAAAATCGCAAATATGCTGCGAAAACAAAACCTAAATGTCATCGGAGTTGCCAACAAAGCGGATTCAGCTGCTATGTTTCCCGCCGCGGCTGAATTTCAGCGGCTAGGGCTAGGAGAATTTATCTGCATTTCAGCAACTAACAATCTTAACAAAACCGTTCTACAAGAAATGGTCCTAGAACGATTACAAAACCTGCCCTGCGATGAGCCAAACAAACCAGTCATGCATATAGCAATCGTGGGCAAAAGAAACGCTGGAAAAAGCACGCTAGTCAATGCTATGGCTGGAGCTAATCGAGTGATCGTTAGCGAAATACCCGGAACAACCAGAGATGCTGTCGATGTGAGAATCGAAAAAGATGATAAGACCATCGTCGTTATCGATACGGCAGGAATCCGAAAAAAAAATAAAATACAGGGAGATATCGAGTTCTATAGCTATGTAAGAGCAACGAAATCAATCTCAAGAGCAGACGTAGTGCTGTTTTTGATCGATGCCAATGAACCAATATCGCAAGTAGACAAAAAATTGTCGCGATTTATTCAAGAAGAATACACAACCTGTATCTTAGTCATAAATAAATGGGACCTAGCTAAAGATAAAGCGACTACCGAAGAGTTTGAAGAATATCTGGACGAAATGCTGCCGGCATTGAAATCTGTGCCAATAGCCTTCACAACAGCAAAAGATGGTAAAAATATGCAAAGCGTATTAGATCTATGCGGGGAACTGTTTAAGCTATCAACCAGTCGAGTCTCAACCGCTACACTAAATAAGGCTTTCGAGATTATTCGACAAGAAAAAGCTGGCGCGGCAAAACGTAATGTCGTCGGATGGCCAAGAGTCTATTACGCTACGCAAATTACCTCGAATCCTGTCACTATCTTGATGTTCGTAAACAAACTTGAACTGTTCGAACAACATTATATGAAATATGTCTCCAATAGACTCAAAGAATTGCTGGGATTTGAAGAAATACCGCTGAGATTGTTTACACGACGGCATAGCAAAGACCGCAAGCTGTAAGCCTGCGGCCATAAATCATTAGCCAAAAAACTCCTCATATAAACCCTTAACAGCATCATCTGTATCGCAGGCTTTAATACCAAACATCATGCTAACCTCTGAAGCGCCCTGATTGATCATCTCTAAATTGACGCCGGCAATCGCAAACGATTTCGTGGCACGAACCGCAGTGCCAACGTGATGACGCATCGCTTCGCCAACCACCATAATCAAAGCCATGTCCTTCTCTATCGTCACCTCGTCAACCTGTAATTCTTGTTTGATGCGGGCAAGAACGTGAGACTGCTTCGACGCCGACAACTGCTGCTGATCCAGCAATACAGAAATGTCATCAATCCCAGATGGAGCGTGCTCATAGGACAGGCCCTCTTCTTCGAGAATCTGTAATAATCGGCGGCCAAAACCCAATTCCCTATTCATCATATACTTGCTGAGATTGATACTGCAAAAACCTGTGCCGCTGGCAATCCCGGCTGCGGGATTAGAGCCCAATTTGCGAGTTTGGGAAATCAAAGTGCCAACCGCTAAAGGATTATTCGTGTTCTTGATACATATCGGAATCTGAGCCTTAACGACAGGGGCTAAAGCCTCTGCATGGAATACGCCAAAACCAGCATAAGACAGCTCCCGCATCTCACGATAAGTCAAGCCGTCAATGGCCGCAGGAGAATCGATAATGTTGGGGTTGGCGGCAAAAACAGAATCAACGTCAGTGAAATTCTCGTAAAGATCGGCACAAGCGGCCGCCGCTAAAATAGCGCCAGTAATGTCAGAGCCGCCGCGAGGGAATGTTACCAGCTTATTCTGTTTGGTATAACCAAAAAAGCCCGGAAAAATGACAATGCCTTTTCTGCCAGATAACGATTGCTTCAGTTTAGCATAAGATTCCACTAAAACCTGAGCATTGCCCGGCTCATCACTTAAAATCATGCCGACATCTTTGGGGTCAACATAGGCGGCGTCAACTCCCTGCGACTGCAAATAAGCGGCTATCAATTTCGCGCAATTGTCTTCGCCTGCAGCCTTCAAAGAATCCATGAACGCGCCCTGATCGGAAGTATCTGCGGCAAGGCGAGTCTGTAAATCTTTCTCTATCATGGCAACAATGTCACTGGGCATTTGCAAATCTTTTACGATCTGAGCAAAACGCGCAACAAGCAACTCTAACTCTTTATCAGAATTGCCAGTTTTGAGCATGGCATCGGCGCAAGCTATAAGCATATCGGTGACCTTGATGTCCGCCTTGTCCCGCTTGCCGGGAGCAGAAACAACTATCAGACGTCTTGCTGGGTCACTTGTGATAATATTGCACACCTTTTTGATCATCACGGCGTCAGCTAAGGAACTTCCGCCAAATTTTGCAACCTTGAGATTTGAAGCCATAATGCTTACTCCTTGTTTACAGTTTTACTCGATTTTTACAATTTTTAGCTCAAAAAAAAACCGGATGTTTTCGGCATCCGGCTTCGATTTAGTCTTATTGATTCATCTCGTCAATGACTAGACCGGTGCCGGCTGGCCGGGCCAGTAGCTGTGGTGGTCTTGGTCATTTGTTTTGTCTCTTTTATCATAAGTCTCAATTGTACCGAAATCGAAGCGGGTTGTCAAGAGAGTCAGAAAAAATTGCATATTTTCAATTTAGGTAATATTACAGACAATTACGTTTGCTGGCCGATATAAGCTGATATATAATGGTTTCTGTTACTGTTATTAGTCAGGTTTTTATAGGACTTTAGATAAAAATAAGGAGCTACGCGGTTTTGAAAGAGCATAAATCCATAAAAATAGCGGCTGGATGTCTGATTCTGGCTGGATGTTTAATGTTATTTATAAGTTGTTTGTCATTTGATATCGGCGACTGGCCAAGCGATTATGTATCGCCGCATAATAATCCAAGCCAAAATTGGTGCGGATCAGTAGGGGCTTTTCTAGCATATTATAGTCTGTACTATGTGGGGCCGGGCGTGTTTGTGATCTTAACGGCTGCAATAACGTTTGGCATCGCCAAACTCATCGGGCAAAATATCAATCAATTTTGGTTACGTATCTGCGGGCTGACTCTGCTGGCAGTCGCATTTTCGAGCAGTTATTACTGTTTTTGGCCAGAGCTGAAATTCAGTTTTCCACATGGCTCTGGCGGAATCTTGGGAGTTGCGGCAATCTTATATCTGCAAAGTCATTTTGCACTATTGGGCACATTTATCCTGTTGATGGCGGCGTGGTTTGTCGGCTTAATCTTGGTGGCTGATGTTGTTGTGATGGCGATGCTGCGATATTTCGGGCATGGCTGCATAAAAGCGGCGGCTCTGATAGCTCCTGCATGGGTCGGGGCTTGGCAAAAGCGACGCGCGGTTAGCAAATTGTGGCAAAAGCTTAGTCTGCGAAGATTATGGCCGTCTTTTTCTACCAAATCTGAAAACTTAACTGACGATAATGAGCGATCTGTAAAACTGCATCTGGATAGAGATGTGGCGATGGAAAATCATCTGGCCGGCGAACAAGAAAGCCAAGACACAAACGAAGACGAGTATGAATATGTCGATGAAACAGATGACGGCGAATACGAG
Organism: uncultured bacterium; assembly: GCA_965370955.1. Lineage (GTDB taxonomy): Bacteria > Planctomycetota > Phycisphaerae > Sedimentisphaerales > Anaerobacaceae > CBDUWP01. The sequence continues at coordinate 31,912 of CBDUWP010000005.1, read as the reverse complement.
GAAGCAGTCATCGAAATAGCTGAGACTAATCCGGCGGGAAAATCGCGACGATTAACCTCGCCTATGCCTGTGACAAATGACTACAAAGATTATATTTTCCCATCGATGGATCTGCTAACAGAACCAGAATATGATTATGCGGTCGGGCAGGAAAAGGTGGTGCGCGCAAAAGCTGACGCTTTGGAAAATTTATTGAAGGAATTCAATATCAACGCTAACGTTGTCAGCAGCGATAGCGGGCCAGTGGTCACGATGTTCGAACTCGAACTGGGAGCTGGCGTGAAAGTTAGCCAAATCAGCTCGCTGGCAAATGATATTGCGAGAGCTTTAAGCGCCGGAGCCGTGCGAGTGGTCGCGCCATTACCGGGCAGGCACACGATAGGTATCGAAGTGCCGAACAGCAGAAAAGAAACTGTCCGCATAAAAGATATTATGAAATCGTCAGGAGATAAGCCGTCAAAAATGCAAATACCGCTATTTTTGGGTAAGGACTCCTCCGGAGCAGGGTTGATTTCTGATCTGGCTGCGATGCCGCATATGCTGATCGCTGGAACAACTGGCTCTGGAAAAAGTGTCTGTATCAATAGTATCATAATGAGCATATTACTGACCAGAAGGCCAAACGAAGTGAAGCTGATCCTCGTCGATCCGAAAATGGTCGAAATGACGGCGTTTAGTAATGTGCCGCACCTGATGGCACCAATTGTGACCGAAACTCAGCGGGCTGTGCAAATTTTGAGCTGGGCAACTGTCAAAATGGATGAGCGGTACGCATTGCTGGCTGAAGCGAGAGTCAAAAATATCGCGGAATATAATAAGCTCTCTGTCGATGAAATTTATGAGCGTTTCAGTCCCGGATCAGAAGACGAAAAAGCGCAAATACCAAAACGAATTCCATATATCGTGATCGTGATAGATGAGCTGGCGGACTTGATGATGACTGCGGCAAAAGATATTGAAGGGTATATCGTTCGGCTGGCGCAAAAGAGCCGAGCGGTCGGAATTCATCTGGTTCTCGCAACACAACGGCCGCAAGCGACAGTGGTCACAGGGCTAATCAAATCGAACATGCCTGTTCGGATCGGGTTCCGAGTGGCAGCTAGAATGGATAGCAGAATCATACTCGACCAAAATGGAGCTGAAACCCTGCTCGGGCAAGGAGATATGCTGTTTCTAAAACCCGGAACAAGCGACCTGATCCGAGCACAAGGGGCATTCGTCGATGATATCGAAGTTCGCCGAGTGATTAAACATCTAAAAGATGTGGCAGAGCCAAGCTATCATCCGGAACTTTTACAGCTGGGTAAAACTGATATGTCCACAATACCGCAAGACGAATTGTTCGATAAAGCGGTGGAAATCGTGCTGACCAGTAAGCGCGGAAGCGTGTCGCTATTGCAGCGAAAATTGGCGGTCGGCTATGCCAGAGCGAGCCGGATGATCGAAACGATGGCAACATCAGGCATCTTAGGTGAATATAAAGGAAGTCAAGCACGCGAAGTCTTGATGACTGCGGCGGAATATAAAAATGCCCGGCGACAAATAGCTATGGATGCAGCAAACGGCTATGAATATGCCCAAGACGATCAAACAGGTGATAGCAAAAGCGATTCCTTAGATTGTCCAAACGAAGGGCAGCTGGAATATGCGGCAATCGAGGACGAAGATGATGATAAATAATCGCAAATGAACAAGCTAGAGCAGTTTAATTGCAATACACAAAATCTTAAAATGCTCTAAATCAACAAAACAACGAAAATCATTGTTTCGCTGCCTAAATTTTATTTTTCCTTCGTAATACTACATCCGCAAGGGTGTAGATGGAAGCATCCGACAAAGTCGGACGGGCTTTAGCCCGTAGCGACAAATGCCACGTCCGTAAGGGCGTGGTAGTTTACCTTTGACTACTGCCTGAAGTAACCTTAAAATGGCTGGCTTGTCTTTACTGAGCGAAATTGTGAAAAGTGTAAAATAAAATGAAAAAAGCAATCGAAAAAGCCAGCGCCCTAATCGAAGCGATGGAATATATCAGGCAATTCCGAAAAAAAATCGTTGTCGTAAAACTCGGCGGAAGTGTTTTAGATGATGCCGAGCTGGGCCGAAAAATGCTAACAGATATTGCATTTATGGCAACTGTCGGGATTTATCCAGTCATTGTTCACGGCGGCGGAAAGGCTATCACAACAGCTATGACGACAGCTGGAATTGAGCCTGTCTGGGTACAGGGGCGGCGATATACTGACCAAGTCACCTTGAACATCGTCGAGCATACCTTAGCGGAAAAACTCAACGAACCGATCTGTCAAACACTGCAAGATTTGGGCTGTCAGGCGATGACGCTCAATTCGTTCAGCAGCTGCGTATTACAAGGAAAATTGTTGCGACTAGATGGCGCTGACGGCAGAAAACTCGACCTCGGACGAGTCGGAACAGTCACCGGAATCAATGCCGAATTGTTGAAAACGCTTTGTCAAGCTCGGACAATCCCAGTCATAGCACCAATCGCTAAAGACGGCGGCGGCAACTCGCTGAATGTCAACGCCGATACGGCAGCTGGTATGGTGGCGGCGCAACTGGCGGCGGAAAAATTGGTCATGGTGTCAGACACGCACGGAATCCGAACCGATGTCGATGATGCGGACAGCTGGGTGACAAGTCTTAACGAAAAACAAATAAAAGATATGATCGCGTCAGGCGTTATCAGCGGAGCAATGCTGCCAAAAGTCGAGGCTTGCCTAACAGCGATCGACGGCGGAGCGAAAAAAGCACATATCATCGACGGCCGATTCGAGCATTCACTACTGCTAGAAATTTATACCAATAAAGGAATAGGCACAGAGATAATTAGCTAACAGTGAATGAAATTTTAATACAAGATGGTTTTTAAAGATTGCTATAATTAAAGGAATAGGCACGGAGATTGTCACCTAATAATGAACATAATATAAAGCAACAGATGTTTTTTAAGATTGCTATAATTAAAGGAATGGGCACGGAGATAATTAGTTAAAAGTGAATGAAATTTTAGTACATAAAATTTATTAGATTGGAAAAAAAGATGGGCGCAGCAGAGATTCGCAAATTGTTTGATGATTATGTCATTGCTAATTATAACCGTGATAGAAAAGTTATCGTGCGAGGCAAGGGCTGTTTGCTCTACGATTCAGAAGGGAACGAGATTTTGGATATGTTCCCCGGTTGGGCTGTTAGCGGGATCGGTCATTGTCACGACCACGTAGTCGAAGCTATTAACAAACAAGCGGCTGAACTACTGCATATCGATAATACGTTTTATTCCGAGCCGCAGGGACAACTCGCTAAAAAGCTAAGCGAAATAAGTTTTGGCGGAAAATGTTTCTTCTGCAACAGCGGCGCAGAAGCCAACGAAGCAGCCCTAAAGCTAGCGCGGCTGGCAACAGAAAATGGAAAATATAAATTCATAACTGCGACAGGCAGCTTTCACGGCAGAACATTAGCGACGATAACAGCTACGGCTCAGCCGAAATATCATAAAGGAATTTTGCCGCTTTTGCCAGGTTTTGAATATGTGCCTTTTAACGATGTCGAGGCATTGGAAGCTAGTTTCGATGACGAAGTGGCGGCTGTAATGATCGAGCCGATCCAAGGAGAAGGCGGTATCAATGTTGCCTCAGCAGAATTTATGCACAAAATCCGCAGCTTATGCGATGCCAACGGCGCAGTCATGATCTTGGACGAAGTGCAAACAGGAATGGGCAGAACGGGAAAATGGTTCGGCTATCAGCATTTCGATGTCGTGCCTGATATTGTCACTATGGCAAAATCGCTCGGCGGCGGAGTAGCTATCGGAGCAATGATAGCAACCAGCAAAATCGCTGAGGCTCTAGTGCCCGGAACGCACGCTTCGACGTTCGGCGGAAACGCTTTAGCCTGTGCGGCGTCTCTGGCAACTATCGAGGTTATCGAGCAAGAAAATCTCTTGGCTAACGCCATAGAAGTTGGAGCCTATACCCAGCAGAAATTGAACCAGCTCAAGGACAAGCATCATATCATTGATCACGTGCGCGGAATTGGCATGATGATAGGGGTGCAACTGACAACGACCGGCACCGATATTGTAAGCCGCTGTTTGGAAAAAGGCTTACGAATAAATTGTACCAACGAAACTGTGCTGAGATTTATGCCGGCAATGATTACGACAAAAAACCAGATCTATAAAGCGATCGCTATTGTAGATGAAGTGTTAACAGAGCTTACGTAACTGATTCAAACAAGGGAAGAAAAATGCAGGATTTTATATCGATAAACACAACGGAAATAGAGCAGCTGCAAAAGCTATTAAAGCTTAGCGAAAAACTCAAAGCTATGTACAAATCGGGTAAGCGAGATTTGGTCTTAGCGGGCAAAACGCTCATCATGCTCTTTGAAAAGCAAAGCCTGAGAACGCGAATGAGTTTTCAAATCGCAATGACAGATCTCGGAGGAAGTGCAATCTATGCCAAGCCAGAAGACATCGGTATCATCGGCCAACGAGAGCCGGCAAAAGATATCGCGCGAGTATTAAGTCGATACGCTGACGGAATTATGGCACGTACCTATTCGCACGAGACAATAATAGAGCTGGCAAAATATGCGGACATTCCCGTCATCAACGGTTTGACCGATTGGTCGCATCCCTGTCAAGCAATGGCGGATCTGTTGACAATACAAGAGGCTATCGGAAAACTCGACGGCATAAAAATCGCCTATATCGGTGACGGCAACAATGTCACTCGATCGCTGGCGTTTGCTTGTGCTAAGTTTGGTATGCAATTGATCTGTGCGTCGCCGGAAGGTTATTTTTTGGATAACGGCTCAATCGAAAAGGCTAATGCCATCGCAGCCGGCAGCGTGGTGCAAGTGACCGACCCCGTCAAGGCAATCGAAAAGGCTGACGTTGTCTATACAGATACTTGGGTCAGTATGGGGCAGGAAGAAGAAAAGAAGAAAAGAATAGCGGATTTTGCCGGCTATACTCTAGACGCAAATTTGATCAGCAAAGCGCCAGCTGGAATAAAAATCATGCACTGTTTGCCGGCTTATCGTGGACTCGAAATATCAGACGAGATTGTCGAATCGAAAAACTCTATGATTTTTGAGCAAGCTGAAAATCGACTGCATTTCCAACGAGCTCTGCTTCATACATTACTTAAATAAACAAGTTTCAATAACGGAGATTTTTTTATGGCACAAATGTCACCTGAGTTGCCCAGTTCGCCGAAAATAGTTGTCGCCAGTTTCAATCCCGGAAAACTCGTAGAATTTCAATCGCTGTTAAGCAATATCGCACAAATTGTAAATTTAGCTGAGTTTGACAATATCACAGAAGTCATAGAAGATGGGAATAGCTTCGCTGAAAATAGCCGCAAAAAAGCGATAGGTTATGCCCGCCAAACAAACTGCTTGGCAATAGCTGACGACTCGGGGCTGTGTGTGGACGCCTTAAATGGCGAGCCCGGAATCCATTCTGCACGCTTTTCTAATGAACCGAACCTAGACAGAGATGCTCTGGATATCGCTAACGTCGATAAAGTCTTAGACTTATTAAAGGATACGCCGGACGAAAAACGAACCGCTCGGTTTGTCTGTTATTTGACGTTGGCCGATAGCAACCAAGTGCTGATCGAAACAAAAGGGGTGCTCGAAGGAATAATTACCCGACAAGTAATAGGTGATAACGGGTTCGGTTATGATCCAATTTTCTATGTGACAGATTTTGACTGCACAACAGCTGAATTACCGCCAACAAAAAAAAATGAAATTAGTCATCGAGCAAAGGCTGTAGAAAAATTTGCGCCGCTACTAATTCAACTGCTGAAAAAGAAGCGTCTGACCTGAAAGGCTTAGATGCTTGACATTGCGGCGATTGTTTTATATCCTACCTGCATCTGATTTCTGTTTGAAAGCTGATTTGGCAGCTAAGGCAGAGTCGGCAATATTTTTGAGGTGCGTTAATTTATGGCAAAAAAGAAAAGTCTAGTCATAGTCGAATCGCCGGCTAAAGCGAAAACAATCAATAAATATCTCGGAGATGATTTCATAGTCAAAGCCTCGATGGGGCATGTGAGAGATCTGCCGAGCAAGGGCATCAATGTTGATATCGAGAACGATTTCACGCCAACCTATGACATCATGACAGGGAAAAAGCGGACAGTAATATCCTTAAAAGCGGCCGCGAAAAAATGTGATAAGCTCTTTCTGGCAACTGACCTTGACCGAGAAGGGGAAGCCATCGCATGGCATTTATCAGAGATTCTCGATTTTGATGAGTCGGTGACATATCGCGTGGTTTTTAATGCTATCACGCGTTCGTCAATCGAACAGGCTTTTGCAAATGTCTGCAAGCTAAACGTTGACAAAGTGATGGCGCAGCAGGCTCGGCGTATTCTCGATCGCATAGTTGGTTACCAAATCAGTCCGCTCTTATGGAAAAAAGTTGCGCGAGGTTTAAGTGCAGGCAGAGTGCAATCAGTAGCGGTCAAAATGGTCGTTGACAAAGAACGGCAGATTTCAGCTTTTGATCCGCAAGAGTATTGGCTGATGCCGGCGGTGTTTACCAGCGATTTGTCGACAGATCATAGCCAGATGTGGCAAGAATTCATGGCAACTAAATCTGACAAAGATAAAAGTCCAACGTTGGCTCAGCAATCGGTCTGGTTAGGCGAGCGTCAAGCATTTAAGGCTGAGCTATATTCGGTGGCTGGCGAAAAGTTTGAAAAAACAAACGAAACTCAAACACTTGCGATTTATAAATCGCTGGCTAATGCCGATTTTGCAATCGATGATATATCCACAAAACAATCGACATCGCGGCCGGCGGCGCCATTTACAACATCGACATTGCAACAGGCGGCGGCTAACAGGCTCGGCTTTGCAACAAAACGAACAATGAGAATTGCTCAGCAATTATACGAAGGTATCGAACTCGGAGCAATGGGATCGATAGGACTCATAACCTATATGAGGACCGATAGCACGCATTTGTCAAGCGAATCGCTGGCTAATGTTCGTAATCATATTGAGAATAGTTTCGGCGAAAAATATCTGCCGGCAAAGCCCAATTTTTTTGCGGCTAAAGCAAATGCCCAAGCAGCGCACGAAGCAATTCACCCAACAGATGCCGATCTATCGCCTGCCGATATCGCTAAATATTTGAATGATGAGCAGTATAAATTATATGATTTGATTTGGCGACGTTTTGTGGCTAGTCAAATGTCACCGTCTAAGTGGGATGTCACGACACTGGCGATTGCAGCTGATACAACCTCTGGCAAATGTGTCTATAAAACGTCCGGCAGAGTCTTAGTTTTCGACGGATTTAGTCGAGTCTGGACTACGGCATCTCTTCAGCAACAATTGCCGTCTCTGGAAATCGGACAAGCAATGGCGGCGATAAGCTTAGAAGCGCAACAGCATTTTACCAAGCCGCCTGCCCGATATAACGAAGCATCATTGGTCAAAGCTTTGGAAAAGGAGGGCATCGGTAGACCAAGTACCTATGCGTCAATTATCAGCACTATTCAGGACAGGCGATATGTCGAACAGCTGGATCGCAAATTTTTTGCAACCGATCTCGGCATAGTGGTGACAGACAAGCTGGGAGAATTCTTTCCGAAAACAATGGATATTCCATTCACGCGTCACATGGAACAAGAGCTTGACAAAATTGAAGAGCAACATCTGGATTGGGTCGGAGTGTTGAAAGATTTTTATGGTCCGTTCAAAGAAAATCTTGATAAAGCAATGGATCAGATGCAACACGCAAAGGCTGAAACAACGCCAAGTGAATATAAATGTCCCGACTGCAAAAGTGATATGGTATATCGATTCGGCAAAAATGGCCGCTTTCTAAGCTGCGGAGATTATCCGACCTGTACCTATGCCTGCCCGTGCGATCGAGATGGAAAAATGACCGAGCCAAAAGAAAGCGATAGCAAATGCCCAAATTGTGACAAACCTATGATGTATAAAAGAGGACGATTTGGTGAATTTTTGGGATGCAGCGGATATCCCGATTGCAAAACAATCTTGAATCTCGACAAAGACGGCAACGTCCTGCCGCCAAAGCCTCCGCCTGAGCCAACTGGAATCAAATGCTATAAATGCAAAACAGGTGAGCTGGTTATTCGACAAAGCAAGCGAGGACCCTTTATGGGCTGCAATAAATTCCCGCGATGTCGAACCATTATCAGTATGAAACAATTGGATAACTTAAAGCAACTTCAAGAGGAAGGAAAATGGCCGCCTAAAACCTTTGAAGAAGCTGATATTATGCTCGGCAGAAAAAAAGCGAAAAAAACAAAGAAGGCAAAAAAAGTTAAAAAAGCTAAAAAGGCAACCGCAACGAAAAAAGCTGCGGCCTCTAAAAAAACTGAATCTATTTAAGGGATAGCAGGGTGAGTGACATCGGTAACAACGAATTAGGATCATCGCCAATCGAAATCGTAGAGCCAATCGGCTTGCGAGTGTTAATCCGAAAAGACGATGACAAAAAAGAAACCAAAGGCGGCATCAAGCTGCCGGACAATATCGAAATTCCAACAATAACTGGGCGAATAGTGTCAATCTCAACAGAAATCGAAAGTTGTCCAGAAATCCCGCTCTGTCAATATGACAAAGTACTGTTCGATCCTAAAGGAGCAATACCTGTAGATTTTGAAGGGGATAATCGACTGTTTGTCGTTGATATCGAAAATGTGGTCGCAGTGTTTAGAGTGTAGTTTTGTAGCAAAAAAAAAAGACCGCCGAATCCAGATTCAGCAGTCTTTCAGTAATCCGTATGACTATTGCATACAGAGGTGGGGGACGTCATATTATGTTAAGCAGTATTTTTATTCGGTTTAGTATGTCTGTTTGTTCGATTCTTCTTTTTCCACATCATCAGTGAACCCAAAGTCAACATCAAGCCTGTCGCTGGTTCCGGAACCGCTGGCGATACGGGAAAGTTTGGATCCTCCTCCGGATCTTCCGGATCAGTATAGGGATATCTTCTTTTATGAGGTCTTTTGCCTCCTCCTCCGCCGCCGCCTTGACGACTATAATCTGAGCCGACAAATATTCTCGGAGCAGGTTGAGTCGGGGACATCTCAGAAATTCCCAAATGCTCGTGTTTCACTTTTTCAAAGACAGCTACAATGATTTTTGGGCTATCCATATTAGCTACAGTGCTATTGGTCGTTGTGTCGCTCACATCGCCGAGCCAATATACAAATTGGTAGCCCGGTTTCGGTACAGCTGTCAATGTCACCTGCTCGTTTTTATCAAAGCTATGCAATCCGTTTCCGGGCGTTATAGTGCCGCCGTTATTCGGCCTTTGCTGAAGCATCAGTGACATGTCTTTACTGTAGGCTGATATTGTCATGCTCAAAACCATTATCATTGCGAACATCAATTTCATTTTGTTATTTTTCTTTTCTATTCTTTTCATTTTCCCGCCACCTGTTAAAAGAAATAGGATTTATTTTGGTTAAAGAGTTTGGTTCTTACCTTATTGCTTTTTCCTTTTGGCTCTCATCAGTGACATGCCGCCAATAGCAAGCATTGCTACTGTTGCTGGTTCTGGAACTTGTCCTTCCGTGTCACCACCTACAGGAATAGAGTCGTGGGTCGCAAGCTGAAATCTGCCGGCGACAGGACCTTCATCTGAACTGAACATCAAAAAGAAGGAATGTTTGCCATCAACAAGAGCGCCGCCTTCAAAGTACCATTTGCCATTGGAATCTGCGCCGAAAGTATCAACGCCATCATTACTGTCGTCTATACTTGTAACATCAGCAAAAGCACTTGCTAAAGCGGTGCTTTCTGAGGTTAATAGCTGGAAATATTTAACACTATTGGCTTGACTGGCGTCCATGAAAATCTGATAAGCATATATGTAATCACCAGTTAAGTCTGTGCTCTGTACAAAAGCGTTTTCCTCAGTTGTGTTACCGATATAATCTTGTTTGTAAACTGTGTAATCCACGTAGCCGGTTAAAGCACCTTGAACAAATGTTCTAGTGCCCTGCCAGTCGTGTACGCTTTCCGCCCAACTGCTGTCCGGCAAATACAACGCCGCCGAAGCCGTCTGAACGCCAATGATAACCATCAGTAATGCAAACATTATAGCCTGTTTTGTCAATTTCATCTTAAATTCACCTTTCCCACTCATATCCATTTGATTTATTTTTTCTTCGTAATACTCGACAAAGCCTGCAAGGCTTTAGCCCGTAGCGACCAATTGCCACGTCTGCAAAGGCGTGGTAGTTTATTAGCTTTTTCATTTTTAATCGATTGGCTAAACAGCGCGCACCGATGGCGCGGCTATGAAGCATCATTTTTTTGAAATCATTAACTACAAACGCGGTCGGCGTGACCTGTTTCCCAAACCTCCGTGTCAGGGGCGTGAAGATTGTCGACTGTCCTGCTCTCTACTCGACAGCCCAATTAGACCATATTCAGATAGACAGGTCAAGCTAATTTGCTTCTACAGGCTCTTAGAAGTAATTATGTGGCAGTTCCGATAATGTGAAAATTCAAGATACAAGGTGACCAGAAATGTTCTTATGGGACTATTTAGTAATTAAAAAAAATTAAATTAGCATGTTTTTTTTTGCATTACGCAGAAAATTGTCAGCAGCAATCAAGGCTTTTGACTGAGTTGCGGTTTATTTTTCCTTCGTAATATTCGACAAAGCCTACAAGGCTTTAGCCCGTAGCGACCAATGCCATGTCCGTAAAGGCGTGGTAGTTTATTCTAAACCTTTTCTGACAGGTTTATTCTGGATAAAACGACTAATATTTCTGATGGCCTGTTTAAGTCTTTGCTCGTTCTCAACCAGCGCTACACGCACATAGCCCTCGCCGCCAGAGCCAAAACCTCTGCCGGGAGCGACAGAAACCTCCGCTTTTTCCATCAGATCCATTGCATAATCCAATGTGCCTCTGCCATTTAATTGGTCTTGCGGCACTTTTGCCCAAACGAACATCGAAGCTCTTGGCGTTTCTAATTCCCAGCCAAGACCCCGTAGGCCATCACAAACCACATCGCGACGAGATTGATAAATCAAATTCTGCTTGGTGATATTATCCTCGCAATCCCTCATTGCAATAATAGCTGCAAGCTGGATGGCCTGAAAAATACCGTAATCATAATAGCCCTTGATAGTAGCAAGGTAATTGATCATCTGCTTATTACCGGCGGCAAAGCCGATCCGAAAACCGGCCATGCTATATTGCTTGCTCATGGTCGTAAACTCAACGCCGACATCCTTAGCACCTTTAGCTGACAAAAAACTCGGAGCCTTATAGCCATCAAAGCAGGTCTCGCCATAAGCAAAATCACTAATTACCGCAAAGCCGAATTTTTTGGCCATCTCGACCACTCGCTCATAAAAGCCGTCATCAACAGTCATGGCTGTGGGATTATGAGGGAAATTCAAAATCAACACCTTGGGCCTTGAAGACATTGTTTCACATTGATGGGCAATGCTATCGAGAAACTTATCGTCACAACCAAGCGGAATGCTGACAACGTTGCCGCCTGCAAGCTCAATCGCATGATTGTGGATCGGAAAAGCTGGATCAGGCACAATGGCTGTATCGCCCGGGCCTATCAGGGCTAAGCACAAATGGCTAAAACCCTCCTTAGAACCAATACAAGCTACGGCCTCAGTATCTGGATCGATATCGACATGCCAGTTTCTGGCGTATTTTTGAGCGATTGTTTCACGCAAGGCTCGGATGCCGCGAACGTTGCTATATCTATGGTTGCGGGAGTCGGCGGCAGCTGCGCAAAGTTTGTCGATAACCTGCTTGGGAGCTGGATCGGATGGGTTGCCCATGCCTAAATCAAGAATGTCTGCGCCGTCTTGACGCTTGGCTAACTTCAAAGCGTTCAATTTGCCAAACAAATATGGCGGCAATTTTGTGAACCTTGCCGATGGTTTAATATCAAAATCCATAAATATGTCTCTGTTAGTTGGTGGTGGTTGTCTTCTAAGGCACCTGTCATAACCAAAATTGGCACAGCTTGCAATGATAATTTTAACAAAACAAACCTAATTTGCTTACAAGTCCTTAGAATCTTTTTACAAATAATGCGCCCATGCCAGTCTGGCTGCCAATTGTGCCCATATAGGGCTGAACCTTAAAGCCGGCAATCTCCAACTGTTTATGGTTGCCTGCAACAGTATGGCCGATTGTCCAGCCAATGACCGCACCAAACACTACGTCACTTGCCCAATGGTCGCGGCTGTCAACCATACGAAAACCAACCAAAGATGCTACGGCATAAGCAGGGTAGCCAACGCCGTGGCCATAAAACTCGTCCAAAACGGCAGCAACAGCAAATGAGCTGGAAGTGTGGCCGCTGGGCCATGCCCAACTCTTGCCGTTGGGGGTTTCGTTATGTCTGATGGCTTTAAGGGATAGCGTGGTTATGCCAGTCAAAGCCAAAGCGCGAAACATCACGATGGCTCTATCTTTGTTGAACTCGTCGCCGGAATTGGCCGCGATGGCATACCATAGGCCGGTGGCTGCGAAATGGGTGCCGGGGTAGCCAATGATATTGAAACTCTCATCGGCAAAACCCTTGAACACTTGATGCTCTTTTCGATTGGAAGTGATCCGGTCGTCAGCGCGGCTGTTGTGCATGGCAATACTGGCGGCTCCGGCGAGAGCAAACAGCGTGGCATTATTTCTGTCTAAAAAAGTGTCTTTGGCGTCGCCGACAAACTGATTCGGCCATTGTTTGACATCTGTCATAGCCTCTGAAACAAAATGAAACGTGCCGTTATTGTTGGCTTGATTATCTTGGCAGCCTGCTAGCAAAGCTGTTGTCGCCATTATGATAGTAAGACATGTTAATTGTATATTCTGAATTGGTGCAGTTAAAATTTGGTTCCTCAAAATAAACCCTCCTCATATTTTTTAATTGGCCAATTTGTCACCTATGATTTCTTTAGCTTTAGCTAGTGCGTCCTTTATCCCAACTGGATCTGTGCCTGTGGCAACTGCCATCTGCGGCCTGCCGCCTCCGCCGCCAGAAATAATCGGAGCAATAGTTTTTACAATGTCACCGGCTTTAAGACCTTTTTTGACGAGGTCATCGGTTACACCAGCTGCAATTATCGCTTTATTATTTTCCTCGACTGCCAAAACCACCGCGCAACTAGCAGCTTTGGTTTTTAACATATCAATCGCCGCTCTAATCTGTTCAAGAGTTGCCTGTTTGAGCTGGTGACAAATGATAGATGAGCCGTCTATCTCATCGCAACTATCCAGCAGTTTTTTTACGTCACTTAAAACATTTGAACCTTTGCTGTTGGCTGATGCTTTGAGCTCCTTTGTCAATTTTTTATTATCCTGTATCAATTTGGTTATGCGAGGCTCGATTTTGTCGGATGGAACTTTCAATATATTTGAAATATTGGTTACGATTTGGCACTGGTCTGTAAAATATGCGTCCAAAGATTCGCCGGTCAAAGCTGTGATTCTTCTGATGCCGGCTGAGACACTTTCCTCTTTGATAATTTTTATATGTTTAATCTGGTTGGTATGCGCAACGTGAGTGCCTCCGCAGAGTTCTTTGCTAATCGTTCGTTCTTTATCATCGTCGCTAACTGTCACAACTCGCACAATATCGCCATATTTTTCGCCAAACAAAGCTATCGCACCAGCGGACTTGGCCTTTGCAATTGGCATATCTTGACAAGTGACAGTAAGATTGGCATCGATATTGGCTTGAACCTTTTTTTCAACTGCAATAATTTGTTCCTTAGTCAAGGCTGTCGGACAAGTGAAATCGAATCGCAAATAGTCTTTGCAAACCAAGCTGCCCTTTTGGGAAACGTCCTCGCCAAGAATTTTTTGCAGAGCCGCCTGCAGCAAATGAGTGGCTGTATGATTTTTCTTGGTTAGCTCTATATCGCTGTCAACAGTGGCAATGACATCATCGCCGATAGAAATCGTGCCGTCTGTAACAATGCCGTGATGGATAATGCTGTCGGCAATCTTGGTTGTAGTTTGAACCTCGAAAATGCCGCCGGCAGATTTTAGCTGGCCAGTATCGCCTACTTGGCCGCCGCTGGCAGCATAGAAACAAGTCTTGTCTAAAATCAGCGAAGCTTTACTGGACTTCTCAAATGTACCGCTTGATTGCAACTGATTGTCATTTATGCCAGCCACAATTTTGGTTTTGATTTCATCGGTAGTATATTTATCGTCATCCAAAGTCACCGGCAATTCAACATCACTGGCAATGGTTATTTGGTCAACGGTTTTTGCAGATTTTCTGGCTCGTTGTTTTTGCTCGGCCATGAGCTGCTGAAAGCCATCGGTATCAACAGTGAGTTTTTTTTCTGTCGCCATTAGCTCAGTCAAATCCAATGGAAAACCAAACGTATCATATAATTTGAACGCAGCTTCAGCGTTGATTTGGTTGCTGTCGCCGATCGCTTTTTTTGCCGCCTTCTCAAAAATTTCAATGCCCTTGTCAAGCGTCTTGCCAAAACTCTGCTCTTCAGCTTTAATCACATCTGTCACATAGCTGGCTCGTTTGGCAATCTCTTCAAACGCTTCGCCCATCTCATTCACAACCGCCGGAACCAATTTATATAGGAAAGGCTGCGTTTGGCCTAGCTGTCTGCCGAACCTACAGGCGCGTCTTAATATCCTGCGAATGACATAGCCTCTGGACTCATTCGAGGGCGTCGCGCCATCTGTAATAGCAAAAACCAATGTCCGTAAATGATCTGCTACAACGCGAAAAGCAATGTCAACAAAGTCTGTCATCGAACGCGTATATTTTTTGCCGCACAACTTTTCAATCGCGCCGATTAAATTAACAAAAACATCAATGTCGTAATTAGATGTTTTGCCCTGCAAAAATCTTGCGATCCTTTCAAGGCCTGCGCCAGTATCAACGTGTTTGGCTGGCAGCGGAACAAGCGAACTGTCTTCTAAGCGATTATATTGCATAAAAACCAGATTCCAAATCTCAATAACCTCAGGGTGGTCCTTGTTGATTAGATTCGCACCGGATTTATTTTTTGTGGCGTCATAGTGCAATTCACTGCAAGGGCCGCATGGTCCGGTCGAACCCATTTCCCAAAAATTGTCTTTTTTGTTTCCCGGATGAATTCTGCCCTCCGGCAGATATTTTGACCATAATTTTTTGGTCTCAAGATCAGGAGGAATGTTGTCTGATTCATCACCCTCAAAATATGTAGCATGTAATCGGTCAGTGTCCATTTTCCAAACTTCAGTCAACAACTCCCAAGACCAATCGATCGCTTCTTTCTTAAAATAATCGCCAAAAGACCAGTTGCCAAGCATCTCAAAAAAAGTGTGATGATAGGTATCCAATCCAACCTCTTCAAGATCGTTATGTTTGCCGCCTGCCCTGATACATTTTTGGCTATTAACGGCTCGGGGAAATTCCGGCTTACTTATGCCGAGAAACAAATTCTTGAACTGGTTCATACCAGCGTTAGTAAACAATAATGTTTTGTCGTCATTTGGAACAACAGGGCTCGATGGAACAAATTTATGTCCCTTGCCCTCGAAAAATTCAATAAAGCTGCTCCTGATTTCATTAACGCTTAGCATGGATAAATCTTTCTGCAATTTTTCTGTTCTATTTTTTTCAGCTTGTTTTAGCTTCTTTGGCCGCTTTTGCTGTCGACTGGCCACAACCCTTTATGACCATAATTTTGGCTTCGATTTCTTTGCAGAGTTTTTGATTCTCTTTCAGAAATACTTTGGATTTTTCTCTGCCCTGTCCCAGTCGAAGCTCGCCATAGTTCAGCCAAGCTCCACTTTTTTGTACGACGTTACACTCTACGCCGAGATCGAGCAGATCGCCTTCATAGCTAATTCCTTCGCCGAACATGATATCGAATTCCGATTCTCTAAACGGCGGAGCCACTTTGTTTTTAACGATTCTAGCTCTGACTCGATTGCCTATAGCTGTAGTTCCGTCTTTGATAGTTGCGATTCTTCTAACGTCAATTCGAACTGAGCTATAGAATTTCAGGGCGCGGCCGCCAGTGGTCGTTTCAGGACTGCCGAACATAACGCCTATCTTCATTCTGATTTGGTTGATGAATATCAAACTCGTTTTACTTTTGCCGACGAGCGGCGTGAGTTTTCTCATCGCTTGGCTCATCAATCTCGCCTGAAGGCCAACGTGACTGGCTCCCATTTCACCTTCGATTTCCGCTTTTGGCACAAGAGCTGCGACAGAATCT
Organism: uncultured bacterium; assembly: GCA_965370955.1. GTDB lineage: Bacteria > Planctomycetota > Phycisphaerae > Sedimentisphaerales > Anaerobacaceae > CBDUWP01. The sequence goes on along the minus strand of CBDUWP010000005.1, from coordinate 15,665 downwards.
ATAACTATCAAATCAACGGCATTACTTCTGACGAGCATTTCGACGATTTCCAGAGCCTGTTCTCCCGTATCCGGTTGGCTAATTAGCAGATTATTAACATCGACGCCGATTTTTTTTGCCCATGTCGGATCGAGAGCGTGCTCGGCATCAATAAAAGCTGCTACGCCGCCTTCTTTTTGACAGCTGGCAATCACATGCAATGCCAGCGTGGTTTTGCCTGACGATTCCGGGCCATAAAGCTCGTTGATTCTTCCCTTTGGAACGCCCTGTCCGCCAAGAGCTAAATCCAATGACAGTGCCCCCGTTCTAATTCCTTCGATTTGCACATGATTTTCCGCACTCATCATCATGATTGAGCCTTGTCCATATTCCTGCTCGATTTGGTTGATTACCTGCTCGAGCGGATTTGCACCCTTACCGACGACTCTTTTCTTTGTTTTTTTAGCCATTTTCATCTCCACATTTAGCCGTTATTTCGTTAATTCGTATTTGTTTTATGTTCATTATAGCAACGCTAATTTAAAACTTGCGATGTTGGTGTGTATTGCTTCGGTCTCGGTTAGCTGACTTTCATAAACATTAATTTCATTTACTGTTATTTCGCTTGTTTGATAATCTGTTTTTTTAGCTCGGACGATATCGGCAATCGATTTTGCCGCCGCCGAATTTTTTATCCTAGCTAATGTCACATGGGCTGTAAATTTTCTTCTCGGCCCAGCCAATCCCAAAGGACCAAACTCATCATTAAGTTCATCATGTATTGTTGAGAGCATTGTCGCCTCGTCACTTGCGCCGAGCCAAATAGTGTTGGCTTTTTTATTGCCGAAAAAGCCAAGGTTCTCAAGCTTCATTTGAAAAGGCTCATATTTTTTCGCCACTTTCTCAACGACTGCCAGCATTGGACAAATCACATCATCTTTTATCTTCGGAAAAAATTTCAACGTTACATGCGTCTGTTTTATGTTCGCCCAATTAACATATCTCAAGTCATCGGCATTTATTTGAGTTTTTAACTCGCTGCAAATGTCTTCAATTTGCTTTTTAATTTTCGCATTTATATCAATCGCGATAAAACATCTCATGCAGTCTCAATCTTTTCAAATTTTACAAATTGTTGTTAAAAATCAGTTATTGTTTTTAATATGGCGATGCGCTCATCCAAGTCTTGTTTCGTGGTTTTATTTATGCCGTCAAGCGTAAAGTCCGAAATGGTAAAAGAGGCGGCGGCTGTGCCATAGGCAACCGCTTTTTTCAGCGTGTTAAAATCGAGGCTGTCATTGGCGGCGATATAACCCATAAAAGCGCCGGCGAAACTGTCGCCTGCTCCGGTGGGATCCTTGACCTCGTCAGCTGGAAAAGCAGGCAGCATCAGCATCTGGTTTTTATTATTACACATCAAAGAGCCCGATTCGCCCTTTTTGATAATGACGACCGAAGGGCCCATGGTTAAAATCTTTTTGGCCGCCTTGATAAGGTTATATTCATCGGCTAATTGAGCGGCTTCTGCATCATTGATAATCAAGGCATCAATCTTTTTCATTAGATCTTCAAGATCGCTTGTTTGATTGCTGATCCAACAGTTCATCGTGTCAGCTGCAACAAATTTGGGATTGTCGATTTGAGACAATAGCTCCGACTGCAAGCTAGGCATAGTGTTGGCCAGAAAAACATAGTCACTATCTGCAAACTCTTTCGGAACCTTAGGCGGCTGCTCGGCTAAAATATTCAACTCAACATTTTCCGTGATAGCAGTATTCATGCTGTCTTCATAGGCACCTTTCCAGCGGAACGTTTTGCTTTGGCTCCTAACTTCCAGTCCAGTGAAATCAACATCTTTGCCAACAAAAGCCTGTTTGAGATCGAAAGGGCAATCGTCACCAATCGCTCCGACAAATCTGACAGGGGCCAAAATGCTGGCTGACATACTGAAATAAACAGCTGAGCCGCCAATACAGTTTTCGCTAACGCCAAACGGAGTTTTGACCGTGTCGATTCCTATAGAACCTGTAACCAATAGTGACATATTTAGTTTCCTTTGTTTATGTTCTTTTCGATTAGACCAATGGCTTGGTAGATTCTTGTTATGGTACTGTCGATACCAATCATCATTACAGCATTAAAAATCGGCAAGCTGACAGTGTTGCCCGCAATAGCTACCCTTAAAGGTTGAGCTATCTTGCCTAAGCCCAATTGTTTTTCCTCTGCCATATTTCGCAGCAACAACTCGATTTTGTCAACTGTTGGATTTGACATAGTCGATAAAGCTTGTTTGATCTCTGTTAGAATTTGAGCGACATTATCCTTTAGCAAAACTTTCTTAACAGCTTTGGCATCGTATATTATGTCATCATCTGAAATGAAAGCAAACCGGCTCTTAATTTCCATCTGGGCAAAAGTCTTTGCGCCCGCATTTAATTTTATAATGTCAGCTAATATATCATCTGAGGCATTTTTGACGGGCGAGTCGCCCAAGCTAAGGTAATACTTAAATTGAGACAGCAGATTCGCAGGCGAGAGCAATTTCATCTGTTCAGTATTAAAGGCTGTCAGTTTGGCTCTATCGAAAAGGCTGTTGGATTTGGCTAATCGCTTAATATCGAAACATTTTACCAATTCAGCCACAGTCATTATTTCTTTATCATGGCCCGGATTCCAGCCCAACAAAGCTACGAAATTTATCAGAGCCTCTCTTAAATAGCCGCTTCTTGCGAAATCGATGAGATTGATTTCCGGTAGAGGGATATTCATATATTCTGCAATCGCTTCCACAGCAGTTATATCCAAAGTCGATTTGCCATCGAGAAAATCTTGGATGTCACTTAACGTAACGTTACCGGCTTTTGCAAGTTTGGCTAAATCAATCCCCTGTTTTTGTCTAACAGCAATGGCTTGCTTTAAGGCTTTGGGCCTTTCTCTTTTAGAGAGCTTGCCGCCGCCAGAGCTGATCGTGACAGAAACATGGGCATATTTCGGAACCTGACCAAAACCCAGCCCCTGCCAGAGCAACTGCTGACCGGGCGTATTCATCAAATGTTCCTGACCTCGAATGACATGCGTCACCTTCATGAGAGCGTCATCAACCACAACTGCGAAATTATAAGTTGGGAATCCGTCACTTTTTTGGATGATGAAGTCGCCGATTTCTTCGGCCTTAAATGTCACTTGTCCTCTGACGATATCATTTATAACGATGGGTTTGTCTTGGGCAATGGCAAAGCGAACAGTCACTGGCAACCCGCTGGTTTTGGCTTGCTGCATCTGCTGTTTTGTCGGATATGCGGACGGGTCTTGGCGATAGATGAGCGAGGTCTTATTCTTTTCGGCGAGCTGCCGCTTCTTTTGCAAATCTTCCTGAGTATCAAAGCAATAATAGGCTTTGCCTTCTGCCAAAAGCTGGTCAATATATTTTTGGTAGATAGCCAGCCGCTCGGATTGTTGATAGGGTCCGTTTGGCCCGCCGACATCGGGGCCCTGATCGTAAGTGAGGCCGAGCCATTTAATATCTTCAATGACCTGTTTGGTCGCAGTGGGAGTATTACGCTTGGTGTCGGTGTCCTCAATCCGCAGGATAAATTCGCCGCCAAAATGTTTGGCAAGCAACCAATTAAACAAGGCTACCCTAGCTCCGCCAATGTGCAGATATCCCGTAGGTGATGGGGCAAATCTAGTTACGATTGTTTCAGCCATTGATATTCCTTCAGTAGTTTCATCTCTCACTCTTTTTGCGGATTTTAGCTTAAGGTAGATAAGCTATATTGTCAAGCATGGAGGGCCTGTTTGGCGGCAATTTAGTTGGGCTTTTGACAAAATTTTAGTTGCCTGTCGCGTGAGCCGCATATAGTATGTATAAAATCACGTAACAATCGATACTGCAACCAAATATGGATTTAGATTAGGAACTTTCATGACAGATTCAGCCAAAAACGATAAGCAACCCCTAGATTTTATACGGCAGATTATTACAGATGATGTCAAAGCCGGCAAAAATGACGGCTGTGTGGCTACGCGATTTCCGCCAGAGCCAAACGGCTATCTGCATATCGGCCATGCAAAAGCGATATATCTGAATTATTCGGTAGCGAAAGAGTTTGGCGGAACGTTTAATTTACGATTTGATGATACTAATCCAGTCAAAGAAGATGACAGCTATATTGACGCAATCAAACGTGATGTTCGCTGGCTAGGATGCGATTTTGGCGAACGAGTGTTTTTTGCGTCCAGCTATTTTGGCCAAATGTATGATTACGCTGTCGAACTGATCAAAAGCGGCAAGGCCTATGTCTGCGACCTGACAGCGGAAGAAACTCGAGTTTATCGCGGTAATTTGACGAGCGCCGGCAAAAATAGTCCGTATCGCGATCGAACTATCGAAGAATCTTTGGATTTGTTTGCTCAAATGAAAGCTGGCGAATTCGAAGATGGCGCCCGAACATTAAAAGCTAAAATCGATATGGCTAGCCCAAACCTAAATATGCGAGATCCCGTTTTGTATCGCATAGTCCATACAGATCATCATCAATCGGGCGACGATTGGTGCATCTATCCGATGTATGATTGGGCGCACGGGCTCGAAGATTCTATCGAGGGCATAACCCATTCGCTCTGCTCGCTGGAATTTGAGAATCATCGGCCATTATATGATTGGTTCCTGAACGCGCTCGGCGTATGTCACCCGCAGCAAATCGAGTTTGCCCGTTTGAATTTGACCTATACAGTAATGAGCAAACGCTTGCTGGCGAAACTTGTGGACGAAAACCATGTCACTGGCTGGGACGATCCGAGATTGCCAACTTTGAGCGGACTCAGGCGACGAGGTTATAGTACGGCGGCAATACGTAATTTTTTGGACACGATCGGTGTAGCTAAATTTGTCAGCACAATAGATTTGGCATTACTAGAGCATTGTCTGCGGCAGGACTTGAATAAAACCTGTCTCCGCGCGATGGCAGTGCTGAACCCGCTGAAGGTGACAATTGAAAATTATCCAGATGACAAAGTTGAATATTTAGAGGCAATCAATAATCCCGAAAATCCAGCAGACGGAACGAGAAAAGTGGCGTTCTCAAAGGTTTTATATATTGAGCGGGATGATTTTATGGAAGAGCCAACCAAAAAGTTTTACCGCCTAAGTCCGAGTCGCGAAGTGCGATTGCGTTATGCCTATTTCGTGACCTGCAAGGAAGCGATTTACGATGCTGATGGCAATGTGATAGAGCTAATTTGTACCTATGACCCTGCGACTCGCGGGGGAGATTCGCCGGATGGCAGAAAGGTTAAGGCGACATTGCACTGGGTCGACGCTGCAACTGCTGTCGATGCTGAGGTGCGGCTGTACGATACGTTGTTTACTGTCCCCAACCCAACCAAAACAAAGGGCAAGGGTGATTTTACGGCTAATCTTAATCCTGATTCCATGAAAATTGTGACAGGTTGCAAGCTTGAAGCGATGTTGGCGAAAGCTGAGCCCTTTAGTCGATGGCAATTTGAACGATTAGGTTATTTTTGTGCTGATTCCGATAGCAGTAGCTCGGACAAAATCGTGTTTAATCGCACAGTGGCCCTAAAAGACACTTGGGCTAAGCTGCAAAAACAACAAGCTAAGCAACTGGCTAATCGCAAAAAACAAAAAAAGAAAACATAATTGTACTGCTAACAAATGATGCTGGCACTGGCTTAGTCACGGCGCTCACTCACAATGCAAAAAAGTATGAACAGATGAAAATTTTGTGGATCTAGAGAAAGGAACAAGATGAATCTCGAAACTATCAAAGAAACTGTCACAGAATATATCACAACCTATGGGTTACAAGTGGTCGCCGCTATCGTTATCTTCGTGGTCGGGCGATGGGCCGCTAAAATTATTTCAAACATCATCGGGCGAATTATGACCAAATCAAAAGTTGACCAAACACTCGTCGACTTTGCAGAAAATTTTAGCTATGTGGCTCTGATGGTGGCTGTCGTTATCGCGGCACTGGACAAACTCGGAGTAGATACTGCTTCATTCGCTGTTATCATAGGTGCGGCAGGACTGGCTATCGCGTTTGCTCTCAAAGGAACACTAGGAAATTTCGCATCAGGAATCATGCTCATAGTCTTTAAGCCATTTAAATGCGGAGATTTTATCAAGGTGGCAGGTCAAGCAGGGGCGGTACAAAGCATACAAATGTTTAATACAATCCTGCACTCGCCAGACAATGTGAAAATCATCGTGCCAAACAGCCAAGTCACAGATGGAAATATCGTTAACTATACAGCCAACAACGCAAGAAGAATCGATCTGACCATCGGAGTGTCATATGGTGATGACCTGAAAAAAACCAAACAAATTCTCAATACAATCCTGACAGAAGAAAAAAGAGTGCTGGCCGAACCAGCGTCAACTGTCGCAGTTGCGGAGCTGGCCGATAGCAGTGTCAATTTCGTTGTGCGGCCGTGGGTCAAAACGGCTGACTATTGGGATGTTAAATTCGCCCTGACTGAAAAAATTAAAAATACGCTAGACGAAAACCAAATCTCAATACCATTTCCGCAACGAGATATACATATGATCAAGCAAGATTAAAAGCAAAGCCAAAAGGAGCACAAAATAAATTATTGGGCTGGCTCGATGGGAACCAATTTGAACTCGGCAATGACCGGCTGCTGGTTCAGCACTATTTGATCGAGACGCAAATACTCATCAGGGAAATTATACTGCAATGGCCGAGTAATCATAATACCGGCTGCGTCTTTATCTTTGTCGTCAATCATAAGGACTACCTGAAAACGCTGGTTGCGATAGGCATCTGTCGCCTCAGCTGAAGCGCGAATCGATATCGAACCCATGACCTGATCAGAATTGGCAAACTCAACTTTATAATTACCGTGCATATTTACACTCGAAAGCAAGCCAACAGTGGCGTTGCCTATTGTATAACTCTGTAAGTTTTGAACTAAGGCGACAACGTTTACTTTAGAAGTAAGGGTGCGATGAACAAATGGTGAAAACTCAACAGTCGGTGATTTTGTTATTGGGTGGTGTTTTGATTGCAATAGCTCGGTAGAGGTCAAAGTCACTGTCGCAAACTGTTTAGATTCCGGCCAATCAGAGGGAATATAAGCCTCAACTGTAACCGGCTCAACGGTAGCAGAGGTTATAATGTTGTCGTCCGAATCTGTGCAGCGAATCGCTAAATTTGATAAAACCAACTCAGAAACGTCAATAGAAATCGATGACGGTTGGCAAGACAGAATCTTTAGGCCTGTGCGGGCAAAGCTGGCATCTTTCTGTAATAATGACAATAATGGTAAATCGTAGTTTCCGGCTTTTTGAATAACTGAACTTATGTCTAAATCAAAGGTTAAGATCTGACTGTCTTTTAAGGTTCGGTTTAATTCCAAAATTGATTGATGAGGGCCCGAAACAAACAGTTTAACGTCCACAGTGGGGCGGCCTTTAACGGTTACCAATAATTTGGAACTGGACGAACGATCAAAAACCAGCGTAGCAAAATGATTAATATGTTCATCTTGAGCCAAATCAGCCCAGACCCATATCAATACGGTTAAAAGGATTATCAATAAAAACTTGCCCGGTTTAATTTTAGTCAATTGAATCTTCATGAACTTGTTCCTAGCTAAGGACCGTCATCAACTCCATGAGCTTTTTACGAAGTTGAGTCTCGGTGACATTACGAATTAAATTGCCATTGTAAGCAATCGAAACAATGCCAGTCTCTTCACTGACAACCACAACACAGGCGTCAGACTCATTTGTTATGCCAATCGCAGCACGATGGCGAGAACCTAAAAGAATGCCCTGCTTTTCTGAGGCTTCAGCTAAGGGCAGCTGAACGCGAGCTGAAATAATGCGGTTGCCTGTGATGATCACTGCCATGTCGTGGAGAGGATTGCCGGGATAAAAAATTGTTTTAAGCAAAGCGGCTGAAACCTCAGCGTTTAAACGGACGCCTGTTTCCACAAATTCTCCAAGAGCAATTTCACGCTCCAAAACAATTATTGCACCTGTACGGGAAACGGACAGGTCTTTAGAAGCAGAAATGAGCTGCTCAACCAAAGTATTAAGCTGAAAGGATTTGGCTTCGCGAAAACCTGTCTTGCCTATACGCATCAACGCGCGGCGAATCTCCGGCTGAAAAGCGGCAACAGCTGCTATTAAAACCGAAAGTAAAAAACCCTTGTAAAGGTATTGAAGACGCTCAACCTGTAAACGATGAACTATCAAATTCAAAACCACAACGCCAGCTAATAATACAAACATCACACCGCGAAAAAGACGCTCGCCGCGAGTGCCCTCAAGAAAATCGACCAGCCAATATACCACAAAGCCAATCGAAAACAACTCAATCGCAACCATCGGCAAATTATAGCTGGCAATACGAACAAATAAATAGTCTAAAATCGAACCCACAAACCAAATCCCTTTGTCTGTTAATTTTGCGCTTCGCCCAAAAGGCTGAAAACAAACCCGCCATAGCCCTAAACCAATTATGCCGCCTTAGATGATTGTTGTTGTAAGTCCCTTATCTGATGTGACGAGGCGAAAGCTTAGACGGCTTGTCGGACATCAATAAAACATCGATATCGTGCTGCATCGCTTCCTGATTGAGCCGAACATTACGCTTATGACGGCGATGGCCTTCGGCGGTTGTCTCACCCTGCTGGCCGCAGCCTATATGACAAACTGACAGTGATATAAGCAGTGCTGATAAAATAATAGTGGTAACTGTTTTCATCGTCTAAACCTCAAAAATCAAAGAACAAAGCAAATCAACTTTTTCGGACAACTTAAGTTTTACGGCTTCTTCCTTGAAACGCATGACCCTTTTCGGCTGTTCTAAACTGTCGATTATAGCAAGGCAGGGGCTAATTGTCAATCACGAACTATTGGGACTGAGGCCGGACGAGCCAATTGGTCTTGACGAAATTGCTTTTCAGGCCTATAATATCAGTAATTGGTAAGCAGAAATGGCTCTTCCTGTAATATAAGGCGATGCCCGTGAAATCAACCAAAATACAGCGAGTGATGAAAATTTTAACAACGCTCCAATCAAACCAAAGCTATTCGGCTGATAAATTAGCGGAAATGTTTCAAACTAGCAGAAGAACCATCTTTCGAGATCTAGACGACCTGCACAAAATAGGCGTGCCGTATTCTTTTGATAACAAAACGAATGGATATGTACTCGATCCGGAATTTTTCCTGCCGCCGCTCGATTTGACAATGAAAGAAGCGATGAGCCTCTTGCTGTTAGTACATAATACGGCTAAACATGTGCAACTTCCATTTAAGCAGGCAGCGATTTTGGCGGCCATGAAAATAGAAAATAATTTGCCAATAAAATTGAGAAAATATTGCAGGCAAACACTACAAAATGTCTCGACCAAAACTTCGGCACAAACGGTTAATAAACAGCTAACACCAGTGTTTCAATGTTTACAAGAGGCTGTTAGCAAAAAACGCCGCACAGTGATACAGTATCAATCGTTGTTCGAAGGGCAAACGATCACACTTGAGCTATGCCCATATCATTTATTATATAATAACCGAGCATGGTATGTGATCGGTTTGTCGAGCCAACATAAAACGCTTAGAACGTTTAAGCTCAGTCGCATAGAGCAGATACAGCTGCTGGAAAAATGTTTCGTGCAGAACAAGCGGTTTGATCCTTATGAATATCTCGGCAGGGCATGGTCGATGATTCCCGAAGGCAGGTTATATCATGTGTCGTTATTGTTTTCGCCAAAGGTGGCAAAAAATGTGACGGAAGTGCAATGGCATAGCACACAAAAAGCTCTGTTTAATGAGGATAATTCGGCAACTATCGAATTTCGAGTTGATGGTATCGGTGAAATCCTCTGGTGGATTCTCGGCTATGGCGATCAGGTGGTTGTGCAAAAGCCAAAGTTGTTGCGCGATAAAATCCAGCAAATGGCACAAAATATGGTAGCACTATACACATAAAAATCATGGTCAAAGAACAGAAAAATGAGATCGGCTATATCAGCGCAGAAACAATTGGATAGCATAAAAAAGTGTGGATAAACTGTGAGATCTGTTGTTGGCAAAAAGATGGACGTAACAGTAGTGGGGGGCTTGATTTTATTGGACGTTAGAGAATGGAAGATGGGTATAAGAGTCGTAACAGGTTTTCCCCAGAAATAAATAGGGCGGGTTACGCTGTAAGTGACGAGAGGGTATAGTGTTCGGAGTAAGGGGGAAAGCAAACGTAACAAAAACGGGGGGTATATGATAGTTACTATTATATTTTAAAAACCTATTAGAAAAACAAAATACAAAAACTGGAGGATGAAAAATGTTATTAGATTATTATTGGGATTAATTGGAAATTGTGGGGGAAAATCATTGAGAAAAGGATGGAGTTGAGGTAAACTGATGCTGTGTGGAACCCCATTTTAAGTAAGGTGATATGATGAAGATACAATTTAATCGGGCAGCGTTTGCGGAGGTGTTGGGTGTGATGACTCAGGTGGTACCGGCGCGAAGCCCTAAGCCGATTTTGCAATGTGTGAAAATTGTGGCTGCTGGCAAACAGATCGAGCTTTATGCAACAGATTTGGAACTGGCCGTGAGTTATGTGGTGACAGAGGTAGAGGTTAAAGAGCCGGGGCAAGTGGTGGTGCCGGCAGCGAAATTGGCGGCGATCGTCAGGGAAAGTGCAGAGCAAGTGTTGACCCTAACCGCCGACGAAACAAGTTGCGAACTGGTTGGAGTCGATAGCCATTTTACAATCTATTGTCAACCAGCTGAGCAGTTTCCCGCAATTCCAGAGTTTACGCAGAAAACGCAATTGGAGATCCCGCTGGGGAGATTACAAACGGCGATTAAACAAAGCCTGTTCGCTACGGCTAAAGAAAGCAGCCGCTATGCGCTCAACGGAGTGTTGTGGGAAGTTAAAGGAAAAAAAATGCAGTTGATCGCAACAGATGGTAGACGATTAGTGCAGGTCAAGGCAATGCTGACAGCGGCAGAGGAGGCGTTTGGTAAAACGGCAACCATTGTGCCGGCGAAAACCATGGCGCTGGTAGATAAAATTGCAGCAGAACCCCAAGAGCCCGTGCAGGTAGCGCAGGTGGAAAATCAATTGCTTATCAAATGTGCCAATGTAGTGATAAGCTCAAATTTAGTCGATGGAAGTTTTCCAAAATATGAAGACATTATTCCAACGAACTATACAAATAAAGTGACACTCTCAACAGAAGCAACATTAAGTGCTGTGCGGCGGGCGTCACTGCTGGCTAGCGAAGACTCGCTAGGGATTAAGGTTGCAATCGGGCCCAGCAAAATTGTGTTCTCGTGCCGAGCACCGGAAACGGGTGATTCACAAATCCAAATGCAAGCGGACTATAGCGGCGAGCCTGTGGAAATTGGATTTAATCCGACTTTTGTAAGTGATGTGCTGAAAGTAATCGATGACGAACAATTTGTACTGGAAATCGATAGTGCCGATAAGCCCGCCTTGTTAAAAGCCGGCAAATCGCTGCTTTATGTGATTATGCCCATCAATTTGAACTAATGGGGCACATAAAGGGGTGGCCAAAAAGAAGCAAACCCCAAACCCGGTCAAAGAAATGTTGGATAATGAGCGATGGCCGTAAGACAAAATAAGGCGGCGAAAATTTAGGTGGCGCATCGCGACCGTACCAACGCCACCGAGATAAAAAACTAATGATAAACGACGAACAATTGTTACGGATAGCAAAGACACGCAAAAGTAAAAAATTTGCCAAAACAACGCTACTTGGAGAGCTGGCCAGAACATTTGTCAAACAAAAAGTAACGCCGGCAAATAAACGTACGGCAAAAATAATGGCGATGTGGCCGAACATCGTGACCGGCGACCTAGCGAAACACTCTAAAGCGAGCCAGTTTGTAAACGGAACCTTGACGGTGGTTGTGGATTCGCCGCCGTATCTTTATCAAATGCGGTTAGTGAAGCAGCAGTTTATACAAAAGCTAAGAAAAAAAGGTGTGGCCAGTATAAAAAATATTCGGCTGGTAATCGGACAAATTTAACATGGGATAGCGAACCAAAGTCCTAACGAAAAGCGGCTATTTAATTTAAAGAAAAAACTATTATGACAGACCAAGCTAAACACAACTACGATGCAGGAAATATTAAAATTTTAGGCGGGCTAGAAGCTGTAAGAAAAAGGCCCGATATGTATATCGGCGACAGAGGCCAAGACGGATTACACCACTTGGTATATGAGGTTGTGGACAACTCAATCGATGAAGCATTGGGCGGATTTTGTGATTTGATTTCTGTCACTATCGAGGCCGACGGCAGCTGTGTTGTCGAAGATAATGGCAGAGGAATCCCAGTTACAAAACATGAAAAAACCGGAACAAGCGCACTCGAAGTTGTGTTGACAACACTCCACGCCGGCGGAAAATTTGACTCCGATAGCTACAAGGTGGCAGGAGGCTTGCACGGCGTAGGCCTAAGCGTGGTGAACGCCCTAAGCCTCTGGCTCGATGCGGATGTCTATAGACAAACAGAACATTGGCACTTCAAATGCAGGCGAGGAATTGCAGAAAATTCGGCAAAAAAAATAGGATCAACAGAAAAAACCGGCACAAAAATAACCTTTAAACCCGATGTCGAGATCTTCAAAGATGCAAAATTTAAATATGAAATACTGGAAAAAAGGCTCAGAGAACTAGCCTATCTCAATGCCGGAATTAAAATTATGTTTCACGATAAAAGGTGCGACAAAAAAGAAATTTTTCAATTTGAAAATGGACTCAAGGCTTTCGTAACACACCTCAACGAAGGAAAAGAAACACTGCATCAGGAAGTGATACATTTTATAAAAGAAGATACAGAAAATATGCTCGTCTGCGAAGTGGCAATGCAATATAACGATAGCTATACGGAAAACACTATGGCTTATGCGAATAATATTCGCAATATCGACGGGGGAACACACCTGTCTGGATTCAAAACGGCTTTAACCCGCACAATGAACTATTATGCGAAAAAAAATAATCTACTAAAAGGAGCAGATGCAACAACAGGAGATGACTTGCGTGAAGGCTTGACGGCAGTGATTTCTGTTAAGGTGGCAGATCCGCACTTTGAGGCTCAAACGAAAGTGCGATTGACAAACCCTGAAGTGGGAAGTTTTGTAGAAACGACAGTGAACGAAAAAATAAATCTTTATCTCGAAGAACATCCTACAGAAGCAAAAAGGATTTTGAATAAGGCAATACAAGCAGCTGCGGCAAGGGCGGCGGCCAGAAAGGCTCGTGACCTGACAAGACGAAAAGGGGCGCTGTCCGGTTCGAATTTGCCGGGAAAACTATGGGACTGTTCAAGTAAAGAAAAGGCGACAACTGAAATTTTTATCGTCGAAGGAAATTCGGCTGGCGGATCGGCTAAAGCTGGACGCGATAGAAAAATCCAGGCGATATTGCCACTCAAAGGAAAAATCCTGAACGTGGAAAAAGCACGGATCGAAAAAATGCTTAGCCATGAGGAAATTAGAACTATTATCAGCGCGCTGGGAACCGGTATCGGAACTGATGTGTTCGATATCGAAAAATGCAGGTACGGGAAAATCGTGCTGATGACAGATGCCGATATCGATGGGGCACATATCAGAACATTGTTAATGACCTTTTTCTTTAGGCAAATGCCGCAATTGTTTGAAAATAATATGATCTATGTTGCCCAACCGCCGCTTTATGAAATTAAGCCAAAAGGCGCGAAAAAAGGACAATATATTCTCAATGAAGCCCAAATGCAAAAAACTATGGCCAAACGCGGAATCGATGGGACAACTCTGGTTATTAGAGAACAGAAAGAAGAAAAATTCCAAATTCAAACAGAACAATTGACGCTGCTAATGGAAAAACTCAATGAGGCTGAACAGTGCATCGCAATTTTAGCAAGAAGAGGAATTGTTTTTGAGCAGTTCATGAACGAATATCTAAAAAATGGTAAATTGCCAATCTTTAGAATTGTCGAAAATGGCAACCAAGAAGTCTTCTACGAAAAAGAACCATACGAACAAAAACGGGCGGACATTGAACAAAAACAAATTAACGATGAAAATCCAAATGATGCGGTCGTGGTGTGTGAGGAAATGAGGGAATTGGAAACACTGCATGAAATTATGACGCAGTTGAAAGATGAATATCAATTGGCGTTAACGGATTTTTGCTTAAAGACAGAGCAAAATGTGGCAGGGCAAATGTTGCCGACAAAGTTTGTGCTTAAAAATCCGGCAGGGGATAAAGAGGTGGCGAATCTAAAGGAAATTGCCGCGGCGATCAGGCAAATTGGTGCAACCGGAGTCGAAATAAAAAGGTTCAAAGGACTCGGAGAAATGAATGCCGACGAACTATGGGAAACCACGATGAACCCAAAAGTTAGAACGCTGCTGCAAATCAAAACAGAAGATGCCGGCGAAGCGGATCGAATGTTTAGTATTCTTATGGGCAGCGATGTCGAAAAAAGAAGAAACTTTATTAGAGATCATGCTCTAGAAGTACAAAATCTCGATGTGTAACCAGAATAAAAAATAAACAAAAAAACCTTGCAAAAATATAAACTCGCAGTAGTATTTTAGTAACAAGAAAATAAAAGCAATCACTTATTGCTATGGAGGTGTTGGCTATGAAGGTCTCGAGAACAATTGAAATCATTGCAATTTTTCTATGTCTCGTCGCAATAACAGGCTGTAGGTCAGAAAGAAAAGCGCCGGCTGGAACAACTCTGGGGGAAATCAAGGCAACTTCAGCAGATGTTGAAAAAGCAAAAATCCTTAGAGCTATCGACCGAAAATTCGACGATGCAGACAATCACTACAGGCTCGGGAAATTATATCAAAACGATGCAATGTGGTCACAAGCTGAACATGAATTTAATACTGCGCTGCGGTTTGAGCCGGCTCATCGATCGTCGCAAGCGGCAATAATCAAAGTACTAAAACAAAGCGGAAACGAAACCAGAGCAAATCTTTATGCGGATATCTATACCAATCAAGTGGCTAGCACCGCAAAAGGCTCCTTGATGTTCGGGCTCGCACTCCAAAGAGAAAGTCTCGATGAACATGCGCTGTATGCGTACCAACAGGCATTAAGGCTTGCACCAAATTCAGCGAAAGTCAATAGGCAAATCGGATATTACTATCTTACGAAAAATGACCAAGTCAGAGCCGGTGAATATCTCAGAAGAAGCTTCGACCTCAACCCAAATCAACCGGATGTGGCAGGACAATTAGGAAGAATGGGAGTGCAAGTTTCTATTCCGAGAAAATCATATAAAAAAAGCGGTAAAAGTTTAGATAGAATGATAGACAAATCCGATCGAGAGCTTAGAATGGAGCTTGAAAGATCCCAAAGGGGCCAGTAAAAGGGGCATCTCTGTTGAGTGGAATCGTTAGGGGCTGGATATAAAGAAGCTTATACAATATTGAGAATGACGTTATAGACGAAGAGGTTTAACAGAGAAGCTGGTTAAAAAAACCGGGCAAATAAGTGGGACTGGATGCGGGTTTCGGCTGACAGAGACAACAAAACTGGTCGCAGGAGCGAACTGAAAGAGCTTGGAAATCGGTGGACAAAAATACAGATTGCGGAGATAAGATAGATTAGTAGTCCATGTAGTATGAAAAAATAAAATTTCTATATA
>CBDUWP010000004.1:0-41868 GCA_965370955.1 uncultured bacterium | reverse complement strand
TGCGGAAAAGCTGATAGGGCGATTCTGGCTTGCGCGACGGGGCTGGGAATGTGTATCGTGGCGAACAAAGTCAGGGGAATCAGAGCGGCTTTATGTCACGACGAACTCAGCGCGCAAATCTCCAGAGACCACAACGATGCAAATGTACTATGTTTAGCTGGTGACCATATGAGCGGGACACTACTGCAAACAGTTGTGAAAACATGGCTGAAGACCGAGTTTAGCGGCGGAAGGCACCAACGGAGGATCGAGCAAATCGAGACCATCGAAAAAAACAGAATCCTAAAAGATAAGTGTCAATAAGAGCTGTTCGTAAAAAAAAAACGAAATTGGAAAAGCCTAAAAATTTTCCGAAAACTTGTTAATATGGCAAAAACAATCAGGTTTTTGAGAAATAAAATAGGCAAAATAACAACCCAGTGTCCCATAATCACGACAGCTATTCAAGCTAATCAACGATCTAATAAATTGTATAAAAAAAAGTAAACAATTACCTAAATAAACTAACCTTCCTAAATTAACATTGCCGATAGGTTCACTAATGATGGATTATTGTTAATATGGAGATTGAAAGTAATGGAGACTTTAGTTGAGCAACGTAGGGAAACGAGAACCGATCTGTCGTGGCCAGTGAGTGTGTGGTTGCCGCAAGCAAACAGATTCTTCAACGGAAGAAGCGCGAATATCAGCAAAACAGGAGTCTTTATCAGCTTGCCAATGACCGTGCCAGTTAGAGAAGGACAAGAAATCGAACTGAATTTCCCCAGAACTATGGAACTGGCTAAGAAAAAAGGCAGCTTCGCTAGAATCAAAAGCGGGACAGTTATCAGAGTCGAAAGAAGAAATATGCTGCAAGATGCAAATATCGGTGTGGCTGTCGGATTCGAACTCGAATCAAACGATTAACAAAACGAGATTGCCGGCCTTTGGCAGGCTCAGGCACCGAAGTGGATTTAGTATCCGGCTATGGAGGACAAGACGCTCGCAATGACACACTTGAGGTTGGATCGGTTCCTTAATGAGAGATTGCCGCGCTACGCTCGCAATGACAATCTTAAAATGGTTCTGTTTGCTAAGCAATGACAGACTTAAATGGTTTTGCAGGACAAGCCGATCGCAATGACAAACTGAAGAAAAACTGCGATATAATACCAATGACGAATTTAATCATGTCTAATTTTCTGTTTGACAACCATACGCATGGCTATATATAATTGCTGACAATGTAGCGGTAATTATTATTATACGGCCAAAGCTAAAAAAAGCTGCTTGCGAAAGGATTACAATGAGCGAAAATGTGATACAATTAGATGATGCCAGCTTCGACTCGCTTGTGCATGAATCAGAAGTGCCTGTATTAGTCGATTTCTGGGCGCCATGGTGCGGACCATGTAAAATGATGGGCCCAGTTATCGAAGAAATAGCACAGCACTACGGAGAAAAAGCCAAAGTCTGTAAACTCGATACAGACCAATGTCAAGAAAGTGCCGTCGAATTTAGCGTAACTTCCATTCCGACAATTATTCTATTCAAAAATGGAACAATCGAACAAAAATGGATCGGACTAGTGTCTAAAGATGACCTGATCGCTGCTATAGATAAAGTATTGTAACAGAGTGAAACTCGTGAAACTCCCCGCGAAATCAAAATCTATGCACAATAGTGATAAGCAAATTGTTGGCGAATTAAAATAACAAAATAAAGGACGCTGAAATGATGAACTTTCAGGGTCTTTTTTTATTGGCCGATAATCAAAAATAAATGGTTGACAAAGACCGAAAATTGGGGTATTATTAACTTTCTCAATGGTTTCAAGCGATGTCGGCAAGTCGGGGCAACTTTATAGTTGCACGCTGATGAAGGGTATTTGTGGCCGATTTTTATAAGTTAAGCAGTGAATCTAATCCGTCGCCAAGAATTTCAGCAATGGCACGGAAAATCAGTAATGTTCAATATGTATGTCAAGTCTAGCGTTTTTTCTAAAATTTTATCAGGACAAGCTGGAAATGTTTCGGCTAATAAGGAAATAATCTATGAAAATTCAACCATTTCAAAAGGATTTTTAATTGGCGATTTTTTGACCAACTAAACAGTTTGGAGTTAAGGAGCTAAATTATGAAAATTCAACCATTTGAAGGTTTTAGATTTAATGGTGACAAAGTCGGCAATGTCGGCGATTGTATCAGTCCGCCATATGATGTTATCAACGAAAAACTCCAACAAACTCTCTACAACAAAAATGATCACAATATCGTTCGGATCATACAAGGCAAGGCCACAAAAAATGATTCAGATAGTAATGATAAATATACCAGAGCAGCGAAATTTTTTAACGATTGGATCAAAGAAAAGGCTCTCAAAAAAGACGATCACGAAAATATATACGGCTATGTCCAAAACTTTGTCGTCGCAGGCGAAGATTTTCAAAGACTAAGTTTTATATCGCTGGCGAAACTGGAAGAGTTTGGGGAAATCGTGCGGCCGCATGAAAAGGTTTTGAAAAATCCGATCGTCGGAAGACTGAAACTGCAAACAAATTGCAAAGCGAAATTCGGGCAAGTCTTTATGCTGTATGATGATCCAAAACATGTGGCTGATAAATATATTCAAAAGGCAATCGCTGAACAAAAAAGCGAAATAGATTTTGTCGATGAACAAAATGTTCGACATCGATTGTTTCTCATAAATGACAAAAAACAAATCCAGCAAATCATCGAAATGATGAAGGATAAATCAGTTGTCATAGCTGACGGACATCATAGGTATACGACAGCTCTAAAATATGCAGAAATCAATGAACCTGACAAAACAAGTTATCAAATGCTGACTTTTGCAAATACCTGTCACAAAGGCTTGATAGTTTTGGCGACGCATAGGCTGGTGAAAAATCTCGAAAATTTCAGCTGCGAAAAATTGATAAAAAAATTGAAAACAGCTTTCAATATCGAAACGTTTGATAATAAAAATGCGATGCTGACAGAAATGAAAAACGAAGGCGACAAAAACGAAAATGCCTTCGGTGTTTATGCAGATGAAAAATTTTATCTGGCAGTGCTAAACGACAAAGAAGCTATGGAGAAAGTAGCAGAGGATAAAAGCGAGGCTTGGAAAAATCTCGATGTGGCTGTGTTGCATAAGCTCATCCTAGAAAATCTGCTCGAAATCGATGAAGAAAAAATGGCGAATCAAACCAATGTCAACTACCTAAAAGATACGCCGAACGCAATCGATGATATGCTCAAAGATGTCGATAACCAAAAAGCACAAGCAGCGTTCTTTATGAATCCGCCAAAGCTAAAGCAAATCGAGCAGGTGGCTGACGCCGGAGAAAGAATGCCGCAAAAATCAACCTACTTCTTCCCGAAAATTTATACGGGACTCGTGATAGATAAGCTGTAAAAAAATATATTTTATTTGGGCTGACAGAGAAATTGACGATCCTTAAAACTTTCATGGGAAAGTTGGTCGAGCAAATGTGACTGTCGGCAGAATTGACAGGAGAGTCTTAAAATGGCAGATTGGAAAAATCCTCCAAGATTGTTCATCCCTGGACCTGTTAAAGTGGACCAAGATGTGCTCGAGCAACTCGCGCGGCCAACATTGGGACATCGCGGAAAAGAATATGCCGCACTGCAGGGCGAAACAGTAGAGATGCTGAAACAGATTTTATTCACAGAACAAAATATTTTTCTGTCTACCTCCTCCGCATCCGGATTGTGGGAAGCGGCTATTAGAAATTGCGTCGCAGATGACGATGTGGTGCTGGCTACCTGCTGCGGAGCTTTTAGCGATAAATGGGCGTCAGTCGTCACAGCTTGCGGAAAAAATGTTGACCAACTGAAAGTCGATTGGGGTAAGCCAATAACAGCTGAAATGATCGATGAAAAATTGGCCAGCGGAAAATATGCGGCGATAACATTAGTCTATAACGAAACATCTACAGGCTTGACAAATCCAATAGCCGAAATCAGTAAAATGATGAAGGAAAAATATCCCCAAGTCCTGGTCTTCGTCGATGCAGTCAGCGCGGTAGTGGGTATGGAACTGAAGTTTGACGAATTGGGCTGGGATGTTGTGTTGGCGTCAGTGCAGAAAGCCTTTGCAATTCCACCGGGACTAGCTATCGCGGCTGTTAGCGATAGGGCTTTGGAAAAAAGCGCAACCGTTAAAAATAGAGGCTACTATTTCGATTTCCAGCTATGGGCGAAAAATGCAGCGAAAAATCAAACGCTAGTGACACCGAACGTGCCGCATATTATGGCGCTGAATTATCAATGTAAAAAACTCGTCGCAGAAGGTATGGAAAATGTTTGGAAAAGACATGCTGAAATGGCTGAATTCGTTAGAAGCTGGGCAACGAAAAATTTCGACCTGTTCTGCGAGCCACAATATGCATCGAACACCCTGACGGCTATCAAAAATACTAAAGGAATCGATGTCGCTAAAACCATCGGAGCTATCCAAGAAAAACATAACACCGTTTTCGGAAACGGCTACGGAAAACTGAAAGAAAAGTCGTTCAGAATCGCACATATGGGCGATATTACAATGGCGGATCTTGAAGAATTGACAGGCTGGATCGATGACGAAATTCAATAGTTGATGCAGCTCGGTAATATAGCAGTGTTTTTCAAAAGCCCCGTGAAAAAAAACGGGGCTTTTTTTGTTGATCGGACTTCTTGTAAGTCGATGACTCAATTGGTATCATAATTAGATATTGGCGATTTCTTTTTTATCTGAGGGTAATTATATGTCTTTGGCAAAAAAAATTATGGTTACGGCATTATTACTATTGATGGTGAATGTGGGGCTGGCCAAATCGTCGAAAACAAAAGCAAAGAATAAAAAATATGCAGAAGAGTGCGTCATCTCGCTAAAACAAATGAGTGACGGGTTTGCGGCTGTTGTCGAAAAAACATCACCGGCAATAGTGAGTGTGCAGGTCGAAAAAATCTATCCAGATGAAAATAAGCAAAAGCATAGTCCCTTCTTCGATGATGATTTTTTTGATAAATTGCTCTCGCCAAACCGTAAACAAACACAAAAACCGGCCAATCGATTGATGCAGGCATCGGGATTTCTGATCACAAATGATGGATATATTATTACGAATAATCATGTGGTTAGCCAAACCAGCAGTATAACAATTAAATTGGGCGACTCGAGCGAGTTCAAAGCAAAAATCATCGGGACAGATCGCATATCTGATATTGCGGTTTTGAAAATCGAGGCTGAAAATACGCCCTATATCGAATGGGCAAATTCGGACGAGTTGAAAGTTGGGCAATGGGTTTTAGCTATCGGAAATCCGTTCGGTTTAAGCCATACAGTGACGGCGGGAATCGTTAGCGCAAAGGGGAGAAACAATGTGGGCATTACGGACTACGAGGATTTTATTCAAACCGATGCGGCAATCAATCCGGGAAATTCAGGCGGGCCATTGATAAATCTAAACGGCAAAGCGATCGGTGTCAATACAGCTATCGTCAGCAGAACCGGCGGAAATATGGGGATAGGGCTGGCTGTGCCGGCTGATATCGCAAAAGCAATCTATCTGAAGTTGATGGAAAAAGGAAGGGTCGTCAGAGGTTCACTCGATATTTATGTGCAGCAGCTAACGCCTAAATGGGCGAAGTCACTCGGATTGAAAAATGCCAAAGGAGTGGTCATTACAGGAATTATCCAAGGGTCAACTGCGGAAAAAGCTGGACTAAAAATAGGTGATGTCGTTGTCGAATTTGACGGCGCGATTATTGATGGAACCGAAGTGTTCAGAAATAGGGCAGCAATGCTAACACCGGGCGAAAAAACAAATATTGTGGTGATTAGAAATAAGGACAAAGTGACATTGGTCGTCGAAATCGATAAAAATGTTTTGGCTAATCTGGGTTTTACTGTGTCTGAAATCACAAAAAAAATGGCTAAAAAAATCAGGTTAAAATCAACCAAAGGAGTGATGATCAGCGGAGTTGAACCTGAATCTATCGCACAAAAAACAGGGCTAAAAGCAGGGCTGGTTATCGTGGAAGTAAACAAAAGGCCAGTCGGAAATGTTAAAGAATTTTACGAAATAATCAATCAAGTCAAAAATGATAAATATTTATTGCTGCTGGTGAAAAACCGATCGTCAGCAAGATATGTCTCTATTTTGGCTGACTGATGATGGCAATCTTGCGGCAATAGAAATTATGTGGTATAAAAGTGGACTGAAAATATAAAGCTTGTTAGATGATGCTAAGGATAGGGCAATATGGAAACGGCAGAACTGAAAGTGATTATCGAAAAACTCGCGGCCCGGATAGCTAATGTCCGGGACTGGCTTTGACTTGGCTGCGAAAACAGACCAACTGAAAAAATTGGAAAACATGATGGCAATGCCGAATTTTTGGGATAATCCGAAACAGGCAAAGGGCGTCGTAGAACAGTTGAGCATCCTGAAAGCTATCGTGGTGCCGGCGAATAAAATGGCGGCAGATATCGAGGATATCGAGGAACTATTCCAAATGGCAATCGAAGAAAACGATCAGCAAACGTTGGATTCGATCGCAAAGGATGCGGAGGATCTTACCAAAAAATGCGACGAAATAGAATTGGCGGGACTTTTAGCTGCGCCAACTGATATGAAAAATTGTTTTTTCAGTATCCATGCAGGAGCAGGGGGAACGGAAAGCTGCGACTGGGTGCAAATGCTGATGAGAATGTATGTCCGATATTTTGAGAGGAATGGATTTAAATTTTCTGAACTCGACCTGACAGCAGGAGAAGAAGCGGGCATTCGATCGGTAACCCTAAACGTTAAGGGAAAGTTCGCATTCGGTAAACTGTCCTGCGAAACAGGTGTGCATCGGCTCGTCAGAATCAGCCCGTTCGATTCGCAAAAGAGAAGGCATACCAGCTTTGCGGCGGTCGATGTTATTCCGGAATTTGATGACGATATCGATATCGAAATTAAAGATGAAGATATTAGAGTCGATTACTACAGAGCGAGCGGAGCAGGCGGTCAACATGTAAATAAAACAAGCTCGGCTGTGAGGATAACGCATTTGGAAACGTCAATTGTTGTGCAATGCCAAAGCGGAAGAAGCCAGCATAAAAATAAAGCGCAGGCAATGAAAATGCTCAAGTCAAGGCTCTATATGCTCGAACAACAGAAAAGAGATTCCGAAATCGCAAGGCTCTATGGCAATAAAGGGGAAATTGCGTGGGGAAGCCAAATTAGAAGCTATGTGATGCAGCCATATCAAATGGTCAAGGACCACCGAACCGATTATCAAGTCGGAAATGTGGCGGCTATAATGGATGGCGATATCGAGGGGTTTATCGAGAGCTATCTGAAATATAAAGCGAAAAAAAGTAACAAAAATAAGTCAACCATCAAATAATAAATCGTATGCGAGGACAAAAATGAAACAACTGATCAAGATTAAAGTAAACTGCTGCAAAATCCAAGCTGATTGGGCTAAACGAAAAACAGATCTGCTCTGTGTGGGAATTTTGGCGAAAGAAAAGCTCGGTAAAAATTGTCAAAAATTAGACAAAGCTCTCTCTGGACAAATAAGCGGCTTAATCAAACTTGGAGATTTCAAGGCTAACGAAAATGATCTCGCAGTAATCTACGGCAAAACAAAAGCTGTCGCTGCTAAGAGGATTATGTTGGTCGGACTCGGCAAGAAAAAAGATCTAACTGAAGATGTTGCAAGAAATGCCGTCGCAAGCGCCGCCAAAAAAGCTGTAGCACTAAAAGCGAAAAATGTCACTATGCTGATCCATCAAGTGATGCCAAACAAAATCAAACTCGAAAAGATGACGCAAATTATTACAGAGGCATCGTATTTCGGAGCATATAAATATGACGAATATATTACGCCGAAAAAAAATGACAAAAAACCGAGCGATATCACAGTGACAATCGCTGATGATAATGATGGGAAAATGGCTGTGATCAAAAAAGCTGTCGCAGTCGGAACAATAATCGGAAAAGCACAAAATCTGGCGAGGACTTTAGCGAACCGGCCCGGAAATGTTATCAATCCAGAAACGCTGGCAAAAGAAGCGAAAAAAATCGCTAAACCATTTGCAAATCTTACATGCAGTGTGATGAATAAACAAACGCTAAAAGCAAAATCGATGGGCGGAATCTTGGCTGTCGGGCAAGGATCAAAATCAGAGCCGAAATTGATCGTGCTAAAGTATATCGCAAAATCAGCCAAAGCTAAAAAATTGCCGACAATCGGATTGGTCGGAAAGGCAGTGACATTCGACAGCGGTGGAATCAGCATCAAGCCATCAAACGGAATGCAGGATATGAAATTCGACAAGTCCGGCGGAATCGCAGTCCTAGCTGCTATGAAAGCTATCGCACAACTTAAGCCGAACGTTAATGTTTACGGACTTATACCGGCGGCGGAAAATATGCCGTCTGGAAACAGCTACCGGCCCGGTGACATCATAACAACATATAGCGGAAAAACTGTCGAAATACAAAACACAGACGCAGAAGGAAGAATGATCCTGTGCGACGCTATCGCATATGCTGACAAACAGGGATGCGACGTGATTGTCGATATCGCAACCCTGACGGGAGCCTGCATGGTGGCGCTTGGACAATATATGGCCGGACTCATGGGGTCGGACGACGAACTAATCAAAAAACTCGAAAAAGCTGCTAAACAAACAGGCGAAAAGGTCTGGCATCTGCCGAGCGGAAAACAATATGTCGGAGAAATGAAAAGCAAAATCGCTGACCTGAAAAATATCGGCGGAAGATGGGGAGGAGCATGTTCTGCAGCGGCGTTCCTATCGCAATTTGCAGGAAAAAGAAAGTGGGCGCATCTGGATATCGCAGGAGTCGACCTGTTCGATACGGCTACAGTGTTTGCGGCTGAAGGGTCAAGAGGATTCGGCGTGAAACTGTTAGTAAATTATGTGATGAGTATGGCAAAGAAATAAGTGAGATTTAAAAAAAAATGAAAAAAATAGATAAACCCAGAATCGAAAAAGCAATAAGAGAAATCCTGCTGGCTGTCGGAGAAAAGCCAACGCGGGAAGGGTTGAAAGATACGCCGACAAGAGTCGCGAAAATGTATGAAGAACTGCTGGAGGGTATGAGGCAGGATTCGACAAAACATATAAAAAGCGTCTTCAGCGAACAGTGCGACGAAATCGTGCTGCTGAGGGACATACCGTTTTACAGCATCTGCGAACATCATATGATGCCGTTTATCGGAATGGCGCATGTGGCGTATCTGCCGAACGAAAAAGTGCTGGGCGTGAGCAAACTGGCGAGAATTGTTGACTGCTTCTCGAGAAGATTGCAAGTACAGGAACGATTGACGGCGCAAGTGGCTGATTTTATTATGGATAATGCAAAACCGCTGGGAGTGGCTGTCGTGATGGAAGCGTCGCATAGCTGTATAACAATCAGAGGAATTAAAAAACCCGGCTCGTCAATGGTGACATCAGCTCTGAGAGGTATCTTCAAAAAAGATCCAAGAAGCAGAAGCGAAGTTATGAGCCTGATACATAATAAATCTTAAAGGAACCCTTAAAAAACTATTAGCCATGGGGCCCGAATAAATTCTGAAAAGCAATTACCCACAGGGCTTCGACATGCTTCCCTTCGCCCTGCGAGCTTCGGAGGACAGGTCGTGACTGGCTTGGAATTTGAGATTGGGTCGGTTTCTTAATGAGAGATTGCCGCAGTCGGCCTAACGGCCTCCTTCGCAATGACAAACAAAAACAATTGCCGACATCGGCGGAGATGCTATTTGAAATCTGTGGCGAAATCAAAAACGTTATCGAAATCCTCTATGCAATCAGTAGGCTGAGCAGAAAGCCAGCCGTGACGTATCAATAAAAAAACTAACTCGCCAAAATCACGAGTACTAGTAATATGCCAACTCGCAAAAACTATCCGAGAAAGGCCACCCCATCGCTTGACGGCTTTGCGGCGAAGGCCCTCACACAATAACTGACCGCTAACGTGGCCAACCGTCTTGGAAAGACTCTCAACTGTGTAATTTAAACTGTCATATAAAAACACCGCAGCAGCTCGATGGTAACGACCGTCGTCAGTGACAATGTCTTCAAGATTTGTCATCTTTAACTTACCCTTTGCCCGGGTTTGACGCCGGCTTCGGCTGTTATTAAAAATAAATCGCTGCCGCCAGAACCGCAAGCTAAAATCATGCCCTCAGAAATGCCGAACTGCATCTTACGAGGTTTTAAATTGGCAACGCAAACCACGAGCTTGCCAGTCAAATCTTCAGGCTTATAGGCTTTGGCTATTCCGGCGAAAACGTTTTTCTTGATCCCGCCAATATCCAATGTTAACTGAACCAGCTTGTTAGCTCCCTCAACGGCTTGAGCGTTTTCTATTTTGGCAATCCGCAAATCAACCTTGGCGAAATCGTCGATCGTACATTCATCAGCAATCGGCTCTATCACAGGGGCATCATCGGCGGTTGGACTTTCTGTGGTCTTACTCTCATCTAACATTTTTTGCACCTCTTTGTCGTTAACTCGTTGGGCTAATTTTTGGAATTTGTTTATCGTGTGATTCTCTAAAAAATTCTCGACAGAGTCAAAGTCGAGCGGAGAAATGTTCAAAAATTGCTCGGCTTGCTCAGCTATGTTCGGTAATACTGGTTTCAAATAAATCGTTAAAATCCGGAAAGCATTCAAAGCGACCGTCAAAGTTTCCCGCGTCTGCTCAAGGTCTTCCTTGATCGTTTGCCAAGGAGCTTGGGTCTCAACGTAACGATTAGCGAGATCAGCTAAAGTCATTATCTGACGCATGGCTTTGGCGAAATTGCGATTTTCATAACTCAAAAGAATGTCCGTCTTAGCAGAGGTCATCTCGTTAAGCAATTGCAAACCCTGCTCCGAAATTGTGCCGAGTTTAGAATCCAGCTTCTTAGAAAGCATCGGACCGCAACGACTGGCGAGGTTAGCATACTTGCCAACTAAATCAGAATTTATCCGGCTGGAAAAGTCAGACAAATTTAAATCAATATCGTCAATCCCACCAGAAAGTTTACAAGCGTAATAATAGCGAAGATGCTCAGGTTCTAAGTGGTTGGCAAAGGTCGAGGCTTTGATAAAAGTGCCGCGAGATTTGCTCATCTTTAAACCGTCAACTGTTAAAAAA
Organism: uncultured bacterium; assembly: GCA_965370955.1. Taxonomy (GTDB): domain Bacteria; phylum Planctomycetota; class Phycisphaerae; order Sedimentisphaerales; family Anaerobacaceae; genus CBDUWP01. The sequence goes on along the minus strand of CBDUWP010000004.1, from coordinate 30,719 downwards.
CCGTGAATGCACAGCTTGTCGGGAACCTTGTAGCCTGAACCAATCAACATTGCAGGCCAAAACAAAGCGTGGAAATAGGTGATGTCCTTACCAATAAAATGATATATCTCGCTGTCATTCCAAAGCTGGGCGAAATCCAAGTCGTTCTTGTCACAATAGTTTTTGGCACTGGCCATATAGCCAACTGGAGCGTCAAGCCAAACATAAAAATATTTGTTAGCTTCTCCGGGAATTTTAAAGCCAAAGTATGGTCCGTCACGGGAAATGTCCCAATCCCTAAGGCCGCTGTCAAACCATTCATCTAATTTGTTGGCGATAGATTTGTCAGTTAAGCCATCTGCGATGAGTGACTTAAGTCGATCAGAATATTCGCTCAATTTGAAAAAGTAGTGAATGGATTCTTGACGCTCGGGGCTTTTGCCGCAATTTGAACAATAAGAATCAATCAAATCGATCGGCTGATAGGTCGCGCCGCAACTATTGCAGGAATCACCATATTGGTCGGCAGTCTTGCACTTAGGGCAAGTGCCCTTGACAAACCGGTCAGGTAAAGCCATGTCACAATTTGGACAATAGGTCTGCTCGATAGTTTTTTTCTCAATGTGACCGGCGGAACTAAGTTTCGTGAATATGTCAGTGCTGAGCTGCTGATTTTCAGGAGAATGGGTGGTGTGATAGTTGTCGAACTCAACAGAAAATTTGGCGAAATCATGCTCATGCTCGGCGTGCATGTCGGCTATCAATTTTTCGGGAGCTAGCCCCTCGTTCTTAGCGCGAATCATGATCGGAGTGCCGTGCGTATCGTCAGCGCAAAAATATAAACAACGATTGCCGCAAAGCTTCTCAAAGCGAACCCATATGTCAGTCTGCAAATATTCGACCATGTGGCCAATGTGTAAAGAACCATTGGCATAGGGCAATGCTGATGTCACTAGTAGGTTACGGGCCATTAGGCTAATCTTCCTTTTTATTTTCAGCTGCATTATCAGCTGGTTTATTGTTAGCTGGTTTGTTGTCTGCTACTTTATTGTCATCAGCTTTATTGTCAGCTGGTTTGTTGTTGACTGGTTTGTTATCAGTTTTCTTGTCTGGTTTATGGGCTTGAGGCGCATTACGATTGGTATTTTTATTTATATCTGGTCTGGACCTTCGTCTGCGATTTTTACTTTTGGAATCTGAAGCTGATCTGGGTTTGTTGTTTTGGTTAGGTTTATTTGGAGATGGATCGGCGGGGGCCGAATCACTCGATTTTGAAGAATCTATCGGCTTGGTTGTCACCGGCTCTATCTCGTCAACGTTAATGGCGACGACTTTCTTGCTGTCGCTATCCAACCGAACCATGACCAATTGAGTCAATATCTGAGAGCCAATCACGCGGCCAGAGCCTTCTGGAGTGTCGACGTGAGTGTTCTTGTGCGGTAAATTTTTCTTCAACTGTGTGTAATTTTGATCCTCATATCTTAAACAACATCGCAAACGGCCGCAATAACCGGATATCTTGGCGGGATCCAATGTGGCTTTTTGCATCTTGGCCATACGCATGTTGACAGGTTTTAAAACACGTAAAAAACGCTGGCAACAACATTGCTGGCCGCAAGTCTCGACGTCAGCTAAAAACTTGGCCTCATCGCGCGAGCCAATCTGACGCATCTCTATCCGAGTCTGATATTCATGGGCAATTCGCTTAACCAATTCGCGAAAGTCAATCCGGCCATCGGACATGAAATAAAACACAATCCGCTCGCCGCCGAAAATGTGCTCGACATCCACTATCTCCAGTTGGAGGCCGAGGGTTTTGGCTGTCTTCTCGCAAAACTCAATCTCCTCTGCGCCGAGACCCTGCAAATGATGATGCTCGTGGAGATCCTCCTTCGTAGCTAAACGAATGATCGAGCCGAGAGGCCTCTCGGGGAAATTGACGCCGCTGTCACAATAGTATTTTGCTATGTGCTTGGGATTGACACACAATATCTTGTCTTTGCCGGCAGCGTGGCAGCCTACCAGCTCGCCAATCTCTAAGCCTTTATCTGTTTTTATCACGACACGGCTATGACAATTGCAGTCGTCAACATCCAAATGGCTGTACTCAAACAAGCCGATTGTGCCGGCGAGACTGTATTTGACGAGAGTGTATTTCTTGGTCTTACCTTGCCACTGCTGCTGATTTGTTTTTTTCGACATTTCTTAAATATCCAATATGAATTTATTTTTCCTTCGTAATACTACATCCGCAAGGGTGTAGAAGGATTGCGAAATTTTTACGGCAGCTGTTTGCCCTATCCTAGTTCAAAACACTGATTGTATCAGAAAAGATGATGTTCAACAATAGCTGCTCAAAAATAAGTCGCTCATTGACCGAAGAGTCTATTTTGGTGATGGCTGCGTAACAAAGCGAAATTTTAGAGCATAACTCATATTTGTCGAATTTGGCTGATAATTGAGCGATCTGGTCTGGTTGGTCGCTGTTTGTTAAATTGTCGGATGACTTTATGTCGGAAATTAACGAATCGTAGAAAGCACTGCAAATGATGTTGATGATCAGCTTGCGGCTGTCTCTGGCTATTACGCTGTTGTTAGATGAGGGGGTTTGCTTGATCGTAGAGTCGGTGAGGGCTTTGGTGCAATCTATCAGGTTCTGGGCGAAATCCAATGTGCCGGCGAGAGTGAAACGAGATAATTTGGCGATGATTCGCGTTTTGAAATCGTAAAGCTGGCCAAAATCAGATTCTAAATTCGCTAAATGGCGAGCAATGCCAAGGCTGCCGCGAGAAAATCTGGCAAAAAATTTCAGCTTATCCGAGCTAAGGTCAAAATCCTGAAAATGCTGCTCAATCAAAGCAGTAGCGAGCGGCTGAAAATTGATCGTCTGGCAGCGAGATCTTATCGTAGGCAATAAGCGGTCAACGCGATTGCAAAGCAAAATTATCGTACAAAAATCGGCTGGCTCCTCAAGGGTTTTCAATAAAGCGTTTTGAGAATGTTTGTTCATATTCTCAACCTCTGTGATGACGAAGACTTTCCTAGACGATAAAGAGGGACGAGAACTGGCTTTGTCGATTAGGAATTCACGAATGACAGAAATCGCCATGTCGATCGGGGTCGTGCGGTGCTTATTGTTCTTAGTGAACTTGAGCAGCTCTTTGTAAATTAAGCCAAAATCAGGGTGACTGCCGGCGGAAAACATCTTGCAGCTTTGGCAAGTGCCGCAGCTGTCAATAAAGCTATCGCTATCTGGGGCTTCTACCGGATTGTGGCATAATAATAGGCGGCTGTAGGCTTTGGCTGTGGTTAAACGGCCAGTGCCTGTAAGCCCTGCAAAAATGAAGCTGCCGCTGCTTTTGCCGGCTGATCGCCAACGCAAAACTGAATCTATCGCCGATTTTTGACCTAATATATTGTTCATGTTATCGATAATTACAACGCCTTCAATTAGAGCAGTAAAAATGTCTATTCTAGCATCGGTTGCGAAAAAGGCAAGAGACATAAAATCGCAAAAAAATGCAAAAAAAAATGGCGATGCCAATAATCGACAGCGCCATAAGGAAATGTTTAAATTAAAAGGGGCTTCTAATCAAGAAGCCTAGCCAATCAATGGAAATCAAACAATGATTGGGTCTTGACCATCGTTAGCTGATCCGGATAGGCAGCGAAAGCGTGAATGTGTAACTCCTTGCCGCGAGCTTCATAATCCATATAACAAAATGGTTCAAGGCCGTCACGCTTGGCGTGAGGGAACTTTACAAAAATGCCACGCTTACTTGCAAATTTGGCGAGGTCCTTGTGGCTCTGCTTGTAAAGGTTGGGACTCATTTTTTCGACCTGAAAATCTGTCATGTAACTTAGGCCGCGACTCAATGTGCATTTGTGTGTGCGGGGACCGCGAAACTGAAAACGTTCGATCAAGCCGCGATGGGGAAGCATCTGCCCCGGCATACTGACAACCTCGCTCAAGCAAGCATCGTTATGGAAAACACTCACGACATGAGTGCAGCCTGTGATCCAAATGCTGGCTTCATAGGTTTCGGTCTTTAATTCGCGACGAGCGTAAATGTCGAATAGCTCAGGATGCAAAGGTCGCTGGAAAAGGCTAAAAGATAACTCTCCGATGGCTACATTTATTCGAGATGAATCCATATCTTTTGTTCCTCGTCATAACTCGATTTCAATTCGTGCAAATCTTGGATATCCAAAGCGAAACTCTTAAGGTGCCAGTTCAGCGATATTCCACTGTTGCTATTATAGTAAATTGAAGGGGGGTGGTTCAAGGGCAATATCAATATTGAAAATGGCTGTTATGGCCCTTATGGGACGTTTCTTTTGCAAGTTGTAGATATATATGGGTTAACAGTGGCTGAGAAAATGTAAAAAAATGTAAAAAAAATGGTGATAGCAATGTTTTTTTAGGCGGCGAAAACAGACTCGTTGAGAACGAAAACGATTATATCATAAAAAATGTGAGTGCCAGCGGTGATGCCAAACCCGCGAGTGGTAAATAAACCGGCAAAATATACGCCGGCGAAACTGCGGAATATGAAGGCTGGCCAAGTGAATGGACTCGATTGGCCGAACTGGCCGTTCAAAAATATGACGTGATGGTGAAGGCTAAACAAAATGGCTGAAATCAAAACGGACAGAACTATAGCGGTCTGACGGTTGAGCTTGAGCAAATCCTGAAGGAAAATCATCAGTAAACATATCAAAATTAGCCGAAAAACTAACTCCTCGTAAATGCCTGCGCCAATGCCTGTGATTATCTTGGCGATAATAGATTCGCCAACTTGACCAGAAGCTAAAATGTGACCGGCACAGACCTGACTAAAATCATAACCGTTAAAAACTAAGCTGAAAACTATCAAAGGGACTGATAACAAAATACATTCGGCGATCATCGGCCAAATGTCGGGGAAATTGAATTGCCACTTTTTACGAGATGTGAATTGCAAAGCACTCAAAATGACAATGACGGCAATAGGTGGAGCCATCCATGCAAACTTGTCGCCAAAGCCAGCGCATTTTAAAATGTCCTGAAGCCAAACAAAAGCGACAACGCGAATCTGAGACTGATTCAAAATGTCAGTATTTATGAAAAATGTGCCGAGCTCATAAGCTATCACAAACGGAAGAAGAAACCAGATCGCATAAATTGGACGGCTGGTTCGCTCCAAATATGAATCCTGTGCGAAATTGAAAAATTGTTTACTGGTATTTATCATCTCGATCAAAATCCAAAAGCACAAACAAAAAAGCTATTGCAACAAACATGCAGTTTACTTTAATTGGTTAATCATTACAATAGCTATATGAACGATGTTTGCTGATCGTGAAACCACTAAAAAATTGTAAAAGGATCGCAAATGGCGACAGCGGAAATTTTAATCGAAATGTACGAAACATTGACAGAGGCCTTTGGATCACAACACTGGTGGCCGGCTGATACGCCGCTGGAAGTTGCGACCGGAGCAATCTTAACGCAAAACACCAACTGGCCAAATGTCACTAAAGCAATCGAAAATATAAAATGTGCAAAAGCTATGACAGAACAAAAACTCTTCGAAATGGATGTCGAACAATTACAAGAGCTGATAAGGCCTAGCGGATATTATAAAAGGAAAGCGAAAGCTATTAAAAATCTCATGAACTGGCTGTTTGAATGTCACGATGGAAAAATCGATGATCTAAAAGATATTTCAACCTCACAGCTAAGGCAGGAACTTTTGGAAATTAAAGGGATAGGGTTTGAAACGGCTGATTCTATTCTTTTATATGCGCTAAAGCGACTGGTCTTTGTAGTCGATACCTATTCGGCGAGAGTGGCAGTAAGGCATGGGCTGATCGATCCAGAGCTGGACTATATGCAACTGCAGGAATTGTTCACGGCAAATCTGCCGGACGATATCGAACTCTTCGGCGAATTCCATGCGCTTATTGTGGCGGTCGGGAAAAATTTCTGTAAGCCTAAGCCAAATTGCCAAATGTGTCCGCTAAATAAATTTGCACACGATGTCACTTGCCAGCAATAAAAATAGCCCCGCCAGTGATAGCGGGGCTATTAGTTCGTAATCGTGATGCCAAAATCTAAAACAATCTAGTCGGTAATGCTGGCTGACTCGATTGTGACTGCTTCAACAGGAACATCAGCCATGCCTTGTTTGGTCGTTGTTTCTACCTTAGCGATCTTTTCGACAATATCCAAGCCGTCAATAACCTTGCCGAATACGGCATAACCGGGATTTTGACCTTCTTTATAGTTAAGGAAATGGTTGTCGATGAGGTTGATGAAAAATTGACTGCTGGCACTGTCGGGGTCGTTGGTGCGGGCCATCGCTATCGTGCCTTTCTCATTTTTGAGGCCATTTGAACCCTCGTTTTTTATCGGGGAGTTGGCTGGCTTTTGTGCGATGTCTTCGCTGAAACCGCCGCCTTGAATCATGAAATTGTCAATGATACGATGAAAAATAAGGCCATCGTAAAATGAGTCCTTGACGTAATCAAGAAAATTGGCTGTGGTTATTGGGGCGGCATCCTCAAATAATTCGATGGTTATGTCGCCATGAGTGGTTTGTAGTTTAACTGCCAAAATAAAATCCCTTTCTATATAAATTATGGTTCGGTTATGAGCTATCTTCTGCGGCGGCTTCGCCTTGAGCGATTGTTAGTTGATGAATCAAAAATCTTTGCTGGCGGAATATGCAAAGATACGAAATCTTTAGCAAAGTCAATGCAATCGGACATCTGGCCGCCGAAATTATCAGGCTCGGTTTCGAGAAACTGATTGTACCAGTAACTGGCAAAAGATTTATTGCCGAGATAAAAATAGCAATGGCCAATGCGATAAGCTAATCTGAATCGATTGTCGTCAAGGGCTGACAGTTTCCAAGCTTTTTGGCAATTGACTAGGGCTTGCTGATATTGAAGCTCATTGTAATAGGTTTCACCTATAAGTGCGAACGCGTAGCTGGCGTAAACACAATCGGTATCTTGTGATAGTTTCTCAAGCAGACTTCGGCAAAGCTGATATTGGCCGCTATTGTTGTAACGTTTGGCTAACTGCAAAACGCCATAATGACAGTTTTGATTGACCATGACCAAGTGACAAAGCTGTTGGATCTGTTGGTCAATAGTCTCTGCAATAATGGCTTGGTTATAGGCTTGTGATAATTGCTGTTTCTGGGCGATGGCTGTTTCTAATTCGCTTTTCATCTGGCCAAGAGTTGTAGATGACGAATCTTTTAATATCTTGATCGAGTAGCCAGTGGTGCGTGTGTTGGTTAAATAGGCAGCGAGATTGTTGCTGGAAAAAAGCCAATGGAAAATGTGGCAGGCTAAAAAGTCTTCGCAATCAACGGGTAATCTGTCCTTACTGGAAACCGACAAAAGCTTCTTTATGTTGCCGACAGTGTCAGAGGTTATCTTATTTGCTAAACTGTAATCATATTTGAGCGGAATGGCTGAAAAAATAATTTGACTCTCGGTCATACGCACATTGTGTGATAAGAAATTGGCCAGTGACAACTTAAACCACTCAGGAGCTGAAGGATTGTTAATCTGTATCAGTTTTGATGCGATTAATTTATACAAATCGTTCCAGCGGCAAGGGCTGTTTGTGTCGATAGATAATTGCCACTGATTGTCCGGTCTGTCAATGGTTGTCGTGGCGTCTGTCGTGACGCCTGTCATGAGCTGAATCGATTGCGGCTGGCTAAAGCCAACAGAAAAAAAGCTCTTGCAAAGATGGTCATAATGAGTCTGGGCTTGTAAAGTGAATTGTTGGACGAGCGTATCTTCATCTTGAGATTGGACTATGAAATTGGCGCTGGAATGAATCTGGCCAAAACATGCCAAAGGCAAACATAATAGCCATACTGAATAAATAACAAGCGAAGACATTTTAGAAAACATATCGCAACAATCCTCTTGGGACCCAATTTAATATAAAACACATAGACACATTTGAAATATATCGAGACTGCTGAATTATGGGGGGAAATGCCTAAATTGTCAATATAAAACGATATTACATATTGCAAATTACCCCATAGTGGCTTATAAACTCACGTTGATAACGGATTTATTATGGAGATGATTATGCATTGGATTGATTGGTCTATAGTAGCGGTTTTATTCGCCTTAATGACTTGGGGTGCACGGAAAACTAGTAAGTACAACAGGTCTGTGGCTGACTTTTTAGTAGCAGGGAGATGCGGCAGGAGGTATGTGTTGAGTGTCGCAGAAGGCATCGCCGGACTTGGTGCGATTACTGTAATCGGAAGGTTGGAATCTTTCTACAAATCTGGACTCGCTTTTGGATATTGGATGGGTATCTTTAGTGTCATTTGGCTGGTAATAAGGATGAGCGGATTCGTGGTGACACGATTTAGGGCGACAAGGGCTTTGACTCTTGCACAATTCTTGGAACAAAGATATAGCAGAAGATTGAGAATAACTGCTGGATTGATTATGTTTATTTGCGGTGTCGTGAACTTCGGCATCTTCCCAGCTGTAGGAGCGAGATTCTTTATCCATTTCTGCAAAATTCCAGTGCATTTTTGGGATATTAATATAGGAGATTTTCACTATGCTCTCAATCTGACACAAGGCTATTTGATGTTTATCCTCATCGGGATCGCTATGATCTTTACCTTCTGGGGTGGTCAAATCGCTGTTATGGTGACAGATTTTATTCAAGGAACAGCTATCAGTATAATGATGTGTATTATCTGTGTGTATCTCTACTATAGATTTTCATGGACAGATATTATTACAACTATGGCAGAAAGAGCGCCGGGTGAATCTTTTCTGGTGCCGTGGGATAGCTTAAAGCTTAAGGACTTTAATCTGTGGTTTAAACTGATTGCCTTGTTTGGTGGGATTTATGCCATGAGAGCTTGGCAGGGAACCGCTGGATATGGTGCGGCGGCTATCAATCCACATGAAGCCAGAATGTCTGGCGTTATCGCTGGTTTTAAAAATGCACAACTCAATAATCTCTTTATTGTCATGGGAGTGTTTCTTTATCTGTTTATGTGTCACTCTAATTTTGCGACCAACTCGACAATTGTGAACAATGTGCTGCAATCTATCAGTCATGATCCGGCAAATAAGCTAAGAAGTCAGGTGACTATCGCGGCGGGACTCGGACAGGTGCTGCCTTTGGGACTATTAGGAGCGTTCGCAGCTAGTATGCTGGGCGCTTTTATTACTACGCATAATAGCTATCTGCATTCATGGGGAAGTATCTATGTGCAGGATGTTTATATCCCACTGGCACGCAGAGATAAGCCTATGGAAGAAGTGGCTCATATTAAATTATTGAAAAAAGCCATCTTCGGAGTGGCGGTTTTCATCTTTATTTTTGGCTGGTTCTTCCCAATAAAACAGTATATTCAAATGTACTTCGCCTTAACCGGTACGCTTTGGATGGGCGGGGCAGGATGCTTGATTATCGGTGGACTGTACTGGAAAAGAGGAACTACTGCAGGGGCGTTTGGAGCGATGTATTTTGGTGTGATTTTAGCTATTGTTGGTCTTTGGATTGTGCAGTTTAATGATAAAATTATACCTTTTGTTAATATCCAAACTAATGGCCAGTGGATCTGGTTTATGACGATGTGTCTGTGTATTATGACTTATGTATTGGTGTCACTGTTTGGACCGGATAGAGGCGTATTCAACATGGATAAGCTGCTTTACAAAGGCAAATATGTTATCGATGAAGATAACTCATTGGTGACTAAGGTCAAAGTTACGGGCTGGAGAAAATGGGTCGGTGTTAATGAAAATTTCACGCTTAATGACAAAATGATTTATTATGCTTTGTTTGGCTGGAGTTTGCTTAACTGGGCTTGGCTGCTGTTTTGGGTGCCGTATAGTTATTTTGCAGAGGTAACTGTTCACGGATGGAGTATCTATTGGCGATATTGGTATACGACTAATATTGTGCAGGCGTGCGGAGCGACGCTTTGGTTCTTGATTGGCGGCGTTATCGATTTAAAAGATATGTTTAGGCGGCTTGAGACGCGAGTACGTGATGATACTGATGACGGTCGTGTGGCTCATGAAAAAGACGATTATATCAACAAAGATTAGTGCATCGATAAGTTTTTGATATATCAATGGGGTCAATTGGAAAGTTGGCCTCATTTTTTAGTTTATTTTGGAGAAGTGTCCGAGTGGCTGAAGGAGCTGGTTTCGAAAACCAGTGTGCCTTATGGGTACCGCGGGTTCGAATCCCGCCTTCTCCGTTTTTGTTTTCGGCGGGGTGAGAACACGCCCAGCACGAAAGTGCTGTCACGCGGGTTTGACAAAAGCGCAGCGTTGCTGCGTAAGCAAATCGAAAAAATACAGCAGTTAATAAAAGAGCAGTCAAGCGAATCGAGGCACTTTGATTGATAGTAAACGCTGCCTGTGCAGCAGAATCCCGTCTTCTTGAGGGTTTTGGCAATGAGAAATGTTTATGTGAGTTTGCTAGGCGGAAGGTGAAGGGCACTTTGAAACGAATCCTCAGCAGCTTCTTTGACAGCCTCAGATAATGTCGGATGAGCAAAAATCAAATTACATAAATCCTTAGTGCCAACTCTTAATGACAGCATAGCAGCGGCAGCAGAAATGATCTCGGTGGCATTATGACCGATTATATGGACGCCTAATAAGGTTCCATCCTCACTATGTCGAATTACTCGGACAAATCCGAAATTTGCTCCGACAGCCATCGCCTTGCCGAGAAACCTAATCGGAAATTGGCCAATTTTGATCGGTATCTTTTTAGTACGGGCTTGTTGGGTCGTCATGCCGACAGATGCTATCTCGGGAAAGGTATACACAACACTTGGAACCGGTAAGGTTTGCTCAATATTTGCGCCGAGAGCGTTTTTAACGGCTACTATGCCCTGAGCACTTGCCGCATGGGCTAAAAGACATCTGCCGTTAGCATCGCCGATGCAATAGTAATCCGGAACCGCTGTCTCCATCTTATTGTTGACCCTGATGAAACCTCTGTCGGTCGCAAGGCCAATGGTGTCTAAGCCAAGGTCGGTTGTGTTAGGTTTGCGGCCTGTCGCGACAAGAATCTTGTCAACTTCTATCTGCTGACCGTTAGAAATGATGGCTGTTAGGCTGTTTTTTGTCGATAAATCTTCAACCTTGACGTTGCAATGGATGGCAATGCCCCTTTTTGAAAACACCTCAGCTAAAGACCGGCCAAGATCTGACTCCATCTCAGGAAGCAATTGGTCCAGCATTTCGACAATCGTTACCTTTACACCATATTCATTCATCATACAAGCAAACTCACAGCCAATCACGCCGCCGCCAATAATGAGCAAACGCTTGGGCAATGTGTGCCAGTGCAACGCCGCGTCCGAAGTGCAAACGTATTCAGGGTTATCAGGTAAACTGCTTATTTTGGAAGGAATAGAGCCGGACGCAATTATGATTTTGTCGGCTGTAATGATTTGTGAACCGCCTTTTGTGTCAATAATCTGGATTTTGCCTGTGCCGACAAGTTTGGCTGTGCCGTTAAACATGTCAACTTTTCGCAAAGCTAATAGGCTCTTTATGCCGTTGCGAAGTTTACGCAAAATACCATCTTTACGTTTTTGAATGGACCGCCAGTTGAAATTGATCGTGCCGTCAATGGTAATGCCAAGCGAATTAGCGCTATGGATACGATGCATTAACTCGGCTGATGCCAGTAAGGCTTTAGAAGGAATACAGCCGTGATTCAAACAGGTGCCGCCAAGATGAGACTTTTCAATGACTGCAGTTTTAGCACCCATCTGAGCAGCTTTTAATGCGGCGATATAACCGCCGGGGCCAGTGCCAATTACTGCTATGTTAAAATGTTTGGCCATCTTTGTATTTCCTGTCCGAAAAAATATCAGTCAATATTAGTAACCGGCATTATATCAAGTCATCTAAATCAGGCACGGAGAAAAATATTTTTTTGTGGATGATGAAATAGTTGGCGAACTGAAAGCAGTCTTGCGATTTAACGATAAAATGGAAAACAACGATTTTAACCAATATAAATCAGCGAACCAAACAATAAAAATCACGCAAAATGGAAAAAACATCAAAAACCTAAACTGCTTATCCGGTTAGTTTTAACACGGTAATAGATGGTTTGTGAAAAAATACGCCTAAGAGAATACTTGATTTTTTAGATTTATGTGGTATAATGTCTACTATATCTGGTAGGTGGCGGGGGTGAATGTCACTATCATCTGCAAAAATCTTTGCTTGAGCAGCACAGCTTAAGTGATAGGGATTTTCCTATATTTTTACAGTCTTGAAACTTTAACACTTCAATGTTTTTTCATAATGCTAGTCTCGGCACTAAATTGTTTTTTTAATACAGCCAGTTTGGAGCGATTAGGTGTTTTTGGTAAAATAGAACTAGGCTCAAATGTTTCTAAATCGGGGATGGGGGGATACTTCGCTTCATCTCAACTTGTTGGACGTTTTTATATTTATTTTTCCGAAAGGAAAGGGGGAAATATGAAAAGAATGCACGATAACATATCAACAGGCAATGATATGAGGGGCGACCTTAGAAACCAAATCGAAAAATTAAGGCATAGGGTCGATCTGCTAGATGGCAAAGATAAAGTACTTATGCAAATGTATCTCGAAAAAGGAAGCAGCTATTGTCAACTCGCTAAATTGATGGATGTGTATCCAAGCACTGTGGTTAGAAGAATTAGAAAAATTGTTAAAAGGCTGGTGTCAGGAAAGTATATCGTCTGCTTGAAAAATAGGGAACTGTTTGACGATTTCGAAATGATGGTAGCTAAAAAATATTTTCTAAATGGATATTCAATTAAAAAAATAGCAACTGATGAAGAGCATAGCTTCTATCAAGTCTATCAAGCCATCGGCAGAATTAAAATTGTGACAAGTATGATCGATAACAACAAAAATGCAAAACGCAGTGTGAAATCAGCTTAATAAAAAATTTGCTGCTTTAGCGAGGAGGGCTAAACCAAGCGGCATACCACTATGAGGATCTACCAATGATCGAAATGAACGTTCAAAAGAAATTTCCATGGGAAGGGAATTTTAGCGAAAAAGTTGTCAAAGTAATGCAAATGTTTGGGCTAAATAAAAAGCGGCTAATCGATGGGCCGGTAGTACACAGTTGTAATTTTAGTTTCTGTCAAGGGGACATTGTGTATATTACCGGCCCTTCGGGCGCGGGGAAAAGCACACTATTGAACGAAATCAAAAACAAGTTGCCGAAAAAACAAGTTATATCAATCAATCAAATAGTGTTGCCAAAAAATAAAGCAGTCGTCGACTGCGTTGATGAATCTGTTATCGAAACTTTGAGAATGTTCTCCAAAGTAGGGCTAAGCGATGTGTTTTGCTTACTTAATCAGCCATCGAAATTGTCAGAAGGACAGCAATATAGATTCAAAATGGCAATGGCACTGGCGTCACGAAAAAAATATATTATCGCAGACGAATTCTGCAGCAATTTAGACGATGTGACGGCAAGTGTTATAAGCTTTAACGTTAGAAAATTTGCAGATCAAAACAAGGTGACATTTATATTGGCTGGGACAAGAATGACTTTCGCCGCTGACCTATGTCCCGATGTGGTGGTCAGTAAAAATTTCAGCCCAAAAGCTAAAGTCCTCTACAAAAAACCGCTTTGTAATCAAGCCTAAAAAATCAAATCAAAAATACAGCGAAACAAAAAAGAAAGAATCTCTCTAAAATGAAGCGAAAATGCTCAGTCACTAAAAATATTCGAATAGAAAAGGGGACAGTTGAAGATTATAAGGCGTTGAGCATGTTCCACTATCGAAGCAATGGGCTAAGAGCGCCGGTTGCTATTTTTTCAATGAAAAGAAAAAATGAAGTCGCCGGAGTGATCGTATATTCAATGCCGACGACCGGATGCCAAATGAGAAAATGCTGGGCGAAAAATCTATACGGAATGGGAAAAAAAGCAATGCTGACAGTGATAAATAAAAATGTTAGAAGGATAAGCAGAGTGATTATCGAGCCGAGATTTAGGCAACTGGGACTAGCGAGCAGGCTGGTCGCAGAAACAATGCCGAAACTGAATATGCCTCTAATTGAATCGATGGCGGTGATGGGAAAAATCAATCCGTTTTTTGAAAAAGCGGGAATGAAAGGTTTTACAAGGCCAACCGCTAGTCATGTCGTGCAAATGATCGAGGCCTTGGGAGTTGTCGGTATCGAAGAAGAAAATGTCGTCGATCCTGAATTTGTTTGTCAGGTTATAAAGGAACTTAACAAAACCAAAACGGAATTTATAAAAAAACAAATCGATGATTTTGTTGTGAATTATGGATACAAGGCCACTCTGCTAAAGGGGGATAAAAAAATCGAATTTGCGATGAGCCGATTGACAGACAGAAGCGTCTATTATATCTGGTTCAATCCGGCTTATAAGGAATTTAGATTGTGAAAAAAGAAACTAACGAAATTGTAAAAATAAAAATAGATAAAATTCGGCCGCATCCAGATAATCCAAACAAAATGTCAAAAGTCGTTTTTGATAAGCTGGTCAATAATATCGAAAAAACCAAATTGTACGAACCTATCATTGTACGGAAAAATGCCAAAAGAAAAGGAACCTATCAATTGATCAATGGGCATCATCGGCTAAAAGCAATCAAAAAAATCGGCGCAAAAACCGCTAGCTGTGTTGTGTGGGATGTCGATGATAATGAAGTTGATGTATTGTTGATGACGCTGAACCGGCTGAGCGGAAGCGATGAACTGGCGAAAAAAATCCATATTCTAAAGAGACTAATCAAAAATATGAAGCCAAAAGAATTAGGAAAAATATTGCCGGATGGGAAATCACAAATTAAAAAGCTGGTCAATCTGAAAATGCCGACTACATTACTAAACCAATCGAAAAATGATTTTGCCGTTCCTATGGTGTTCTTTGTTACAACTGGCGAAAAAGAAAAAATAGAACAGGCACTCGCCGCTGCAGCTATAAATAACACCGAAAGAATAAAGCAAAAAAGAAACGCTAAGGCTTTAGTCGTTATGGCAAAAGCGTTTCTAAAGAATAATGCAACTGAAAGAGTAAATGAAAATGGTATCAAAGAAAAAAGAAGAAAAGCTAACGAAAAAGCAAAGACAGTTTATTGAGGATTTGTTCGCCGGAGCCGATGAACAGCAGACGCTGGAAAAATATGAAGTTTCAGCCGCAACCTATAATAGATGGTTGGATGATGGGGTTTTTACCGGCAGTTTTAATCGAAGGTTGGAAAATTCGCACAGGCAGGTGGAGTTAATCATAGCAAGATATGCGTCGCTGGCTGCGGCAAGGTTGGTCGAGCTAACCGAAAGTGAAAATCAGGAGACAAGGCGAAAAGCGTGTCTGGATATTATCTCTCTGCCGGCAAAAAAACAGGCTCTAGAGACTGCGCGGATTGCTAAAGGCGCCGACGAAAACGGCGACAATCAATCGCTGGAAAATATTAAACTGTCACCCGAAACGGCCGGCCGCCTGCTCGAAGCAATGGCAAGAGAGAATGAAATCAAACCAGCCTCGAAAAAATAGGAGCTTGTGAGTGATTTATGCATGTCTAGCAATGGAGGCTGGCTGTGATGTGATGATCGAAAAGCCTATGGCTGTCGATGCTGAAAAATGTCAAAAAATTATCGATACGCAAAAGAAAACCGGGCAAAAATGTACGGTGACATTTAATTGCAGATATGCGCCGGCTAGAACGCAAGTCAAAGAGCTGCTGATGCAGGGGGTTATCGGTGATATCCTGAGCGTAGACGTGCAGTGGTTGTTGGACACGACCCATGGGGCTGATTATTATCGAAGATGGCATAAGAATAAAAAAAATCAGGCGGATTGCTTGTTCATAAATCGACACATCATTTCGATCTGGTCAATTGGTATGTAAGCTCTGTGCCGAAAAGAGTGGCGGCTATGGGCCAAAGAAAATTCTATACAGCTAAAACGGCTGATAGATATGGCTTACAAAAACGAGCCGACCGTTGCACCGATTGTCCAGAAAGTGAAAAATGTCCGTTCTATATGGATATCGCAGCTGATGAAAAATATAAACCACTCTATGTCGATTACGAAAAATATGACGGCTATTATAGAGATAAATGTGTGTTCAGTGATGATATCGATATCGAAGATACGATGACTGTGTTAATCGATTACGAAAATGGCGTGAAACTGAATTATTCGCTCAATAGTTTTTGCCCGTGGGAAGGACAAATCTATTGCTTCACTGGGACAAAGGGGAGATTGGAACATCAAGTGCAGGAAAAAGTTTATATAAATGCCGACGGATCAAGGCCAAAAACATTGCAGGTAATATCGAAAGCAATGTCACCTTTAGTTTGATTTGTAACATTGCACATTCATCGAAGATCGGGGGGCTGTTTTGCCGATAATCACGTCAGGAAAATTGCTGCAAGCATCAAAGATTTATGAAGCACTGAGGTTGACAAGGCCTAAAACAAAGGCGGAATTAAAACATTATCTTAAAGTCTTCTTAAATATCAATGTGCCAAACAAAAAAGTATGTCACAACCATGATAGCCCAATGGATTATTTGTGGTATGTTTTTAATGCTGATTTTCTGACGAAGCCAAAGCCAAATGCCGATTGCGTTGTGTGGGCTAATCGAAGCGGAGGGAAAACTTTATTGGCGGCAGCGGCGACGCTGTTGGATTGTGTGTTCAAAGAAAAATGCCAAGTTAGAATCTTGGCAGGAAGCGGCGACCAAGCCTCGAGAATGTATGATTATCTTGTTGGGTTTATCGGAAAAGGGTTCGAGCAATTGTTGAATGAGCCTGTCAGGAAAAGCAAGTGCCGGTTTGCAAACGGGGCTGTCGTGGAATTGCTAACGCAATCGGCAGCTAGTGTCAGAGGGCAACATATCCAGAAATTAAGGTGCGACGAAATAGAACTTTTTGACCAGCAAGTGTTTGAAGCAGCTAAATTTATTACGCAAACTAAAAACAATGTCACTGCGTCAATGGAAATATTAAGCACTATGCACAGGCCATACGGGTTGATGAGCAAAGTTGTTTCCAATGCCGAAAGAGAAGGAAAAAAGTTCTTTCATTGGTGCGTTTGGGAGGTTATCGAAAAATGTCGAGATAGATCCTGCAGCAGGTGTAGGCTCGAACGATATTGCAAAGGAAAAGCTAAAAAAGCGAGCGGATATTTCAAAATCGAAGATTGTATCACGCAAATGAATCGAGCTAGCAGAGTGTCATTTGAATCGGAAATGTTGTGCAAAAGGCCTAATTTGGATAATGCTGTTTTTGAAGATTTTGATCCAGATCTGAATGTTAAAACATTAGGATTTAATCGTGATTTGCCGTTATACAGGGCAATCGATTTTGGATTTATAAATCCGTTTGTGTGTCTGTGGCTGCAAACAGATGACGATGGAAATGTTTATGTGATCGATGAATATATACAAAGCAAAAAGACAATCGAGTATCATATAAAACAAATGAAAAAAAGATACGATATTAGCGAGTCGGAAATGGCACAAACCTTCTGCGATCCAGCAGGGGCAGGGCGAAACGATGTCACCGGAACAAGTGCGGTCTCAGTGCTTAGGCAAAATGGAATAATCTGTCGATATAAAAAAAGTGCCATTGTACAGGGAATCGAGCTGCTGCGAAGCGCCATTTGCAGCGGCGATAATAAAAGGAGGTTCTTTGTCGATCCAGCTTGCGTTAAAGTTATAGAGGCTATGAACTGTTATCACTATTCGGAAAAAATGCCGAGCGAATTGCCGGTCAAAGATGGGATATATGACCATCCAATCGATGCTATAAGGTATTTTTTGGTCAATTATAAGAGATGGAAAAAGACGGGAACAATACGATCCTACTGATTGTTAATAATGTGCAACTCTAATAAGGGTAGAATTAAGGCGGAAAAATTAAATGACTTTACGGTTACAGAATTTTTGTTAAAATCAGATCGCAGAGTAAGGCTGTAGCAAAGGCTGATAAAAAAAGTTTTGGTGTGTGAGAAAATTTAAAATGCGTATGGCTTTAGGACAATTTAATGCAGTAGTGGGCGATATCGACCATAATGTCGAGAGGATAAAATCGTTTTATCACAAAGCAATCGAGCAAGGAAGTGATTTGATGATCTTTCCAGAGCTGGCTGTCTGCGGCTATCCGCCGGAAGATCTATTGCTCAAAAAACATTTTATCGACGATAATCTTAAGGCTGTCGAAGCTATTGCGTCCAGCTGTAACAAGAAAACCTTAATAGTAGGGTTTGCAGAAAAATCAAAAAATAATGATTGTTGCTATAATGCGGCGGCGATTATTCAGGACGGAACAATCAGAACTGTCTATCGAAAAAGACAATTGCCCAATTTTGGAGTCTTTGACGAAAAACGTTATTTTTGTGCAGGAGATAAACCGTTAATAATAAATGTGGACGGATGCAAAGTGGCTGTCACCATATGCAGGGACATTTGGGAACTGGACCGGCTCGAAGAGTCACTCGAAGAATGCGGAAAAGTCGATTTGGTAGCGAATATCTCGGCGTCGCCATTTTGTACTAGCAAAATACAAAAACGAATAAATGTTGTAAAAGCTTGTGCAGCTAAACTCAATTCGGCTGTGGCCTATTGCAATTTGGTCGGAGCCCAAGATGAAATCGTGTTTGATGGACGAAGTATGGTGGTGGATTCAGCCGGTGAATTAAAAGCGATAGCGAAAGCATTCGAACAGGATTTGCTGATAGCTGATTTGGTGGTCGAAAAACAAGCTGTGAAAATCGAATCAACAGCTCAATCGAAGGATTTAGCGTTTGATGTGCTCGGCGATATTTATCAGGCGATTGTGCTTGGTACCAGAGATTATTTTCAGAAAAATGGTTTCAAAAAAGCATTGATAGGTTTAAGCGGGGGAATTGATTCGTCTATCGTGGCTGCTATCGCCGTTGAAGCACTCGGCAGCGAAAATGTTGTTGGAGTGACAATGCCGTCGAGATTTAATAGTCAAGAAACGAAAAATGATGCAGTAAAACTTGCTGATAATCTTGGAATTAAATGTCATACCGTTGAAATCGAATCAATTCTTAAAATATTCAGCGATGGATTAAATGTTGTAAAAGGATGGGACGAAAAAGGCTTGGCATACGAGAATCTGCAGGCTAGAATTCGAGGATCTATATTGATGTCACTTAGCAATCAATTTGCAGCTTTAGTGTTGACGACCGGCAATAAAAGCGAAACGGCTGTGGGATATTCAACGCTTTACGGGGATACGGCCGGCGGATTTGCCATGATAAAAGATTTACCTAAAACTCTTGTTTATAAGCTTAGCAGATATATTAACGAAAAGGCAGGGCGAGAATTGATTCCGGGCGATGTGATAACGAGGCCGCCAAGTGCAGAGCTTAGAGAGAATCAAAAAGATAGTGACAGCTTGCCTGATTATGAACTGCTGGACAAAATTTTATATGGATATGTGGAGTGCGATAAATCAGCGGAAGATTTAATTGCTGCGGGATTTGAAAAAGACCAAGTGAAACGCATTATAGCATTGGTCGATCGCAATGAATATAAAAGGAGACAATCACCGCCGGGAGTCAAAATCACGGCTAAAGCTTTTGGAAAAGATCGACGATTGCCTATAACTAATGGCTATCGTGATAATTGATGGTCGAAATTAAAAATTTGTGGATGGGTTTTTAGGCTTATGGTGACAACGGCCAAACGAAAATTGACAATCGCTATGCTGATTTTATATTGGCCTGTTATTTTTATTGCTACTCATGTGCCAGTCAAACAGGTTTTCGGAGTTCCGGCTAATAGTGATAAGTTTTTGCATTTTATTGCATATGCGGCACTGACTTTTTTATTGTGGTTTTCCATAATTTTAGACAACAAAAAGTTTTTTGCATGGCGAAAAATCGCGATAATGGTCACCATTGTTTGCTTATATGGAATAGCAGATGAATTTTTGCAGAAATTTGTCAGTCGAGGATGTGATGTCTTTGATCTGGCGGCTGATATATCTGGGATGGTCTTCGCAATGGTTATGGTTGTGGTTTTAAGTTATTGGGTTTCATTTTTTATTATCACATCTGTAGCTGTTTTTTTGGTAACCTATATGCTGGCGGCTGACGGATCTATTTTTATGTCGATGGTAAATGACGGATTTCATTTCTTTGGATATGGTTTCTTGACCTTCGTCTGGGCAGGAAATGTGGCTGAATGGTTCAAAAAAATGTCGCCAAAGTTAGTAGTCGCGACACTGTCTGTGCCAATTATATTTCTACTTGTCGCTGAATGGGTAATTACATATCTTAGGCAAACACAAATGTCAATTCTACATCTGATAGTATCGCTAATGGCAATCTTTTTTGCCGTGACATTTTTTGCACTTGGTCATTTTTTTTTCACCAAACGTATCTAAAGCAATATGTCTCTTCTATATCAATTCTTGGGTGCGATCGACTTGAAAGGTCTATATAGCGGATCGCCTATCAGCATCATCTGCCATGAATTAAATGGGTTCGTGAGGTAATAGGCTTCAACTAGCGTTTTGCCCTGAATGAGCTGCTCGAAAAAAT
This sequence comes from uncultured bacterium, assembly GCA_965370955.1. Classification (GTDB taxonomy): domain Bacteria; phylum Planctomycetota; class Phycisphaerae; order Sedimentisphaerales; family Anaerobacaceae; genus CBDUWP01. Next base: position 10,141 of record CBDUWP010000004.1, on the reverse strand, counting down.
CCTTCGGATTGACAAAAGATGATAAATAAGGTTCCGCAACCGCACCAATCGTGGCAGTGATGCCGTCCTTGAGCATGGCAGGACACCACTGAGGGCTATTGGGATCGCGAAGATCAATGGCTTCAAAGCTTGCAATGTGAAAGCCAACAGCGCCAACCGAAAAATCAAAAGCATCAATGTAATTTTCCAAGCTATACCAACCGCAATATAAAGCTGTTTGGGGACAATCGCCGGGCTGAAACAATTTTGATGTTTTCTCTATCACTACCTTCATCGTTGTTGAACGTTTTGCCATCTCTGCAAAATCTCGTAAACTCTGATCGTAATAGCCGAACGAATGAGGGGCTTTACTGCTGACCATGCCTCTGGTGTCTATATAGATATTGCCTCTTAGGCCTTTTTTTTCAGCTTCGATGGCTTTGTTGACTAGAGCCTTAGCAATTTCTGCTGTTGGACCGTCTAGCCGACTTACCATTATGATGTCACTCGACTTGGGGTGATTTGGATAATGTAAAAAATTCGGCTGCCATCTGTGAAGTGAATAGGGTTTTGTGAATTTCACCATTGAAAGTTCACTGTCTAAGCTGGCGGATGTTGCTTTGCCGTTGATCCAATCGAGTTGATTCTGGAGCAATTTTTGTTTTTTCTTGAGCAGAGCAAGCTGTTTTTTATTGTCTGGAGTTTGTTTCAAATCTGGATTTAAATCCAATAGCTGTATCTGATTTTTTAATTTTGCTATCAAATCTGTTATTTTGGTTTTGTCTTTTTCCTTGCCCATAAGGGGGCTGCGTTTGCCAACTTTAGTAGGGATGCCTCTTGTAGTGACAAGACATTTAATATTGTCGTGCTGTTTAAGATATTTTCTAATCGGCGCGGCTATTTGTGTTTGATAACCGGCTCTCGATATTGAGTCGGAAGTGCCAGATAAAGGTAAAAGAAAAATATTGTCTGCATTGATATTTCGCAATTGACAATAATGTTGGGCTATCTGCATCGACTCGGCTTGATTTTGATTGGCTATCACTAAAATTTGATCTGGTTCAAGAGCCAGCGACGAAGTTGTAAGCCAAAGCGATATAGCAAGTGCGAAATATGTTTTATTACTGATTATCTGATTGTCTTGTTTCTTGAGTTTTTGAATAGTTTTTTTCATAGATGTTTTGTTTTCGGAATATTTGTAAAATTGTATTTAATATAATTTTTAAATCTAATGCCCAACATGCCGACTCAACATATTTTACATCCAAATTGAGCTTGTCCTCTATCGTCAATTGGCCCCTGCCAGAGATCTGGGCGAGGCCGGTGATGCCCGGTTTTACGAGCAGACGTTTTTTTTGATGTTCGTTCCACTCCTGCATTTGAGAAATATATAGAGGCCTTGGACCAACCAAGTGCATATCATTTTTTAGTACGTTGAAAAGCTGTGGAAGTTCGTCAAGAGATGTCTCTCGCAATAGTTTGCCTATTTTTGTGATTCTGGGATCGTTGGCGTTTTTGGGGCTTGCGCCAAAGGGATCTGCTGCTGTTTTCATCGTTCTAAATTTGTAAAACAAAAAAGATTTCCCGTTTTGACCGGCTCGCTCCTGTTTGAAAATTGCCGGACCCTTATTCGTAAGCCGTATGGCAACCCAAATAATCAATAATGTTGGGGATAGCAAAATTATTGCCGATAGGGCTAAAACTAAATTTAAAAAGCGTGATAACATAAATTATTTCCCAGTGACATCTTTTATAATTTTCATCAATGTGTCAGTTAAAGAGGTTTTGGCCGTCCAGCCGATCGCATCGTGTATTCTCTTGGTGCTGGGCAGCCGCCTCAACATATCCTCCATCGGCTGATTGTATGCCTGTTCATAAGGAATGTATGTCTTGTCTGAACTGCTGTGAGTTAATTTTATTATTGTGTTAGCTAATTGATTTATGCTGATCTCGTTCGTAGAGCCAATGTTATAAATTTTGCCAAATGTGTTAGGAGTATCAAGCAAGCCAATGATGGCTTTGGTGACATCGCCAACATCGCAAAAACATCTGGTCTGTTTACCTGATCCGTAAATAGTCAGTGGCTGATTGTTGAGGGCACTGGTTATAAATCTTGGTACGACCATTCCATATTGGCCGATCTGTCCGGAGCCTATCGTGTTGAAAAATCTTGTGATGATAACCTCTAATCCGTATTCACGATAAAATGCTAGGCCTAGAAATTCATCGATAGCTTTGCTGCAAGCATACGACCAGCGTGACACTGTCGTGCTGCCAAGTAAAAGATCTGCGTCCTCCTCAAAAGGAAGCGATTGACTCTTGCCGTAAACCTCACTGCTTGAAGCAATCAAAACCTTTTTGCCATAATGATTGGCAGCGTTTAATATCGATTGGGTGCCGGTGACATTCGTTTCGATTGTTTGAACTGGTTTCTCAGCTATCAATTTGACGCCGACAGCTGCGGCTAAATGTATAATGCGATCACAGTTTTTGGACAGCGATAGCATTGACTCCTTATCGCATACGTCACCTTCTATGAATTGACAGGTCTTGAGATCGATTATCGAATCTAAATTTTCAATTCGGCCGGTACTAAGATTGTCAACTATTGTGACATTCTGGCCCTGCTCAACTAAATATTTGGCTAAATGTGACCCTATGAATCCCGCTCCGCCCGTTATCAATGTGTTCACTTGTGTTCCTTGAAAAAAATAAATAAATGTCGCTATGTTGTTTTATGAATAATATTCTATTATTGTAACTATCGTCACATAAAAAGAATAGTTTTAATTATTCGAAATGAACTCTTAATCTATGGGGGTTTTGGCTGGAAATAGCCAACCAAAAGTCTAATTAATCAATCACCAAGCGATTTGTTGGTTTAAGCTATAGACCATTAGCTTGCCTATTTTAACTTTGTGGATAACCTGTTGAAAACTAGTTGGCAGAAGCAGAGAAAGTTTCAATGTCACCGTAAAAGCCACGTGGTGACATTGAAAAACAGATAGTCCTATAACGTTTTGGCTATTTGAGCTTCAATAAAAAAAATATGTAACTTGTTTTATATGCGTATGTTAGGGTTAGTAGTAACGGCTTTGGAAATCTCTGTGTATCTGCGTTTTTATAGATAGTTTCCGCTGGTATTTGAGTGGTTCATAGGGCGGCGGTTGGCTGCTATTTGTGCTGGCAATAGTGGATAAGCTACAGGAAATCAACTCTGTTTGTTATAAATGGCGTTATAATTTTGGCTCAATCGCCGTAATCTTGGTTAATTTTATTTTTGAAAGCCTGACAAGCCTGTTTGGGATTGGGAGCGTTACAAATTGCAGAGCAAACAGCAATTGCTTGCGGGCCAGCTTTTAGCACTTCTGATACGTTTTCCAAAGTGATTCCGCCAATAGCGACGGCTCTTATCCCTGTGTTTTGAAGATTTTTACAAGCCTCTTTAACATAATTCAATCCGACTATATCCGCATTTGCTTTTGTCCTTGTCGCAAACACTGGCCCAACTCCAATGTAACTGGCTTGCTCTGCGATCGCGGCGGCTAATTGAGCCTGCGAATGGGTGCTTTGGCCAATGATCATCGGTGACAGAGAAATTTTCCGGATCTCGGCGATGGCTAAATCGGTCTGGCCAACATGAGCGCCGTCGGCTTTGGCTAAGATGGCAATATCCGGCCGATCGTTGATGATGCTTAGTACATTATTTTCTTGGCAGCAATTGACAAAATCCTTTGCTAAAATTAATAATTTGTTGTCAGATAAATTTTTGGCTCTCAATTGAATGCAATCTGCGCCGCCAGCGGCACATTGTTTGATTAAATCCAAAACAGTATCCCTAGCGGAACTCGTTATCAAAATATAAAGCCGAACTTTCTGGAATTTTTGATTGGGGCTGGACCAAAGCGATACGTCTTTTTCCAGCTTGTAGGCTCTGTATCGCAGCTGCTCCAAAGTCTCGGCTATGGCAGGGGAAATGGGGCGACAGGTTTCAGACAGCACCCTCAAGGCTTCTGATAGCCGTTTACTGTTGGCGATAAAGCAATCTGTTAGCGAGGTTCGGTAAAGCTGTTTTTCTACCGTTTGGCCGATGCCAACATCGCTGGTCGTGTCTCTGGCTGCTATTAGCTTGTCGTGATCGAGTTTGGATATCTCGCTGGAAAGTTCATGCCTGATTTGTTTTGATTCGCCACTGAAAGTTTTATTGCTCAATACGAATCGGCAATACTCCTCAACAACTCGCAGGGCTTCTCTGGCTCTATTGAAATTAGCGTCAATTATCCTAAATGTAGCTTTGTCCATAATGATGATTATAGGAGGGTGACTCGTTTTTGTAAAATAGATTAAGAGATTACAAACGAAAAACAGGACGGCTACCATCAATAGCCGTCCTGCGGACTTATTAAAAACGAAGCAATCACTTCTTGCCCCGATTCCTTTTCAATCGGGCGGACTCATCCTCCTCCAATTAGTGTTTTAGGATGTCCGCCCAATATCATTATCTTGAACTACTGTTGCTAACCGCAAAGAGTGTGCCAAGTAATGCTAAAAAGCAAAAACCTTCCCGATATATCGCCAATGGCTTGTTTTCTCGCAATGTAAGAGGGGGGAGGTTTTGTTGTGAAAATTCTTGATTGTAACGACATGTTTCTTAAAAGAAACGTGAGTCCGATAAACTTGCGCTTTTGCGGGGTTTTGAGGTTCTAACTGTTTATATCAGCTGTATTTTTTGTAATGTTGATTTATGTAAACATAGAGGTGTTTCAAAAGCAACGTTTTTATGGCTCTGGAAATCGAATGTCACGTTTTTTGCTGGTTTAGATTAGTTTGTGCCGAGTAATTGAGATAGTATTACAGATAAAGATTTGTTTGGGATATTGTCTTCTAGTGAAATTATTGATAAAAAATAGGTTGGTTGCTGAATGTATATCATCATCGGCTGTTATGCTAATGGCGATAGGTGCCGTGATGGTGTTTTCGGCTTCGGTTACGGCGCATTTCAATGTGGAATTTTCCTCGATTTATAAACTCAAAGGTTGTCGGCCAATGATATTTTTTCCATTGGCACTGGCGGTGATGTGGGGGATGTCACGGCTGGATTTTAAAGTTTTCAGGTTGGATAAGGGATTCTGGCGATGGCCGGTGACATATATGCTGATATTGAGCGTGTTTTTACTGGTGCTGGTTTTGTCGCAAAATTTTTATCCGTCTTTGCCGAATGTTGTTCCGAAAATTAATTATCACTATAGATGGATAAGATTACCGCTTGGGTTTGGGCAACTGAGTTTTCAGGTTTCGGAATTGGCTAAATGGTCATCTGTATTGTTCGTCGTGGGAATGTGCGATAAATATTTCGACGAATTGAAAAGTGCTCGAAAAATATTGCTGATCTGTTCGGTCGTAAGCATTATTTGCGGGTTGATTATAATAGAAGATTTTGGAACGGCGGCTTTTATCGTGTTGATCAGTTTTATTTTGCTGATTATTGCAGGAGCACGTCTATCGTATCTGTTTATGTCTGTGCCATTTGGTTGTGCTGCTTTTTATCTGGCAATCATAATGTCACCAACTAGGGTCAATAGAATTTTGGCTTTTTTACATCCTGAAAAATGGACGGATTCAGTGAACTATCAAGCAAACCAATCGTTGATAGCGATAGGCTCTGGAGCAATATTCGGAAAAGGGCTGGGCAGGGGAATTTGTAAATATGGCCATTTGCCCGAAGATACGACCGACTTTATCTTCTCCATCATAAGCGAAGAGCTAGGACTGATCGGGGCAGTGACAATTATTTTATTGTTTATCTTTTTGGCCGTGCTGGGAATTGTCACCGTATCCAGATGCAAAGATAGATTCGGTAAACTTTTGACAGGAGCTATCGTTTTGGCAATTTTAATACAGGCGGCAATCAATATTGGTGTCGCAACAGTCGTATTGCCAACAAAAGGTATTCCGTTGCCGTTTGTCAGCAGCGGCGGAACGAGCGTGTTATTGTCAGCGGCTATTTTGGGAATATTGATCAATATAACAAAAACATCATTAAAAGAAAAAACGGAGATTGTTGAAGTTGATGAAGTGTGAACAAATGACGAGTATGAAAAATTATTATTTTGCTTGCGGAGGTACCGGAGGACATATTTATCCGGCACTGGCTGTGGCCCAAAAGCTTAAACAAATCTGCCCTGATGCAAAGATACATTTTTTTTGCAGCGAAAAAAGTTTAGATAGTGACATCTTGTCAGAGGCCGAATTTTCATTTAGCGCTTTGCCGGCAAAGAGTTTTTCAAGAAATCCCGGAAAACTTATTCGGTTTTGTCAGTCTTTTTTCAAAAGTGCCAAGTTAGTACACAAGCAATTATCTCATGAAAATAGTATCGTTATCGGGACGGGAGGGTTTGTAACTGGGCCTGTTTGCTGGGCGGCATATCGGCTTAAAATCCCGGTTGTGTTGATCAATGGAGATATGGTGGCTGGACGTGCTAATAAAATCGTGAGCAGATGGGCTAAAAAAATATTTGTGCAGTTCGAGAAAACAATCGAAGATTTTAGAAAATATTGTCCAAATGTCTGCTGTATGGGAGCGTTACTAAATAGTGATTTTGATGATGTTCGGCCAAGTGACATAATAGAAAAGCTCGGCCTAAATAAAAATAAAAAAATATTAATGATCTTCGGCGGATCAACTGGGGCGGTTAGAGTTAATGAGGCGGTTTGTTATAATTTAAAAAATATAGCGAGATTTAAGGACGGTTGGCAAATCGTACACATAACAGGGAAAAAAAATGTAGACGATGTTCAAAAATGCTATAAAAATATGCAAATGGAGCATAGGGTGATTGGTTATTGTGACGAAATGGCGAATTTGCTGAGTGCGGCTGACCTCGTCGTGGGAAGAAGCGGGGCCTTGAGTGTCGCTGAATATATTGCGTCAAGAGTGCCGGTTATCTGTATGCCGTATCCGCATCATAAAGATATGCAGCAATATCTAAATGCCTCAATCTTGATTGAGGCGGGATCGGGAATCATAGTTGATGATGTGGAAAATTTGACCGATAGAGGGCAGTGGTTGTGGGAAGAATTAGAGCCATTACTTGCCGATGATCAAAAGAGGTGGCAAATGGAAAAGGCTTACGAAAAAATAGAACAAAAAAATGGGACGAAGGAAATTGCGGAGCAATTGAAAAATATGATTTGAGGGATAAAGTAATGATTGCTGTGAGAAATTATCGTAATCCGCTAATTAAGCCAGCAGATGTTGAGTCTATATATCAGGGGTTCGAGGTGCTGTCGGTTTTTAATGCGGCTGTCACCAAATTTAAAGGCCAAACTATACTATTATTGCGAATTGCGCTGCGGCCAATAAATGACAATCCAAAGGTGGTCAAAACGGCTGTGTATGATTGCGAATCAAAAAAAATAGTCACGAAAACGTTTGATAAAAATGATGGCCATAACGACTTCTCCGATCCTAGATTGATAGTGACAAATCGGGGAACTTTTTTGACCTCTATCTCGCATTTACAAATAGCTAGAAGCTCAGATGGAGTCCATTTTAAATTGGACGAAAATTGTTTTATGGCTTCAGCAAATGAATATGAAGCCTTTGGCTTAGAAGATCCGCATATTACTTATATCGATAACGAATTTCTTATAAGCTATGTTTCCGTCTCGAGTTTCGGAGTGACAACGAGTTTGGCTATTACAAAGGATTTCAAGCAGGTCGAGAGAAAAGGCGTTATCTTCTGTCCTGAAAATAGAGATGTTGTAATATTTCCCGATAAAATAAATGATAAATATGCTGCAATCCATCGGCCACTGTCGCCTTTGTTCGCGAGAGGTGATATATGGCTTTCGCAATCGGATGATTTGCAAAATTGGGGTGAGCATAAAAGGCTGGAAGGGTTCAAATGCGATGAGTGGAACTGTCAGAAAATCGGAGCCTCATGCGTACCATTTCTAGTAGATGAGGGCTGGCTGCTGATATATCACGGTGTCGATGAACTGGATCGTTATAGTATTGGGTCAATGCTGCTTGATAAAAAATGTCCTCAGAAAGTGATAGCTAAAACAAATGAGCCGATTTTAATCGCAGAAACAGAATATGAAAAAACAGGCATCTTTAGAAATGTCGTTTTTAGTTGCGGAGCGATATTAGATGACGGAATCATTAAAATATACTACGGGGCGGCAGATAAATATCTCTGTCTGGCAGAGGCTAAGCTAACAAAAGTTATGGCAATGATGGCGTAAGTGAACGGTTGATCGGTTTGCTATTTAACGTAATCGATTGTTGTGCGATTGAATCATTTCGATTAAAATCAAAACACAAAACAAAATGCTTGTTCCGTATATAAATGTAATAAATAAAAGTGAAGGTTTATTTTGATTTTAACTGGTAAACTGTATCGATATTTGGCTGGCAGAGCTGCTAGTGTGATCATACTAGGGGCTTTGTTTTGCACGTTGATAGTTAAGTTTTTTCATGCATGGCGACTTGGTGTAATAGAAGATTATGTCAGTTGGATTTATGCTGATGTGGCGGTTTTGCTGGTGATAAATCTTCTGCTCTGCTGGCTTTGTTTGACTTATCCGAAAAAATGGGTTATTCGCATGGTGACATTTGCGGCGGCTCTTGTCTGTACGTGGTCAGTTATGAATGCAAGTTGGATAATTCGTACCGGTACGCAAATTTTGCCGCAGGTGCTGTTGCCGCTGGTTAGGGCGCCAATCAATAGTTTGTGTATCGTAGGGCTGAATCTTTGGAAGATGCCTGTGGCGGCAGTATCGCTGCTTTTGCCTAGCCTGATCGCCCTAATAATGTTTTTTTATTTTCAATCCAAGCCAGTCGAACTTGTCTATACCAAAAAACAGTTTTTGAAAAAACTGTGTGTTTATACTGTTATAATTGTCGCTTGCACCTTTTTGCATAATGTGAATATCTATCGAGGATCGGTTGATTTGACAACATTGTCAATGCGATTTAACAGTCAATTGCGAATTGTAACGAGCATCTTTAAATCATCTGACAGGCAAAATCGAGCTGATATAAAAAATGCTCAAACTGTTTTGCCAATCGCTGGCAGCATTAAGCTTAAAGTGAAAAAAGGATGCCAAATTAAAAGGCCAAACATTATCGTGATTGTACTCGAAGGTGTTCAATATGATTTTACGTCACTAGCTAATAAAAAAGAAAATCTGACGCCATTTCTAGCGGAATTGGCTGAGCAAAATTTGTTTTTTGATAATGCGCGTTGTTGTGTTACTCATACGACAAAAGCATTGTTCGGCTTGCTAACTGGGCGATGGCCGTCAGCTACACAGGATTTGGCGGAAACGGTGCCGACCAAACAAAAGTATCTTTCACTGGTGACTATTTTATCTGGTCAACTTGGTTACCGAACGGCTTTTTTTCAGTCGGCGAAAGGAGATTTTGAATCTCGGCCGTCAATGGTCTGCAATTTAGGATTCGATAAATTTTTTGCAAGAGAAGATCTCGGCGATCCGAATTACTATATTGGTTATCTAGGGTGCGACGAATATGAGATTTCAAAATCGGCGATTGAGTGGATGGGAAAAGATCGAGATGAACCCTTTTTGTTCGTGATGATGTGCTCAGTGACACATGATCCATATCTGGTGCCAAAGTGGTTTCAGGAGCCGCTAGATGACCAAATCGATAGTTATAAGCAGACCCTTCAGTATACGGATCAGTTTCTACGAGATTTTTATGAAAAGACAGCGGAAATATGTCAGGATAGGGAGCTCGTTTTTTGTGTTGTCGGGGACCATGGCGAGGCGTTTGGTGAGCATGGGCTTATGGGGCATGAGCGGATTGCCTATGATGAGGCTCTAAAAATCGTGTGGGTGATGAGGGCTGAAGGTTTGATCGATATGGCACGGACGCAGCAAAAAATAGAATTTCCAGTAAGTTCAGTTGATGTGACGCCGACAATTTTATCAATGATTGGACTCGATGTCACTGATGCTGATTTTAGCGGAAATGATGTGCTGCGAAAAGCAGACGAAAAGCATTATGACAAAAAAAGAAAAGTGTTTTTTTCTGGCTGGATGCTGCAGGGGCCGGCGGGGTTTGTGAAGGCGAATAAAAAGTATGTTTATTATCCCGGCACAGAACTTTTGAGTATTTACAATATTGAACAAG
>CBDUWP010000003.1:0-41983 GCA_965370955.1 uncultured bacterium | reverse complement strand
CCAACATCTGCGGCTTTAGTAAAGATACCGCCGCCAACACGAGCAAACAAAGCCTGAGTCGAAGCACCCATTCCAAAAGTAACCATCGTAGATGTTATCTCACTTAATTTGTGGGTTGCACTCATGCCCTTTGGAACCAAGGTAAGGCCCAAAAAGTCAAGGCCATTGGCCATGTGGTCAGCTGTGTAAATCAGCTTGTCCAAAAGAAGATACCAAAGCGTGATGTTGAAAAGGCCAAAGCCGACAACGATCAAACCCATTACAGCACCACTCTTAAAAGCAATCTGCAATGCCCGGTTCAAACTCTTTGTCGCACCTTGAGCTGTTCGTGAAGAAGCCATCGTGGCTGTCTTCATGCCCAAAAAGCCGCATAAAGCACTGAAAGCGCCGGCTGTCACAAAGGCAACAGGCATAAACGGATTCTGAATGCCCATGTAAGCCAAAATCGTGAAAACAATGAACAAAAGGCCAAACACCAATGCAACTATCTTATACTGACTCTTCAAGTAAGCATAAGCGCCATCCTGAACGTGGCCGGCAATTGTAACCATTTTTTCGTTGCCGGGATCTGCCTTCTTAACGCCAAGAAAAAATATGTAAGCAATAATTAGTGCCGCAATGGCTGATGCCGGAGCAAGCCACCAAGCACAGGGAATGCCTGAGCCGCAAACAGCATCCTTTACAGCAGCAACCGAATCTGTCACAGGGCAACAACTGCTGCCAGCAGACGCAACCGAAGTCATCGCCAAGACCGACACAAAAGCTAAAATCTTTTTCAACATTTTCTACTCCTTTTTACTCGTTTAATTCGCATCCATGCTACGTGCATTTCAGCAATAAATCATCTTACCAATTTTTATATCAAAATACCCTCATAACACCGGTATCTAATCTCAAAGCCTAAAGCTCTTTTCAGCTTGTGGTCTAAAAAACAGTGAAGTCTAATCAATAGCTGGGATTTTGCAAGTGTTTTTTGGCTAATAACCAATATAAGCAACCAAACAAATGAATATCGCTAAAACGCTAAAACTCGATTGTTAGCTGTTTATCGGCTATGTGTGGTAATCGGCGTTAATTGTTACGTAATCTTTACTCAAATCGCAACCATAACAAAAATCGCTCTCGCGGCCTGCGCCGAGATCAACCGTAATAGTACAGCTAGTCTGTGAAATGATTTTACCAGCCTTCTCAGAATCGAAGGCTTTGGGGACGCCATTTTCAAAAACCACCAAATCGTCCAACCTGCAGCTAAGCTTATCCAAAGCTAAATCGACACCGCAAGAGCCAACAGCACAAATGATGCGGCCCCAATTAGGATCGCCGCCATTGACAGCACATTTGACAAGTGGAGAATCAACAACAGCGCGAGCAGCTGTCGCGGCCTCAGCCTTTGTGGCAGCACCATCTATAACGACCTTGAACATGCGGGTTGCGCCTTCGGCATCTAAAGCCATTTGCTGGGCGAGGTTATCGCATAACTGATGCAAATTTGAGGCAAATTGAGCGTAATCGGCGTTTTCAGTATCGATAATGGCGTTACCAGAGGCGCCGCTGGCGAGCAAAATGGCTGTGTCATTAGTACTTTGATGGATGTCAATGCTTAATTTGTTCAGCGAATCGGCTATTGCCATTGTCAAACTCTTGTCGAGCAATGGCTGAGAAATGTCGGCATCGGTCGTGATAAACATCAAAGTAGTGGCCATGTTCGGAGCTATCATGCCGGAACCCTTGACCGTGCCTGCTATCGTGACGAGCTTTGAGCCAATCGAAAAATTGCGGACAGCCTGCTTGGCCCTAGTGTCTGTTGTCATTATCGATTTTGCAAAAGATAAGCCAAAATCAGCTGAATCGCCAAGCGATATCGATTCAATACCTTTGATAATTTTGTCGATCGGCAAAAACTCACCGATTATGCCAGTCGAGCAAATCAAAACCTGTGCGGAATCAATGCCAAGTTTTTGACCAACGCAATTGCACATCGCTTCAGCATCCGAAACGCCCTTATCTCCTGTGCAAGCATTGGCATTTCCAGAATTGACAACAATGGCTGTAATCTTTTTGGAATTATCTAATAAATGATCGCGACAAACTGTCACAGAACCTGATACAACTTTGTTGGTCGTGAAAACGGCTGCAGCGCGAGCGCCGCCAGAGCAAACTATCATACCTAAATCTAATTTGCCAGATTGTTTGACACCGCAAGAAACTCCGCCGGCTGAAAAACCGCCAACTGATGTCACCGTATTATTATTCATAAATGTTATCCTTAAAAACTCTTGCGATTTGTTGCTCTCTTATCATTTGTTATCGCAGGACCGTTGGAAAAGCTGCCCTCGATCGCCATATCTCTGAAACGAGCCATCGGATCGTAAATCTTCTTCGACAAATCAACTGTGTTGATCATTACGCCGGCCAAGTTCTGCCGAAGCTGATCAATGATCTCGCCGTCTGCGCCAATAAAACATGACGGATAGGGACTGTAATTGCCGCTGGAATTGCTAAGGCTAAGCCACATCTTGTTGGTGGCGGCGCGGGCTTGAGCAGTCTGACGCATAATGTGAGTATGGATGCTAGGGCCAGTCTGACGAGCATTGTAAAACGATTGGAATATGCAATTAACGCCGTCTGTATACAGCTTCCTATAGATCTCTGGAAAACGCAAATCAAAACAGATAAGCAGCGAACAGCGAACGCCGTTGATGTCAAAAGTCACAAAATGATCGCCGGCACAATGGCGACGCAAATCGCCAATCGTACAAAAACGCTTGTCGTAACGATCAACAAGTTCGCCATCTGAGTTTATTAAATATAAGCTATTGAAAGGCTTGTTAGGCGATGTCAATCGATGAACAGAACCCAAAATAACCCATAACTTCAAAGCTTTCGCTAAACCGGCTATCTCAAGACTGGCGGCTTGCAACTGAGGCCAATCGAAATTATTGAAATTGGCGAAATCTGTCCCGACATAACCGCTTAAAGCACATTCTGGAAAATGAATGATGTCCGCTTTGTTAGCGGCTTTTTTCATGTAATGGCATATCTGTTTGCTGTTGGATTTTATCGAACCGGATACCGCAAATTGGCAAGTGGCTATGGTTAACCGACCGCTACTTTTAGCCATCGTAAATCCTCCTATAACAAGCCAGCTGACTCGTCAAAACCACAGATGATATTCATGTTCTGGATCGCCTGACCAGATGCGCCCTTGACCAAATTGTCGATGGCAGAAAAAACCACCACGCGGCCTTTGGTTATCGTTGGGAAAATATGGCAGTAATTAGTGCCGCAAACATCCTTGACGCCGGGACAGGACGAAACAATCTGAACAAAAGGTTTGTCGCTGTAAAAATCGTTAAACAATTGCGTCAACTGCGACTGGCTAATAGCACCTTTGGGTTCCATGTAAACGCTGGACAAAATGCCGCGATCAAAACAACCAACATGGGGCTGAAACAAAACGGAAATAGGCTCGCCGCTTACGCTTAAATCGCAAGCAATCTGCTCCATCTCAGGACTATGGCGGTGAGTGCCTGTAGCATAGCCAAACAAATTCTCGTTCATGTTAGGAAAATGAAACTTATCCGAAGGTTTTTTGCCTGCGCCTGTAGTACCGGAAACAGCGTTGTTTATTATTAAATCCGGCACAATTAAATCGCCGCAAACCAATGGAGCTATCGCCAAGGCCAAGCCTGTCGGATAGCAACCGGGATTGGCAACCAAATCAGCTTCTTTTATCTGGTCAAAATACAACTCCGGCAAACCATAAACAGCCTTCGCAAGATTGACAGAATCAGTATGAGTGACATTATAGAATTTTTCGTAAACGCTGATATCCTTAATGCGATAATCGGCGCTCAAATCAATCACCTTTACGCCGGCTGAAATCAGTTGCTTAACTATCGCCATCGAAGCAGCATGAGGCAAACAGCATAACACAACGTCACTTGAACTCGAAAGCTTATCAATATCAAGCGGCTCAATAGCTAAATCGCAGCGACCTGTCAGACGAGGAAATAATTGACTAGCCGGGCCCATCGATGACGGAGAATTGGCTGAAAGATACGTGACCTCTGCATGAGGATGGTTGATTAAAAGCTCGACCGATTCTGCGCCTGTATAACCGCTGGCACCTACTATGGCTACCGACAACATGATTTATGCCTTTCAAATATTAGAGCTGCCCTGAACCTATAAAACCAAATTTAAGAAAAATTAGCAACAAAAAAAACAAACGCAAACAGCGGACATATTATACTTTCCTCAACCCATAAAAAAAGCCGCCCCATGTTAATGCGACGGCTGTAATTCAGCAAAAAATAAATCCAACGGACATTAACGTTTCGAGAACTGGAAGCCTCTTCTGGCTCCGCGTTGACCGGGCTTTTTACGCTCAACCATACGGCCGTCACGAGTAAGATAGTTACCGTCACGCAATGCGGACATAAAGCTTATGTCAAAATCCTTGAGAGCACGAGCGATGCCAAGCAATATTGCGCCCGACTGGCCAGTAGTGCCGCCGCCTTTGACGTTTACGAAAATCTCAAAACTCTTCTCGCCATCAACTGCTTTCAATGGCGACATGACAGCATTACGGTCATTTTGACATTTGAAATAGTCATCAAGCTCTTTCTTGTTGATCAAGATGGTGCCCTTGCCAGGCTTGATTCGAACACGAGCAGTAGAACTCTTACGACGACCTGTTCCCCACCAAAAGCCGCTCTTATCAGGGCCTTTTTGCTTAACTTCAACCTCAGCTACGACTGCTACCTCTGCGGCAGCATCAACTCCTATCTGAAGACCGTCACCTGTATTTAGTTGTTGTTCTGGCATAATTTACTCTCTACTTTAGCAGTTCTAATTTTTCCGGTTTCTGAGCCTGATTGTCATGATTCGGGCCGCGATAAACCTTTAACTTTTTAAGCATCTTGACGCCAAGCTTGGTCTTGGGAAGCATCCGCTTGACAGCTAACTCAATGATATGTTCCGGACGTCTTGCGAGCATGTCAGCAAAGCTAACATACTTATGGCCGCCGGGAAAATGAGTGTAATGATCATATTCCTTGACAGCAGCTTTGTTGCCTGTCAATCGGATCTTCTCGGCATTGACCACAATGACATAATCGCCAGTATCAACGTGAGGCGTATATATAGGCTTGGTCTTGCCCATCAATATCGGGGCTATCTTGGCAGCTAACCTGCCTAAAATAGCATCCGAAGCGTCAACCAAATGCCACTTCTTCTCAACCAAATGCTCTTTCGCTACAAAACTCTTCATTAGGGTTTACTCCACACATACGACTGTAAAAAACCACTATTTTAACCAAATATTCGCTCTTGTCAATTGCTTTCTGATTTTTTTTTATGGAACAAAATGCAATGCAAATACTAATACCAAACTAATGCCGAAAAATAAAACTGACACAAAAAATGCTTTTTTGTAGAAAACTGTTGTAATCGTCCGTTAAATCTGTATTATGACCTCTTCTTTATCGAAATGGTGTGAATATTTTTAGGCTTTAGTGAAAGGATTTAATATGCCAGCTAAAATAGATGAAACCAAATGCACCGGCTGCGGCAACTGTGTGAGCGAATGTCCAAGCGAAGCTATCGTTATGGAAAACGGCTGTGCTAAAATTATCGTTGATAACTGTATAGATTGCGGAGTCTGCGTCGACAGCTGCCCTATCGAAGCTATCTCTATGGAATAATACAATTAGTCCAGCTGTGAACAAAAACGTAAACAGCTAAGGCCAAAAGAAGGCCCCATCGTCTAGGTAGGCCTAGGACACCGGGTTTTCAACCCGGCAACAGGGGTTCAAATCCCCTTGGGGCTAGTAAAAGAAAAACCTCTGTGACATATAAAAAATCACAGAGGTTTTTTTGTTTGTACTAAAAAAACTGACCGTCAAACTAAACCTTCATACCGGAAACATAGGTCTCAAATATGAAAGTGCCATCGCAAATGCCCTGAATATGAGCTGAAAATTTGCGAGATTTTATAGATGTAATGTGGCCGAGTAAATATAAGCGACTGCCAGGAGCAACAGAAGCGCGAAACTTGGCTGACTCAATACCAGCAAAGCCAATGAAACCGTCAACGCCAAACAAACGCCTAACATAAAAACTCAAAAGCTGAGCGGCTGCCTCAACCATGATAACGCCCGGCATCAAGGGACGGCCCGGAATGTGACCGCGAATCCAAAACTCATCGTCAGTGACATCCTTATAACCGAGAACCAATCTGTCGTCCGTATTATACCACAAAATGCCGTCGAGCTGCTGCATCTCATAATTCTGAGGATTCACCTCTAATATCTGATCTTTTGTAAACAATAAGTCGCCTGTTAAATCAATCTCAGATAAATCAAACAGTAGCTTCGGGGGCATAAAAAAATCCTATCAAAATAAAAAGAAAAAAACAGCGCAAACGCATGACATCTCTCAAACGCCTTATGAGTGAATCCCAGAACATGAACAAAATGTTCATGTGAAATAACTAGATCTCAGCGACTAACCAAAACAGGCTATTAACTGCTCGCGCGAAGCTCAAGAACAGAATTACGCACAACCTGAGCTGCTTTTTTGATCGCCTGCATCTGCTTGCGAACACGAGTACCAGCTGCTTTATTGCCGCCTTCGGCCTTGTTGACATCAGCTTCAATTTCCTCTACCAAAACTTTGAGTTGACCATATTCGTTCATGCTAAAGCCTCCATAATAACTGGTTAAACATTCCTTTACAGAAAAACTAAATAACGTCCAAAATCACTTTTGTCAAAGGAAAATGGCTGTTAAGAAACAAAAAAACGCTTAATAACAAAAAAAATATAAGTAAAACAAAAAAAACTTACCCATGTTAACAAAAGCGCAATGAAAAAGGCCAGCAGCATAAAAATTTTGCGGCTGGCCAAAGGTATCAATTTATCAAACAAAATCAAAAAATCAAAATCATTACTATTTCAACAAACCCTGTAATTGCTCAATCGATGCGGCGAGCTTGGCCCGATGACGATACATCAACAGTGGATCGTAACTGTAATTTGTAAGGCTGGTGAAAATAGTCGAAGGAATTGTCAAAAGACTTTCTGCCTCTGCAATCGCTGAACTATCGGCGCCGGCAATTTTAGCCTTAGCAATCAAACCCTTAAGCATATAAAAATATTCGTAATCCTCCATGCCCTCTCGCAAAATCTCCCAGCGAATCGAATCAACTGGGCCTGTGACAAAAGCTGATTTATCACGATCAGGACGACGGTTCGGAGGATATATAAAGCGGCCGTCACAATTTGACCAATACTGTTTCTCACCGGCGACAAGATCTGACCAATCTATATAGCCCATCGGATCTTGCCAAGGATTCTGAGCAATACCGGGATAAGCTTTATTGCTAGTCCAGTAATTACTGATCCAAATAAGCCAGCCTTCAATATCGGCTTCCCACATCATCCATATCCAAAGACGCATGTCAACGGCACTGCGATCTGTAAAGTAACCGACATAAGGGGCCTTCGGGATAGTACAAATATACCACCATAATTCGTCACCTGCGGCAATACGCTTGTTAGATTCATCGGCTTCATAATGACTCGGCATAGGACACCAAATGCTATTGTAAGTGCCGTACATTCCTGGTGCTGGGGACTCTGTGACTATCGTTCGAGCAGCTAATTTGGGCGAGGCTTTGGCAATATTCTCCATAGCACGCTTGACATATCCATACTCATGCTCATTCGGTTCGTCATAGGCATAGATAAGGGTATTGTCCAACCAACCCTTTTCTTCAAGATGCTGCTCTATTATCTTACAGTACTTGCCGAATATCTCTTCATATTCCGGCGAACCCTGAATATAACCACCCATGTAACCAGAACCGCGACGGCAAAGAGTACCGTGACCAATTCCATCTAAAAAGAGACGATATATGGAAAATTTATAGTCATTGAGAAATGTCTCAAGATTCTTATCGAAAGCTGTAAAATCAACCGAAACATCAGGTTTATTCTTGGCATATTCAAAATCGCCATAAGTCAAAAGGTTTTTGCCTGTAGACTCGTCAACGAGCTGGATGTCATCAAACCAAGCAACGCCTGTATTCAAGTTTTCCTTAAAACTGCCGCCAACGACAGGATAAAGATATATCCGAACAAAACTAGCATTTTTAGATACACGGCTAGGACTAAGCTTCTTTGTTAAATCTCGCCAAGTTGTGGGACCGCCAAGGGTTACTCTGGTCTTGCCAACTTCGCGGTCTTGATGATTATAAAAGCGAACCTCAACGCGAAATTGCTGACCGGATTCGGCGGTCTTAACAGAAAAATTAAGAAGATAAGTCCTGTCATTATGAATCTGGATACGCTTTTTTTGTTTGACAGCAATAGCATAATCACCTGCATCATCAACAGCTTTAACACAATACTGGCCTTGACGAGGATCGTCTTTGGTCAAATGGCCATGTTCCCACGGCGTGTTAGTGACTGTTGTGATAATCGGAGCCATAGGATTGCCGAACTCCTGAGGCGATATGCGATGCTCACGGAAATTCTGCATATATAAATCCCAAACCTTTGCCATCTCAACGGAACCCTCCTTAACATTGTGATACCGCCGAAGCTTGCCGCGACTAAGGCCTATGGTAGATTGCAATGAAGGAGTCTTGGGCAATGCAAAATCCCAAACGTGCAAATTAATATCCAACGTCTTATTCAACGAAACACTCTCTATCTTGAGCTGTAATTTATGGTCGCCGGCAGAAATGTCATCGCCAACCTTGACCAACAGCCAAATCGGATAGTTCTGGCCAGCCTTAATGTCAACCGGGCCAGTGATGGCAGGCAAAGCGTCAGGCCACCAATCCTCACAGCCATACTCATCTGTAGCTGAAAAAACATAAACATAATGCTCACTAAAAAGCTTGACCGAACCGACAAGTTTGTCATCGCCAACAATAGAAAACTTCACGCCTTTTAAATCCTGCTTAGGCTTGATGACTATCTGAAGCGGCTCATATTCGCCGCGAGCTGCGAACATTGTGATAGGTTTCTTTGTCGCCTCAGCAGGAATAGGACGCTCGCGATAAATCTTATAAGTGCCCTCGCACCACCATAGGTCAGCGGCATCTGTACTATCAAGCCAATAGCCGTAATCACTGGCATAAAGCTGAGATAAATTTGTCGCAGCAATAACACTGGCTAAAACTTTACCGTCAGCCAAAACATCAAACTTAATAGTCAACTGGCCTGTCGATTTAATATTGTAATCAACGCGGGCAAGCTGAGACTCGCCGGCTGCTAAAACGATAGGCTGTTTGCCATATTGCTCTGTCTTCTCGACAACTTCACCGCTGATGACAATCAAAGCCTTGATCGGCGCATCAGTCTTATTGGTCAATTTCAAAGTCACTGCACCAACGGGAGTTTTTAGATTGCCATCGCCAAAATCAAGAACCTCTATGTCAAGTTTGTCACTTGTCTTTTGTTCGTAAAAATATGTCGCCCCCTGCATAGACTTAAATTTTTTGCTGAGCTTGGCGGTGTAAGTATAATTCTTCATCTGAAATACATGGCCAGATTTCTTAGCCCCAGTATCAGCTACCGTCAGCTTGATATAAAGATCCTTAGTTGGATAGAACTTTTTAGGAATACGCAAATCGATCTTACTAGGTGACTTTTCCTTAGCAATCAACTGCCAAAGCTTGCCGTCTTTACTGGCTGATACAATACAAGTGCCTTTAGCTCCTCTAGAAAATTTCAAAACCAATTTGCCATCTAACTGAACGGCGGAACCAATCTTGTGCTTATAAATCAAGCTTGAGCCTAACTCGAAATTTATTCTAGAACCGTTAAAATCCGTGTTGTTCTCGATTATAATAGGAGAATAATTCTTCAGCTTGTTAACATGATGATGAAATTTATATTGGTCTCCGTCAACCGATTCGCCACGGCTAAGCTTCATATTGGCGGCTTTCTTAAACAAAGGCTGAACCTCAATCAAGCTTACATCGTCAAAATATATAGTGCCTATCTTGCCGTTAGGTTCCCAAAGGCCTATGCGGAAAAAACTGTCCTTCATATTCATCGAAGGAGTAAAAATAAAACTGAAAACCTGCCACTGTTTGCTTATCTTAAAATCATTATTGAGATTGCTCATGCCAGAAATGATACAAGAGCTGCCGGTATTGTTATCGCCGCGAACAGAAAATTGAACCCGGTAAGTCTTGCCGTATTCCAAATCGAGAGCGCCAGTATAATCCCAACTGACACGATGCCCTGAGCCTTTACCCTGCAAACGAACTATTTTTTTGCCGGATGAACCAATGGCTTGACCGTCAATCCAATCGCCGTGACCTGCGCCAACTTTCCAATTGTCAGGGACTCCATTTGCAGCCTTTTCAAAATCACCATTTAACAATAAATTGTTAGAAGCAAAAACCGGCGAACTGGCCGTCACTAAAAAAAAGATACCAATCGCAACTAAAAATAGAATGAAAATAAATTTCTTCATAAATGTAATTCTCCTTAGGACGTGTAAACAAATTATTTTTCAAGAGGAACTATCTTGACAGGGCCAAAATCACTGCCAATAGAAATAGTAAAATCCTTAGCGGAAATCGGCTGATTGATGACAACCTTGGTTAAACTTATGATATACAACTCATCTTCTGTCGAAGAAGCTATTATCTTGACCGGCAAATAGCTGTCACTATCAAGATAACAATCTATACGTTTGTAATTGTCCGAATATTTGCTGCCTGATATGGGCTTCAAACAAAGCTTGTAACAAGACGCAATGTCACTGGCTAAACAAGTGATATCAAAATCAACGGACAACTGAGAAGCGGACGTAAAACCTATGATAGGAAACTGACGGCTGACAAGCGAAAATGAATCTATCGGCTTATCAAACTCAGTCATCTGATGCTTAGAAGCCTGCTTCAAACTGTAATCCAAATGAGTGAGCCAAACGCCGTCAAAAAAATAAACATCTTTGGCAAATGTGGGCGAATCATCATCGTTCTGCAATGAGTCAAAAGATATAAGCAATTGATTCAAATTGTCGCCGGGGCCATAGCACATTTTGCCTAAGCGAAGAGTTTTGGATTCAAACAGCGGCTGATCAAACAAATAACTGATGTCACAGCGATAGGTCTCTAAAGAAGCTGCGGCTTGGTTCATACGCGATAATATCAAATCAAGATCGCAGGACTCATCGCCAACAGAAACTTTTTTGCAAGCCGACTCTTTAGCAATCGACTCTTTAACTATCGGCTTTTTACCAACTGACACGCGGCAGCCATCAGCTATAGAAACATCGCCGAAACTTAGCAAAACCAACAATAAAAACACGACAAATCGCATAAATCACCTAAACAAAATAACAATCAACTCTCTCTATTGGTATATTCTGTTATTTGAAGGATTTGTTCAAGTTTTTTAGCAATAAAAACTTTTTTTTTGAACGATATCGCAATTTAATCAATGCCATTTACTCTTTGCGCAAAATATCTATGAAATATTTGGCGGCAACACTCAAAATCTTGTCCTTACGAATCACAATGCCAGTGGGACGATGAAAATTACCCTCTTCAAAATTTAAGGCTCGAATGGTGCCGGAACCAATCTCCTGCTCAACTGACGGCATCGGCAAAATGCTTACGCCGGAATTTATCTCAACCGCCCGCTTGACTGTTTCAATGTTGTCAAACTCCATCACAGGAGTGAGCGAAACATTGTAGGTCTGCAATAAATTGTCAATCCAACTGCGAGTCGGAACATCCTTGTCAAAACCAATAAAACGCTCGTAAGAAATGCTGTGAATGCTTATCGAATCCTGATTCGCCAAATTATGCTTAACACTGCAAACAAAAACTAATGGTTCTTCCGAAAAATCGTAAACCAAAAAACGCTTGTCACGTTTGGGAATAGCAACAAAACCTATGTCTATCTTGCCTGTTAATATACGCTCGTAAATACTGGCTGCATCCAAATACTCAATGTGAACATGAACCTTAGGATACTTGACCATGAACTGCTTAACATAATAAGGCAAAGTATGCATGCCTATACTGAAAATTGCGCCAACATTTATGCGGCTCGTCATGGAATTGTTCAAATCATTCATGTCGCTGTTGAACTGATCGTAACGGCAAAGAATGTCACGGGCAGCTTGATATAGCAGTTGGCCATGAGTTGTGACCTCAATCGGACGCTTCTTGCGATTTATCAGCTGACATTTTAAAGATAACTCAAGCTGGGCTAACTGCTGAGAAATAGCGGATTGACTCAAAAAATGCTTCTCAGCTGTTCGAGAAAAGCTCTTAAAATCCACCAAATCACAATAAATAATTAAAGTTTCTAAATGCATTATCAGCAACCCTTATAAGATGTATTAAAATTAAGGCCTTGTATGAATCATGAAAATGACCTACGTTCTATTTGGTAAAGTTAAGTTGTAATTAGCTTAGCTTATTTCAAAACATTTGCAAAAATAAAAAATGCAAAAGTAGAAAATCTTTTATTCCTTTCTTTTTAATGGAGAATGTGTCATGGCAACAAAAGATTTGATCCAGTCAATCTACGAGCAAGTAGAAAAGCGAAATCCTAACGAAGTCGAGTTCCTACAAGCTGTTAAAGAGGTTCTGGATTCACTGGCACCTGTTCTAGAAAAACATCCTGAATATATCAAAGCTAAAATCATCGAAAGAATCGTTGAGCCAGAACGCCAAATTATGTTCAGAGTACCTTGGCAAGATGATAAAGGCGAATATCAAATCAATCGCGGATTTAGATTCGAATTTAACAGCGCTATCGGCCCTTATAAAGGCGGCTTGAGATTGCACCCAACAGTAAACGCAAGCATCTTGAAATTCTTGGGCTTTGAACAAGTATTCAAAAACGCTCTGACAACACTGCCTATGGGCGGTGGTAAAGGTGGAGCTGACTTTGACCCCAAAGGCAAAAGTGATAACGAAGTTATGAGATTCTGCCAAAGCTTCATGACTGAACTCTATAGACATATCGGCCCTGATACAGATGTGCCAGCTGGCGACATCGGTACTGGCGGAAGAGAAATCGGCTACATGTTCGGGCAATACAAAAGAATTAAAAATGAATTCACAGGTATCCTAACCGGCAAAGCTCTGCACTGGGGAGGATCACTTATCAGAACAGAAGCTACAGGATATGGATGTGTTTACTTCGCCGAAGAAATGCTCAAAACTCGCAAAGACAGCTTCAAAGGCAAAATCTGTACTGTGTCAGGTTCTGGAAACGTGGCTCAATATACAGTCGAAAAATTGAACGACCTCGGAGCTAAAGTTGTTAGCCTTTCAGATTCATCTGGCTCTATCTACGATCCAGACGGTGTCGATGCTAAAAAATTGGCTTTCGTACTTGAACTCAAAAATGTAAAACGCGGACGTATTAAAGAGTATGCTGACAAATTCGGCTGCGAATTCCGTGCTGGAAAAAGACCTTGGGATATCAAGTGCGACTGCGCGTTCCCAAGTGCTGTGCAAAATGAAATCGATGCCAAAGACGCTGACACTCTCTTAGCAAACGGCTGCTTCGTCGTGGCTGAAGGTGCTAATATGCCTAGCACACCAGAAGCGGCAGAAAAATTCGTTGCTGCCAAAATCCTCTACGCTCCCGGAAAAGCTGCTAACGCAGGCGGAGTTGCAACTTCAGGCCTCGAAATGAGCCAAAACTCACAAAGACTCGCTTGGACCAAAGAAGAAGTTGACGAAAAATTGCACGAGATCATGATCGCTATCCATCAACAATGCAGCGATGCAGCTAAAGAATACGGCATGGAAGGAAACTATATCGCCGGAGCTAATATCGCTGGTTTCGTGAAAATAGCTGATGCTATGCTCGATCAAGGGCTTGTATAAATAGCAGAATTTTTAGCAAAAGTATAAACAAGGGTGTCAGCTAAATGGCTGGTGCCCTTTTTTATTGATTTTATAACAAAATGGATATACAATCACAGCCATGGAAACCTCGTCAAATCACGATATCGATAGGATCGCCACACAACATGCAGAACTCGAAGATTTTTTCAGCGGCGGTTTCACTATAAAAGGACATCCAAACATGCCGGAAAAAGAGGAAAAACAAATGGCTGACAATCCATCAAAAATCGACGAAACCATAACCCCTGAGGAAAAACAAAAAAAACTCGAACAAATCGCAAATATCTGCGCTAAATGCCAAAAATGTCAACTGGCAAAAACCAGAACAAACGTGGTCGCAGGAAGCGGAAACCCATCCGCAAAAATCATGTTCATCGGAGAAGCACCGGGAGCTGATGAAGATGCTAAAGGATTGCCCTTTATCGGGAGAGCTGGAAAACTTCTCGATAAAATCATCGCAGCTATGGGACTCGACAGAAAAGATGTCTTTATCGGAAATATAATAAAATGCCGACCGCCAGAAAATAGAGATCCGCTGCCGCAAGAAATCATGCAATGTATGCCATATCTAAAACAACAAATCAATGTCATACAGCCAAAAGTGATTATTGCACTGGGAGCCCATGCGGCAAGAACATTGCTAAATACTAATAAAACAATCGGCCAGCTAAGAGGCAGATTCGAAGATTTTAAAACTGATGAATTTACCGCTAAACTCATGTCAACATATCATCCAGCTTATCTGCTCAGAAGCTATTCGCCGGCGAACCGAAAAAAGGTTTGGGATGATATGAAAATGGTTCTAACTGAACTCAATATGAATGTGCCGACTAATCAAAAAACATAATCAAAAGTCTATGACAGGCAATAAATGGACAACGAAACGAAAACAACAAAACAACTGACAAACGAGATTAAATCCCTCAAAAAACAAGTGGCAGAATTGACAGACCAAAATCTAAAATGGCAGCAGGATGATCTTATCAAACGACATATCGACTCGGTGCTGGACGCAACAAAAACAGATCTTCGAATCATGGATGCTGAGCTAAATGTGGTCTATGTAGCACCAAAACAAGAGCTAATCTATGGAGAATCCCATGGCCAAAAATGTTACAAATATTTCAGGCAATTAGACCAGCCATGCCAAACATGCTGCGCACTAAAAGCACTGAAAACGAAAAAAGTCGATG
This sequence comes from uncultured bacterium, assembly GCA_965370955.1. Classification (GTDB taxonomy): domain Bacteria; phylum Planctomycetota; class Phycisphaerae; order Sedimentisphaerales; family Anaerobacaceae; genus CBDUWP01. The sequence continues at coordinate 26,882 of CBDUWP010000003.1, read as the reverse complement.
TCGCCGAACAAGTCAATGAAGATGATGGAACAACGATGCAGGTGACAAGTATTCCATTCGAAAATACACTCGGACAATGGCTGGTGGCGGAAGTATATGTCGATGTCACTGAACTGAGTACAACAAAAGAAAAATTGGCTGAATCGCAATTGCGGCTGAAAACCATCTTCGATAATGCAACCGACGGCATCTTACTGATCAATACAGAAAATGCAAAACTCAGCGATGCCAATCAAGCACTGTGCGAAATGCTGGGCTATAGTTACGAAGAACTCACAAAGCTTACAATAAATGATATTGTGACTGATATGCAGCTAAAGAAGATGCTTAAATCGCCTAAAAAACAACTCACAAGCAATAAAGAGCTAATGATCAAAAAGAAGAATAAGACAATCTTTTATGCCGATGTGAACTACTCAACTGTCAAAATCGCAACAGATAAATATGTGCTGGCAATTTTTCGAGATGTTACGGAAAAACGACAACTGGAAGCTGAAGTTGCGAGGTATCGGCAAAGGATCCGCGACAATAGAAACACCGAATCGCTGGAATCTATGGGGGCGGCAATCGCTCACGAATTAAATCAACCTCTAACAGTCGTTAATCTCCTCATGGCGCAAACAATAGAGGATCTAAAGAAAAAAAATAGCCAAAGCCATATCAAAAAAAGGCTGACAGACTGTCTCGTCGAAATTAAAAATGCAACAGCTATTATAAATAAGGTTAAGGACGCAAGCCAAAAAACCTATTCGCAACAAACACATGATATCAATCTGAAAATACTGGCTGATAGAATATTCAGCGTATTCGAAGAAACAGCAAAAAATAAAAACATTGAGCTAATAGACGAAAATCTTAAAAAAATACCAAACTTCAAAGCTAATACACCGGCTATCGAACAAATTTTTTTCGTGATAATCGAAAATGCAATATATGAAGCGGACGGGAAAAAAATGACGCAACTGAAAATATCCGCGAAATTGTCACAGAATCTGCTGGAAATAGTATTCAAAGATAATTGCGGAGGAATCAGCCCAGAATATATCGACGAAATTTTTAATCCCTTCTTCACCACAAAATCATATAATCATGGAGACGGACTCGGGCTAACCATCGCAAAACGCATACTGCTGCAGAGAGGCGGAAATATACATGCGGAAAATATCAATAAAAAAGGAGCGAAATTTAAGGTGACCCTGCCTGTAAATATCTAATGTATATCGTAAAAAAGGCTTCAATATTATGCTAAATCGAAAAACTATCTTTATCGTCGATGATGAACCAACTGTACTTAAAGCTATATCAGAAACGTTGAAGTCGTCAGGATATAAGCCGAAAAGCTTTACCAATGCACTAGACTGTATCGAAAGCTTATATCTGGAAAAATGTAACGTCATTATTACCGATGTTAATATGCCCGGTGTCGATGGAATTGAACTGCTCACACAAGCAAAACAAATCGCACCATGGGTCCCTGTTGTCGTCATAACCGGATATGGAGATATACCTATGGCTGTCAACGCCGTCAAAAAAGGGGCTATGGACTTTATCGAAAAGCCACTCGAAAGAGATACGCTTTTGGCTATCGTCGAAAAAGCTATACTGCAAAACCCACTGACAAATCCAAAACTCGGCAATAAATTGACGAAAACAGAGAAAATCGTACTCAAATTGGTCGCTGACGGCAATAGTACAAAAAAAATCGCCGCAATGCTAAATAGAGCTACCAGAACAGTGGAAGATCATAGATCCAATATTATGAAAAAATTGAATGTCGATAACGTGATAGACCTCGTAAAACGGGCTATCGCAATGAAATTGGTCAACTGTATCTGAATTTTCGGATAAAATGTCACCTAAAAGTCGTAAAACACGTAGTTTCCACGATAGCATAATCCGATAAAAACCCTTATCATCATGCCATTAGTTTGTGGTCGGGATGGAAGCAGAGGTGTCGCACTCAAAGTCCGTATTGATCTCTCGGCTTAGCTCATAGAGCTAAGCTGTCTGTTTTTGTAGACCAAACTATTCAAACAAATAGCTCATAACCCCCTGTTTAAGCTTGATTTTACAAACCTAAATCCTTGACTAATTATCAAACTGAAATAATCATCCTGAAATCATTATTTGTCCCTGTCAAAAAAACAGCCCATAATATCATTGTTTAATAATCATAAAAAAAAAATTCATCTTTTTTTGCCACGACCGATAACAACCCCCTAAATTAACCCGAAACACGCAATGCATGAGGGAATAGATAAAAACTGTTCCGATAAAAACTACTCCTTTCTATCCTAAATTGCCGATATTGAAACAAAGCTGCATAGGAGGCAGATTTTTAAGCACTAGGGTACTGAAAAGAAATGTTTATGTTTTTGTATGGCGAAGCTGAAGATTAAGCCGGAAAATCTGACAAAAACATAGAAAACGGTTTTAGAGTCACCCTAACTGTGTAACAACAAAATCTGGTGCATGTTTTATCTAAGGAGAGGTTATCATGAAAAAGATCAAGGTCACTGCCCTGTTCATTGGAATCATTGTGCTTTTTGCCGCAATAACTGTACAGGCAACAACAACTGTACCTAGCTGGCGAGGTGATGAAGGTTCGACCTATCAAAAATGGACATTTGATAACAACTTAAATCCAGCCGAAACAACAGCAGATTCAAATAATCCCTATGGCGATCCAACTTTGACAGTCGTTGGAATGTTTCCCGAAACAATATGGATGAATAATGATAATGGGCATCAAGGAGTATGGAACTTCTCAAAATGGATCGAAATTTTCGTACCAAACAACGACCAAAACACCTTACCCCAATCAAACAAAATCATAAGAATACGTATGGTCTATGATGCAGGAAGAAGCTGCGATCAGATATTTAATCCAACGGTAATAGTGGTGCCATCGACTTCGACAGCAGCTGGGACGCCTACTACAAATGATCAACCGATTATCCTAGATAATCCAGAAGTAGAAATACTAGATAATAAATATGTACGCGGGATTTGGAATGTAACGATCTGGCCAAACCCAATATCAGAAAAATTTTATATCAAACCGAGATATTGCCAGCTTTATGTAGATGAAATAGAAATAGACACTATCTGTACGCCGGAACCTGTCACTATAACATTTGTATTACTGGGAAGTTTAGGAATTATCGCAAAAAGAAAAAGACAAAAGCTGTAAAAATATTTGTACCCGAACCAATTGAAAAACAAGATTATATCAAGGTCGAATCCTCACCACAACTAGGCTTGGAGTCCGGTGGTTTGGCGAGTTAAATCATCAATCATAGCACGCATCTTGAGATCTTCGGCTTGAATCTTGTCGATTTTATTATAGGAATGCAGAACCGTCGTATGGTCGCGGCCCCCTAAATGGCCGCCAATCTCCTCAAGACTGTGGCGAGTTAGATTTCTGGCCAAATACATACATATCTGGCGAGGAACTGTTATGCTTTGATTACGCTTTTTACTCTGCAAATCGGCTAAGCGAACGTCAAAATGACGAGTCACAACGTCAATAATATCCGTAATGCTTATCTGGCGAGCAGAGGATTCTATCTGGCCCTCCAACGCCTGACGGGCAAGAGCAAGGGTTATCGGTTGACCAAGAGCATTGCCGACAGCATATATCGTAGTCAAAGCGCCCTCAATCTCGCGAATATTGGCCTGCATCTTACGAGCAATATATTCGGAAATCTCGTCAGATATCTCCATGCCGCGAAGATGAGATTTCTTTTTGACAATGGCGACGCGAGTGTCGTGGCTGGGCGGATCGATCCGAGTGACAAGCCCCCAATTAAAACGGCTAATCAATCGCTCCTCCAGTGATGGAATGTCAGTCGGGGCACGGTCGGAACTCAAAATAATCTGCTTGCCATTATTATAAAGAGCATTGAATGTATGGAAAAACTCCTCCTGACTCTGCTCACGCTCACGCAAAAATTGAACGTCGTCAATAATCAACAAATCTACTGTACGAAACTGACTCTGGAAACCGGCTAAATTGCCCTCCTCGATCGCACGAATAAATAAATTGACGAAATCCTCACAGCTAAGAAGCTCTATTATAGCATTGGAATTCCTCTTCTTGGTTTCGTCACAAACAGCATGGAGCAGGTGAGTCTTGCCAAGACCAGAATTGCCATACAAAAAAAGAGGATTATAAGTGTCACCGAGCGACTGGCTAACCGCGATACAACTGGCATGAGCTAAGCGGTTACTTGGGCCAACAACAAAATTGCCGAAAGTATAATCAGGATGAAGCTTGACCGTCATACCATTGCTGATCAATATGTCACTCGAAGAACTGGTAGCTATCAAAAACTCAACAGAAACAAGATGGCCTGTGACCTGTTGGGCGGCTTGAGTGAAATAGCGGCGACTGTTGTCATTTAAAAAGCTGGCAATGGACTCATCAGGGCAACCAACCTGCAACGTGCCGCCGTCAAAACCTATCACTGTCAACTCGTCAAACCAACTGCGGCTATTGGCAGGATCAAATGACCTGACCTTGTCAACTATGTCCAAAAATATATCTTCAACCGATTTGGCTGCCAAAATACACCTCTTTAGAAAATCAAAACCACAAATGCTGTGCCTCCTGCAAGTTATAAAATGTAACGAAAATAGGCTCGTTTGTCAAAGCAAAACTAAAAACCAGAGGCCAGAAGTGTAACTCTTGCATTTAGAGCAATTTTCTGGATAATGGCACTGTTAATACTAACTTTGGAGCAAAAAATAAATGGGCATCTTTTCAAAAACCGTCGGATTTATACAAAATAGAATAGATAAAACAAGGCAAAAAATCAGCGGATCCTTAGCTGCAATCCTGACAATGGGCAGAAATATTGACGATGAATTGCTCGATAAACTCGAAGAAACCCTAATCGGCGATGATATCGGCGTCGAAATGACCGACATGCTAATTGAAAATCTAAGAACCGCCTATCGAAAAAAAGAAATTTCGACAACAGAGCAAATAGTGCCGTTTCTAAAAGAACAAATAAAAAGCTACTGGCCAACCGAAAACCGAACCCTAAACAAATCAAATGCAAAGCCAACTGTTATATTGGTGGCTGGCGTAAACGGCTGCGGAAAAACTACCAGCATCGCAAAGCTAGCTAGCATCCTAAGCGAAAATAACAATAAGGTTATCGTCGCAGCCTGTGACACCTTTCGCGCGGCAGCTGTCGAACAACTGACCATCTGGTCAGAGAGAATCGGTGTGCAAATCGTTAAACATAAAACAGGAGCAGATCCAGCGGCTGTAGCTTATGACGCCTGCCAAGCAGCTGTCGCAAGAGAAGCTGACTATCTGATCATCGATACGGCAGGAAGGCTGCATACACAAAAAGACCTTATGAACGAACTGGAAAAAATCAAAAATGTTATCAAAAACAAAATAGAAAATGCCCCGCATGAAGTATTGCTCGTGCTAGATTCAACAACAGGACAAAATGCTATAGCACAAGCTAAAATGTTTACGCAAATTATTAATGTCACCGGGATTTTTCTAGCTAAACTCGACGGAACTGCCAGAGGCGGTATAGTCATAGCAATCAAAGACCAGCTTGATATCCCTGTTAAATTCGTCGGACTCGGTGAAACACCGCAGGATATTGCAGAATTCGATCCGGAAATCTTTATCGAAGCACTCTTTAATTAGAGCAGTTTAATTTTTCGGTACTGATTCGGCCTGACTGATTTGCTTGGGCAATTCCAATCTAAATGTTGCGCCACAACCTGAGCCGTCACTGCTGCAGCTTAATTGGCCACCTAGTTCCTGAGCTGCGTTAATGGCACTATGAAGGCCAAAACCATGGCCATCCTCTTTAGTAGTAAAGCCATGAGTAAATATACTCTTCATATTTTCAGCTGATATGCCAATACCATTATCTATAATCTCGACGATAACTGTGTCATCTGATTCCTTTGTGCAAATGTTTATGGTTTTCTCGTCCTGAACACAAGTATTAAAAGATTCCTTAGCATTGGCCAGCAAATTGATGATGATCTGTAATATCTTTTGGCGATCTAAATAAAAAGGCTCAATGTTAGCAAAATCACATTTCAAGTCAATGTGATGATTGACCATACCAGAGATATTCAGCTCCATAGCATCCTTTATCACTGTGCTAATCGAATCCAACTGGATCAAGCCAGAAAGTTTGCCATGAGACTGCTGAAGCGATATTATTTCCGTAACATGCTGAATGTGATTGACCAACTTATCTAACATCTCGACGGCAGCGGCCTGTTCGGATACAAAATATTCAGATAAAGCTATGATGTAATCCGGAAGCTGTTTACCCTTGTCATCAGAGCCAATGTAATCACCAATATCTTCTCTGTGCTCAGCAAGCAATTTAGCAACCTGAGCAAGATTAGACGTCTTGAAATCTTTGACAGACTTCTTTAATTGACTTGTTGTAACTGTGACACTATTAAGAACATTGCCAACATTATGCAAAACACTTGTGGCAACCTCAGCTTTACCAGCTAGGCGAGCTGTGTCAACCAACTGTTTTTGAGTTTGCTCTAATTTGGCAGCGGCGGCTTTTTGCTCAGTCAAATCTGTAACCATATTAGCAAAATAGAGCAACTGCTGATTTTCACTATCTTTAATCGCAACAATATGGTTATAAGTATACAATTTTTCCTGACCTGATGGCTGAATTATTAGCTCACCTTTCCAGCTATATCCAGAAGTAACCTGCGGGAAAATATCGTCAGACAATCTTTTTCGTTCAGATAAAGGATAAAAATCCAAAACAGACTTGCCAATAACATCTTCCGGACAAGATGCATTAAACATTTTGGCCAGTGCCAGATTGCAATAAACAAGCTCTTGAGTCTTAATGTCTGCCCAGCCAATGCCCTGATTGGCAGAATCTATTGCACGCTTAAATAACTCCAACTGGCTATTGGCCTGATGAAGCTCTTCGGTGCGTTTTTGAACCATATCTTCAAGATTATTGCGATAATCTAAAAGCTCGGCCTCATTTTTCTTCCGCTCTGTAATATCTCGGACCGTTGCGAGAAACATGGCTCGATCATCTAACGTTAATTTAGTAATCAAAACCGTCGCGGGAAATGTTGTGCCATCGGCGCGTTGATGAGTCCATTCAAAATAATTCGAACCTTCTTCATAGGCTTTTGTCATCATGGCGTTAGCCTTGTCAAAACTCGACATGCCGCAAGGCTGATACTCCGGCGATATCACAGAAGGATGGATATCAACAAAATCTTCTACAGTAGCAATGCCAAACATCTTAAGAGCTGCGGGATTACTGTCTAACATACCTTTTTCAATATTGGATATGAACATAGCATCTTTGGAATCGGTGAAAATGTTACGATATCTTTCTGAAGCTTTTCTCTGCTCGGTAATGTCACTGTCTATGCCATAATAGCCAATTAGTTTTCCACTGTCGTCAAACGACGGCATACCATCGGTCTTGAAAAGAATCTCGTGGCCATCCTTATGAAGATTGATATTTTCCAATGCCACAATCGGCTGACCATTATCTGCAAGCTCCTTAAAAATCTTGCCAACTCGCTCGGCTTCGGCGGCAGGCATCAAGCTAAAAACACTCTTGCCTAAAAGCTCTTCAAGCGTGTAACCTAAGATGTCCTCAATCTGCGGACTAAGATAGGTATAGTTGCCATCAGAATCAACTTCCCATAGCCAATCGCATGAAGATTCAACCAGCCGGCGAAATTTAGCTTCGCTCTGTTTAACCTCTTTCAACTGCTGCTTGAGAGCCTCTACCGAATTAGAATCAGCAGCTATTGCCGCATCGGGCTCGACCTGAATAAAAGAAAAAACCGAACTCAATAATTCAAATGGCGAAAACTTCATATCTCAATATCTCCCGAATAATCCCAAAATCAAACGTTACAGCCTAATAAACGCCGTAACTACCACGATATCGGCTTAATTCTAAGTGAAATTAACCTACAAAAAAGGCCCACAATAAATTGCGAGCCCCATTAAAAGCTAAAAAATCAAAAAAATATAACCAGCCATGTCGGCTATTATCTAAACCCTTGCATTGTTGCCAAGATAGGCAGTCTTAATCAAATCGCCCACCAGCGGCTTGGCATATTGAACAAAAGCATCTGTAATGCCATTGCCATCGGCGTTGATATACTCATCAGGCAAACTCTTGGTATGTTCTGCAACATTACAAAGATCCGTCCTAAACAGCTCGACACCATAATCGGCACCCTCGCCAGTTCGCTTCATGGCAACTGAACCGCTGGCAAAATCCATCGCATAACGAACAGCCTGCTGGCCGCACATCCGAGCTTCTGCAACATCAGTCGCAGACTGCAAGCCGGCAAAACTCCTCTGCAAATAACCAAAAGTGTCGGCGCGAACACGCTTGACGCCAAGATTGGCCTTAATCTGTGAAGCAAGAAAATCAGCCAAAGCACCTGTGCCAGAAAGCTGAATGTTGCCGTGAGCGTCAACTTCCTGATCCTTAACGATTTTTTTAGCCCATGTCACGCCGTCCGAATCGCAAATGCCCTCGCTAACAGCAATGACACATCTGCCAAGATTTTTATAAACAGAGTCGACGTCACTTAGGAATTTGTCCATAGAAATGCCACGCTCAGGAACATAAACCAGATGAGGGCCATCATCATCTCTTTGCTGGCCAAGAACCGAAGCAGCTGTCAAAAAACCGGCGTCGCGGCCCATGATAACATCTATCTTGATGCCGGGCAAAGCGCGATTATCCATGTCGTCACCCATCAAAGCTGCGGCGACAAACTTGCCGGCTGTTCCATAACCGGGGCAATGGTCAGTGACAAGTAAATCATTGTCAACTGTTTTAGGTATGTGAAAAGCTCGCAATTCATAGCCGCTTTTTTGAGCCATAGTGTTGATGATGTGAGCAGTATTGGCTGAATCATTGCCGCCAATATAAAAGAAATACTGAATGTTACGCTTCTTGAAAACCTCGAGAATTTTAGCACAATATGCTTCGTCCGGCTTGTCGCGGCTGGAACCCAATGCCGATGAAGGAGAACCGGCAACTATCTCAAGCTCAGCGGCGCTGACAGAATCCAAATTAATGAACTGTTCGGCGACCATTCCGGCTACGGCGTGAACCGAACCGTAAAGATTTTCAATCTCTGGATGCTTTCTGGCTTGCTCAATAACACCAACCAAAGAGGCATTAATTACTCCGGTCGGACCTCCGGACTGACCAACTACTGCGTTAGCTTTCGGTGCTGACATTTTATCTACTCCAATCAAAAAATTTGTTCGTTTTCTACAATAATTATCCAGCGAGTATTATACAAACCGTGTCAAATCATACAAGAAGTTTTGTCGAAATGGAGCTTGAAGAGGCTCAGCAAGCATAAAATGCTAGCTTAAAATGCTAGGTCAAACTGATGGCGGTCGATGGATGCAAAAAATATAAATATTCACGGACATCGCCCGCGCCAAAAGATCGCCCAACAGCTAAGCTGTAAAGAGCTAACTGGCGGCGATAATTCTCGGCTCTCTCATCAACATCTGAGGCGGCAACCTTGTCCGTCTTGAAATCGATAACGAAAATGCCACTCGGCGTCTCTATCAGCAAATCAACAACACCCTGAATAACAACAAAATCATCGCTATTATAACTTGGCTTATCACAGGCGATGTCACCGGAAATGAAACTGTGACAAAATTCGGCGTCCAAAGCCATTGTGAACGGCCACTCACGGCGAACAGTATTTTTAGGTGATGTCGCAAAAGAGCCTAACTCGCTGTCAAAAAAGCTGAGAATCGAATCGATGTCAATCGCAGATGCAACAACTCTGTCAACTAAAGATTTGTTCAGGCAATCGGCTATCGTCTGCTCAATGAAATCATGTGTAATCTTAGCTGACAAATCAATTTTAGACAAAATCATGTGAGTGGCAATGCCAAGAGCCGCCGGATTAACCTTTTCAGATAAAGCCAAATGATTATCAGTATTGGTATCACAAAAAACAGGAGGTTGGCAAGATGGATTATTGTCCGCACAATCAGCCAAAAACTCGTCGGCTCCATGAGACAAGCGAGTGACAGTCATCTTCGCAGGTAAAGAAACCGAAGAAGCGAAACTATAACGCCAACTCAAAGAATCTTTCAGCTTTTTATAAAACAAATCAGCTTGGTCAGATGGTTTGGCAGACGTCGAAAGCTTACTGGCTAAAAAATTACTGCCTGATAAACTTTCGGCGAAAATACTTATCTCATCAAAATCGGCCGAATGATAAAACTTCATCGAAAACAAATCACTATCATTCAAACAACTAAGGCCTGTGTCAAATTCGGCATTGACCTTAATGTCACTAGAAAGGCTGGCCAAAATCCAGTCCAGATAGCTTTTGCATTGCGACAATAACCACGAGGGAAGCTTGTCATTTTCAACAAGAGCGGCTCTGGTGATTAGGTTGTGGCAATGGCTGGCTTTAGATTTGGCAACAATAATAAGCTTGTTTTTCGCCCGCGTGGCAGCTACGTATAAAAGCCGCATCTCTTCGGCTAAAGCTGTTCTTTGACGCTTTTGACTTATCACCTGACGAGCCATCGAGGCTGTTTTGCTGCCGGTTTTGTCATCGACAGCATAAAGGCCAATGCCAAAATCAGTATCAACTAAGCAGCTGCTTTTAGCGTCTTTGCCGCCGAATTTGCCGTCAGCTTCTGCCAAAAAAACAATCGGAAATTCAAGGCCCTTGCTCTTATGAATACTCATAATACTAACGGCGTTTTCACCGGCTGGCAACGGATCGGTGACATCTAAATCACCTTGAGTTTGCTGAAGCTTTTCAATGAAATTAACGAAACGAGACAGTGACACATGCAGGCCGCAACTGGCAAAACCCTCAAACTCCACAGCTTTTTCATACAAACTCAACAGATTTGATTTTCTGATCTTGCCCTGCGGCAAAGATGCCACAAAAGCCATATAATGGCTATCATGAATAACCTGCCAAAGAAGATCGCTGATTTTACCTTGAGCTAAAAATTGCCGCCAATTTGAAATGTCAGACAAAATTACCGCTAAACGATCAGCTAATTTTTTGTCGGAGCCGGTTTTTATGTATTCGGTGACACTTTCATGAAAACTGGTTTTAGCTGATGTATTATGAAGCCTTATTTTAGCAAGCTGAGAATCATCAATATTGAAAATGGCACAACGAAGCAATGAAGCAAAGTCAATGTCACGACTGAAATTGTCCAAAATCTTTAACAGGCTAAGGCAATCGCTGATCTCAGTCTTATCAAGATAATTTTGGCTGCTTTGGCAATTGACCGGCACAGAAGCCCTTCGCAACAATTCAACATAATCAATAACGCGAGCAGCTGGCGAACGCATCAATATAACAATGTCACTGTATTCAACTTTGCGGTGCCTATCAAGATTCTTGTCGTAAATCAAAGCTGGATTGTCACCTGAGACGAGCTGCTTAATCCTGTTAACAATAAAAGCGGCTTGACATTGCCGATTAGTTACTGTGATGTGATTGGGGCTGTGGCTAAAGCTAGAAGAGCTAGATGATGCCGAACTATCCAAAATACAAATCTCAACCAAAGGCTTGCTGTCGTCATTAGTCGTATCGGTCAAATTGCCCCGCAACATCGCAGATTCATCATAATCAATATCCGCCAGCGAACTGGTCATAATACGATTAAAAAGCAGATTCACAAAATCGAGAATACGCTCATCGCTGCGCCAGTTGTCAGAAAGATTCACCAGTAAAGGCAACGAAGCATTATCATCACAAGTCGATTTAGCTAAATCGGCGACAAACAAAGTCGGATCTGAACCGCGAAAAGAATAAATACTCTGCTTAATGTCACCAACAAAAAAACTATTGCTGTCAGTGCTGACCAACTTAATGATGGCCTGCTCTAATTGATTTATATCCTGATATTCATCAACAAAAACATGTTTATATTTTTTGCGATATTCTTCGGCAATGCAGCTCGGAACAAACTCATCAGTATCGGCGTCACTGGCTAAAAGCTTAAAAGCAAGCGATTCCAAATCATTGAAATCCAAGCTGTTTATTGACTTTTTAGCCTCACTATAACAGTCATCAAATATCTTCACCAATTCAAGAAAAACATATTCCTGACGATTGGCGGAATTGACAATATTCAAATAATCTGGGCTTACAATGGCCAATTTGCGAATGTCTTTGAGGTTGCTCTTGGCGTCAGTGACGAGCGACTTCAAAAATTCTTTAATGTCCTCCTCAACCTTCAATAGCGGCGGCATATTTGGCAATTTATAGTTTAATAAGCCAGTTGTAAAATCAGGCCAAGATCCGTTTTGCAAGATGTCACTCAATGCGACAATAGGAGTGATGAATTTTGCGGCAATTTTACTGTGCCAATCGCCATCGGTATTTTTTTTGTAAAATCGACAAGCTAAATCAAGCATCGAAATACTCTCGGATAATTTGACCTTTATAAGATTAGTCTGGCTTGCGCCGAGAGGACTGTCAATGTCTTGGGCGATTTTGGATAGTTCATCAATTTTATTAAACCATCTCGCTCGCGACGGCTGATTCGAAATAGAATCGCTAGCCTGCTGCAAAGCATAAAGAAAGCCATCATCCGACAAAACATTTCTACGATTAAATAACTCACCGAGACCAGAAACCAAATTCTCCTGACGCCAAGCGCAATCTATGGTCTTTTCAAGAGCTTCCGACTTGAGAAGTTTTTGCTCATCAGAATTTATGATTCGAAATGATGGATCTAGTTTCAAAACATTAAAGTTTTCGCTGATTATCTTTTTGCAAAACGAGTGCATAGTACAAATGTCAGCAGTCTCAACGAGCATGAGCTGACGCCGAAGCCTAAGATCATTATTAGTTAAACAAACAGCATTTAACATGTCCGATATTCGTAAACGCATCTGCTCTGCGGCGGCTTCGGTAAAAGTCATTACCAATATCTCGTTAGAAGACACATCGTGACATCGAGTCACAATGTCAACGAAACGGCCAGCTAAAACAGCGGTCTTACCAGTACCTGCTGACGCACTGACAAAAACACTGCGATCGACAGTCGTGATCGCTTTCGTCTGATCCTTAGTCCATTTCATCGATTGAGCCATTATTTATCCGACGCAAGTTCTAAAACCTGCTCCTTGCTAACAGTTTTAATATAATTATAATCGTTGATAAGATTATCAAACTTGCAAACGCAACGATAATCACAATTGGCACAAGCAGTTTCAGTATTGAGTTTATAAGGTGACAGGGTAATGTCACCATCAGAAATCCTGCCGGCAATGTCGCTAATAATCCCATGAGCCATTTGGCAAACATTGTCGAAGTCACTGGCTTTCAAAATATTGCGGCTATTATAAGAGCCGTACGGCTCGCCATTTTTTTTTATGAAAAAACTATAATAGCGGCTATTGCCGGAAGCCACCTTTGAATCTAATAGCGAAACAAACTCGCCATTAAATAAGCCGGCTGCTTTATACGCAAATTTATCGCCTTCTCGCTTCATGTCACCAATATCAACCGTTTTTGCCGATGTTTCGATAGGCATATAAAACGCACCCACAAGCTCAGCATCAGTGATTTGCTGAGCAGCTAAAATGTAAACCAAAAGCTGTAAATCAAGGCCATGATAAAATTTCGACCAGTCGAAACGTCGAAGAGTCTTTTTATAATCAAAAACAATCGCAAACTTACGATTGTCTGTCTCTGCAATATCAAGCCTGTCAATCTTGCCGGAAAGCAACATCTTTTTGCCGCCTGCTAAATCAAACAGCAAATCATTAAACGAAAGCTCACTGCTATAGGGCGAAAAATTACCGGCTGATGACATTTCTCTAATAGCAAGCAACAAACGCCGTAAAGTGTCAGAAGCTGATGTTATTATAAAGCTGTTGTGCGGGCGCTGACGCATAAACCGCGAAATAAACCTGTCGGCTTTGATGCTCTCTATCGTGTCATTCAAAATGCCAATCAATTGCTCCTGCTCAATCGAAACAAAATCTTTCTTACGGTCAGCAAGATTTTTTAACAAGCGGTCAAGCAAGTCATGATAAAAATTGCCCATTTCCAGAGCCTGCATCTGAAAAACATCACGCTTTTTAAGGCCAAGAATATATCTGGCGAAATATTTATAGGGACAAGCAGCAAAACATGACAGTCTCGTGGCAGAACTCTTTATGGCTTTGCCGCTAAAATGATCCGTCAGCACATCAGCGAGAACAGGTTTATTATCATAATTCAAAATCCGCCGAACAGTGCCAATCACACCGGCTGTCATCGAATCTTTTTCTAATAAATCCATAAGAGACAGCAATGTCTGGGAATCAGCTGGCGAAGTATCCGAATTTCTGCCAAGGCTATAACAAAGATATTCGCAGAGCTGGACACTATTAGAAATGTCATCGAGTGACATATCCGACGAATCATCTATAAAGCTCTCCTTTAAATCAGGGAACAAACGCAATAGAGCAGTGACATAGGGCGAACGGCTGACGGCAGATGAATCTGCTCGATTTTGAGCGGGATAGCTAATGTATAACTTCTCGCAAGCACGCGTAAAAGCAATATAAGCGAGATATTGACAATGTTCAATCGCAGTTTTGGAACTGACCGACAGGCTAATGCCCTTTTCTATGGCAATCGCACGATCGGAATCAGGCAAAATATTTTGACTGGACAAACTCGTCGGAAATTGACCGCAAATCGCACCAACAATAAAAACAACCTTCAATTCCGGATGGCGACTCCGATCAATCGAGCCAACAGAAACACAATCCAAAGACGGAGGAACAAACGCGGCTTTAATCTCCGTCAAAGCAGCAAGTATAATTTGATACCAAGCTTTAGGAGCATAACTGCAATCAGGAAAAATAACCACCAAATCATCAAAAATATCTATAAACTTATCGTAAAATTGGCGATGATACTGGCTCGATTGGTCATCATTAGCTAAATCGGCAGCAGAAATCCAATCGCTAACGATATCGGTAAGCATAAGGCTCTCAAAAAAATCAAAAATAATTTTAGTATATTCGCCGGCTGTCAACTTGTTGTTAACTGTGCCATTAAAAAGACATTTTTTAAGCTCGATAAGCGGTTGACAAAGTTTTTGCCGCGTTTCATTTATCCCCTGTTGATCAAAAACGTCACTATCATCAATAACATCCCACTGGCAATCATTAAAAAAACCGTTAGCCGACACACCAAAAGCTAAACAATAATTTTCAAATAAATCGATCCGGCTAGTTTCAAACGCTAAAGCTGATATTTTTAAATAACTCAAAAAATCATGCACAGTCGGGTCGCCGCAAACAATCTCCATCGCTAAACAAAAAACCTTAGCAACAGGATGATCGATGAGATTTTTTTTCTGATCAATAAAATAAGGGATGCTAAAACGATTAAAACATTGCAGAACATAAGGGGCATAAGAATTGGTATCAGAGGTAATCACGCCAATGTCACGGTATCGGCAATAGTCGCTTTTAACTAAATGATGTATCTGAGCAGCTACAACAGAAATCTCACAATAGCTGTTTTGGCAAGCGGTAATAGCTATAGAACCGTCGGACTTTGCATGATTAGAATCGGAGCTAAAAATATTGGCTTCGACAAAAGCTAAATTGGAATCAGGCTCAAAACGCTTTATATCTCTTAAAACCACCGGCTCTGAAATAGCAACCTTAGCCTCATTGGCAATATCACAAAGCTGATGATAAGTTTTACTCGCTGTGTCAAATAATCGACCGTCAGATTTAATGTCATTGTAATCAAGGCATAACGAAAAAGATATCGCCGACGAATATTTTATCATCTGCGACAAAACAGCCAATTCGCAAATTGTGAAATCAGTAAAACCGTCAACAAAAATATGAGCAGACCTAATAAAAGCAACATCTTTAATGCGTTTGGAAATCTCTAAAAGCTCAAGGTCAGAATCAATAAATCTATCGTCAATAAATTTATGATAGGAATCCAAAATTAGGCCAAGATCGCCGAACCTGTCAGAAGCTAAATGATTACCAATATCACTAAAATGATCGGCCAAATCGCTGAGCTGTGGAATATCAGCCCCACTGCGATTCAATTCACTAACCAAACCGGCAACTTTGGCACTTAAACCTAACGAAGTTGATGTCGGTTTGAAAATTTTTAGATCGCTGGAAATGTCAGTTAAAATCTTCCAAACTACCATGTTTTGAGCTGTCGGAGATAAAAATTTCCTGCCCAAATCAGAGCCAAGCAAATAACTGATCCGCTGAAATGACAAAACCTGTAACCGACTAAAAATACCGCCGGCAACATTACGCAATATCAAACTCTCCGCCTGATAGCTCGCTTGCTCTGGAACGAGAAAGATGATCGGGCGAGCTGAATCGATATCACGCAAAGCTTCGGTTATACGGTCAACGCATAATCGAGTTTTGCCGCTGCCTGCCCTGCCTAAAATAAATTGAATAGCCATAAAAATCGTTCCTGAAAATCGCTCTTCTCAAAACACTTTGTACCATAAAAAACTTTTTTTTTCAATTGTCTGATTAGCATCGCTAAATTATGCCGATAAATACAAAACAATAAGGTTTTAGGAGTAAATAATGAAAAATAGCAAAACAATAATTCTGGTAATAATCGCTTGTGCAATAGCAGGATGGATCGGGTCATCAACCAGTGCTACAGAGACCAGTTATGAGCTTCGGCCAAATATTATTATACCGGCAATGCCGCAAATAGGCGGAAGAATAGACGGGCCAGATCATATAGCCGGCAAATACGCAATCGAAAATCATAACAGACTAAAAGAACTAAGCAGAAAAATCGAAAAGCTAAACGCGAATATAGAAATGCTCGGTTTTCAAGTAAGCCAGATGGATAAAAAATTAGACCGCATTGCTCAATCGGTCAAGCCATCAAAGCCAAAACAAAACATATTGCCAGTATCTATTGACAAATCTGACAAAGCTGGGCAAAGTCAATCCCGTCAAGGCGATCAACAATAATATCGGCACCAGATAATTCGTCAGCACTGTAAGAATTTGTTACAGCTAAACTGTGCATGCCAGCAGCAGTAGCAGCCTCAAGACCCCAATGGGCATCTTCAATAACAACACACTCTTTTGCAGCCAGCGGCCGATCAACATTATTGAGGTTTTGTAGAGCAACCAAAAAACCCTCCGGATCAGGCTTGCCTTTTTTGACCATGTCAGCTGACACAATCGTTTCAAAATAGTGACCAATATCAGACGAGGCAAGAATCAATTGTATTTCACAAAGCAGCGCGCCAGAACAAATGCCCATAGCAATAGCATTATCCGAAAGCATCTTCAAAAATTCGGCGACGCCATCAATAATCAAGCCGCCGCCTGCAACAAGATCGTTAAACAATGTATGCTTTCGCTTGATTAAACTCTGAACAGATTCAGGCTCGGCGCCAAGTAAACCTGTTTCACGAAACAATGTAAAAGCATCGAAATCCGACAGGCCGAGATATTTCTCAAAATAATCATCAGAGCTAATAACAAAATCATAATTAGCTAAAATGCTATTGAAAGCCTTAAAATGCAACTGCTCTGAATCGGCAATCACGCCATCAAAATCAAATATAACAGCCTTGAACATTGTCACTATATTTCCAAAAAAAAGCCGGCTGGCAATAAACCACCGCGTTACGGACGTGGGATTTGTCGCCTGCGGGCTCTGAACCCTGCAGGCTTTGCCCTATGCTTCCATCTACACCCTTAGCAATGTAGTATTACGAAGAAAAAATAAATAACTAATCAACAATCGATGGGCCAATGATTTTCTCATAATCGCCGAACGTACCCTTATCAGCAGATTTAACCACATCGAGCAAGGCGGTCATCTTAGGCGAATTTTTAGTGATAAATCTTCTGGCAATAATAGCTTTTCGAGCAGTCATTGCAATCGTCTCATCAGAAGGCTTATTGCCGTCATCAGAAACAGCAACCTGCATATCAACAGACGAACTCGCCTGATCGCAGAACAAATAACTCTGAATCAACCAGATAGCAACATCCACCAGATTACGAGCATAAAGATCCATGTAATCGTTGCCCTGTGCCTTGACAAAAACGACTGTGTCCAAAAGCTCTTTGGTTCTTTCAGCCAAAATGTCAAGCAAATCGCTAAGCTCCGGCGAATAATCTCTCGAGGCCAAATGAGCTAGATATTTTTCAGCCGTTCCACCGCAAACACCTCTAACTGCCGCGATAACCTGAAGCTGGCTAGTGCCTTCATAAATCGTGGTAATTCTGGCATCACGGGCGTGACGCTCACAAGGATAATCACGCATAAAACCAGAACCGCCCAAAACCTGTATCGCATCGTAAGTAACAGTATTACTCATCTCAGAGCAAAAATACTTGCTCATCGGAGTCAACATCGAAGCGTATCTCTTATAGGTGCGAGCCTGTTTCTTGATCTCTTTTTTATTGTCGAGAGTTTTATCTTGTGACTTGCGGCCAAAATATCGCTCAAAGTCAACTATTTCAGAGGTTTCGTAAAGCAACGCACGACTGGCCTCAATAGCAATTTTCATCTCTATAACCATGTCACGCACGGCAGATAATTTTTCGATCGCTACGCCATATTGCTCTCTGCTGGCCGCGTAATCACGGGCAACAGCATAGGTCGCCTCAGCAATACCAACGGATTGAGCTGAAATGCCTATACGAGCACCGTTCATCAGGGCCATAAAGTGTGTCACTAGGCCTCTTTGACGCTCGCCGACAAGTGTGCAGGGAGTATTGTCAAAAAATAGTTCGCAAGTTGGCGATCCGTGAATACCGAGCTTATCCTCAATACGGCGAATGTGAACGGTCGGGCCATCGTGACAAACAAACGAACTCAAGCCGAGACCGCCAGCTCTATCTGGTTCACTGCGAGCAAGCACAAGCAAAACCTCGCCGCAGCCATTGGTTATAAATCTTTTAACGCCGTGCAAATACCACTGGCCTTGAGAATCCTGATAAGCACGAAGCTGTATAGCCTGCAGATCTGAACCGGCATCAGGCTCAGTCAAAACCATCGCTCCAGTGTGATGGCCTAATGCTAATTCCGGCAAATAATCCTGCTTAATCTCTTCGCTGGCAAAAGCATTCAGCGTGCCGGCAATGCCCTGCAAACCAAAAAGGTTCATCAAAGAAGCATCAGCTCTGGAAACCATCTCTATGGACATGGTATAAACAGTTTCAGGGAAATTCAAACCGCCAAAACGATGCGGCAAAGTGAAACCCATCACCTGAGCCTTAGCCAATGCGTCCAGCGATTCAGCTATGCCGTCAGCATAACTGACCGAGCCGTCTTCATTGTGAGTATTGCCCTGCCTGTCAATAGATTCTGATCTTGGAGCTATGAATTCAGCACTCAATTGGCCAACAGATTCCAAAACCATGTCATAATTTTCAATAGCCTCTTGGGCATTAGCGGGAGCATGAGCAAACTCCTCGGCATACTTAAAATCGTCTTCCATTCGCCGAGCTAACTTAGCCAGATCGTAATGCTTAAACAAAAACTTTATATCATCATTGTCACTATAAAAATTTGACATAACTTAATATTCCAATTCTAACGATTCATCTTCTTATAAAATCAATTATACTTTTTCTTTGACAGCTTTGATCATCTTCGGCAAAACTTCATTCAAATCGCCGACAATTCTGTAATGAGCCACGCCAAAAATAGGGGCATTGGGATCGTTGTTTATAGCTATAATCTTCTGACTCTGATTCATACCAGCTTGATGCTGAATAGCGCCGCTAATACCGGCGGCAATATAAAGACTCGGCCGAACCGTAGTGCCTGTCTGGCCAACCTGATGATCATGGTCGATAAACCCAAGATCGACAGCAGCGCGAGTCGCAGCAGGAGCAGCTCCTAAACAATTGGCTAAATCCCAAATCTTGCGAAAATTATCCTTACTGCCGACACCTGCGCCGCCTGCAACAATAATCCGGGCAGCCTTTAAGTTGACTTTCTTTTGACGCTTATGCTCTTCCAAAATCTCAAAAGTTAAATCCTCTATCGACAATTCAACAGATTCTGTAGTCACCTTGCCCTTACGTGAACCATCGGGCTCGGGCATAGGCATAACACCTTCGCGAACCGTAGCCATCTGAGGCCAACGATCGAAATTGATAATAGTAGCTATAATGTTTCCGCCAAAAGCTGGGCGAATCTGAAAGAGCAAACCATCGTGAACTTCGCCTGTTTTGGTGATCTTGTGAGTGCCTATCTGTAAATCTGTGCAATCGGCTGTAAGGCCGGCTTTCATCTGGCTGGCAATTCGAGGAGCAAGATCGCGGCCAACAGCAGTCGCACCATAAAGAACTATCTGCGGCTTATGTTTTTCGATAAGGCTGCAAATCGTCTTCGTATAACTGTTCGTTTGATAATGCTCGAGCAGCGGATTGTCAGCCAAAATAATCTCATCAGCGCCAAATTGAATCAATGGCGGAGCTAAAGATTTGACATTGTCACCCAAAACGATAACAGCAAGCTTGACATTTAACTCATCAGCTAAAGTGCGGGCCTTACTCATAAGCTCGACCGAAGTGTCCTCTAGTTTACCTGCATGCTGCTCAGCAAAAACCCAGACCTGCCCTTTTTTATTCACCTCTATCATGTAAATTGAAACCTTAAAAATTTATACGTTTTTTTTCTTCGTAATACTACATCCCTAAGGCTGTAGTCTGAAATTCAATAATAACTGAAAAATCTTAAGCAATTGTGTTGTCTTTGATTAACTCGTGAATCATCTCGTCAATAGCCTCATCAGTGGCGGCAATATCCTTGCTCTGTTTAGCTGACAAAACGACACTCTGGATACGATGGACCTTTGTCGGTGAACCATTTCTGCCGCACCAAGAAAGATCAGCCTCTAAATAATCCAAGTCCCAAAGCTTAATCAACAGATTTTTATCTTCTAGCTGCTGACATTTACGCTTGGTTAAATCTTTAATCACAGTCTCATCAGCATCTGGATTGTCCGATGTAACAGTGGCTTGAACCTCTAGGCGAGTCTTCGCATTTTTATAGACCATCATGCTTTTGGCAGCAGCAACTCTTGGCTCATTCACTGTCCCTAAAGCTGTCATAAGAACAGGCAATTTGGCACTGACCTTCTGCCAGCCGCTACCTATATTCCGCTTTACAATCACAGAACCATCTTCAATGCCTAAAAATTCCTCGACATAAGTGGCTTGAGTGATATTCAGCTTTTCAGCCAATTGAGGGCCAACTTGAGCAGTATCGCCATCTATGGCCTGATGGCCGCAAATGACAATGTCAAATCCAAGCTTTTTAACCGCACAACTCAAAATATAGCTGGTGGCAAGGGTGTCACTTGCAGCACCTCGCATATCTGAAATCAAAATGGCATCATCAGCACCGCGATAAAGGGATTGACGCAAAACATCAGCTGCAGTCGGAGGACCCATGGTAACTACGGTTATTTTCCCGCCAAAACTCTCTTTAATCTGTAAAGCCAGCTCCAAAGCGTTAAGATCCTCAGGATTAAAAATCGTAGGTAAAGCCCCGCGATTGATAGTGCCATCGTCGTTCATCGCTTTACCTGTAACTTTTGTCGTATCAGGGACCTGTTTAACCAGCACAACCATGTTGTAACCCACCTGCAATCTCCTTATAAAGGTTGCTGACTTAATAATCAAAAATCAGCTAAATTAGCTAATATCAAAGGCCTCTAGTTTAACTAAATATGGAATCAAGTCAACTCTAAAAGTCTATTTGACGAAAACGATTCTATATCAAAAATTATTTAATCATCTTTAACGGAACTTTTAGCCGATTTAAAAAAATGAGGGGTTTTTTAAAAACATAATCGCTAATTAAAAATTGACAAACTCGCTTTATAGGACATAATGGCTGATGAACTGTTTCAGATGGCCGTCAATTTACAAAAATTTAGCCTGAAAACATGAAAAACGAAACAAATTACGATACCGTATTTGGAAAATTAGCTGTCGAGCGAGGCCTGTGTTCCGATGCAGAACTGTGCCGCTCACTGAATGAGCTTAAAGAACGACTGAAAATCAGCCCGATACAATTGCAGGACATTGTAATAGATTTAGGCTATATGACCGCCACGCAAGCTGAAAGGCTTAAAACAAACATCAAAGAAACTAAAGTCGCTGCCCATCAAATTCCCGGATATAAAATTATCGGCAAACTCGGCTCCGGAGCAATGGCTATCGTCTACAAAGCAAAACAGCTAAGCCTCGACAGATTTGTGGCTATCAAAGTGCTGCCGCAAAAGTTCAGCGAAAACGATGATTACGTCAGCAGATTTTACAAAGAAGGTAAAGCTGCCGCTAAATTAAACCATAACAATATAGTACAGGCTTATGATGTTGGCGTCGCAGGCGGCTATCATTATTTCGTTATGGAATATGTCGAGGGCAAAACGCTCTACGATGATTTGGCGAAAAATAAAATATTCGCCGAAACAGAAGCAATAGAAATCATCATCCAAGTCGCAAGAGCCCTATCACATGCTCATAGCTGCGGACTAATTCACCGCGACGTCAAACCGAAAAATATCATGATAAATAAAGACGGCGTAGTGAAACTGGCTGATATGGGACTGGCTAGAGCCACAACCGATATCGAAGCCGCACAATCTGAAGCTGGTAAGGCATACGGAACACCATACTATATCGCACCAGAACAAATAAAGGGCGAAATGGATATCGACGGCAGAGCTGATATCTACGGACTCGGAGCAACCTTTTATCACTTGGTGACAGGCCGAGTGCCATTCATGGCGGATAAGCCAGCTGATGTCATGCGGAAACATCTAAAAGAACCGCTCGTGCCGCCTGACCATATAAACACGGCTTTATCAGCTGGAGTCAGCGAAGTTATCGAAATAATGATGGCGAAAAATAAGCTTGATCGATATGACAATATCGAGGAACTGATGGCGGATCTGGATGCCATAAAAAATGGCCAATTACCGCTTAGAGCACACAAACGATTCGACGTCTCAACACTCAGCGGCCTCAGCCAAGGCGAACAAATCGAAGATACAGACGAATACTACGAAGACGAAGAAAAAACTGTTGCCCATTACCGCATCGCAACTATAGCTTTAGGAGCAATCGCAGCAGCATTGCTTGTGGCGATCATCGTCATGGCTGCAACAAGGGGCTAGTTCTAATAATTGTTTTTGAGCGTGGAAAATAGAAAATTTTTGCCGAGGGACCAAGCGATTAGGGGACGATAAAGGGGCGAGTACAAAAGCCGTAGTAAGCATAAATGCCGCAGTAAAAAATGTCGTAGTAAAAATCAAACTGTTCTAAGGCGCGACAAAAACATCGGAAGAACAATCAGGTGTCTCAATGCCCTCGTAAACATCCCTGTCATGGAGAGTGAAAATATCATCCTCTACAAGGCCTACACGACGAGTTCGCTTAAAACCAACAGAGCCATCTGAAAACAATATATTCTGGCCGGTGCGATTGTGATTGTGGCTATTAGCCAAACGCATCGAGTCATTCATAATCAGCTTAAACGGCACAGAATAATTTTCAGGAAGCTTCTCAAACAAAGGATTTAGATCAGCCATCAACACCCGCCTGCCAGGAATATCGCAATTGCTGACGTCTTCGCTAATAACACCATAGCTGTATGTGATATATTTTCTGCTGGGAAAATCATTGTATTTGTGGAGCTGCATATCGGAAAGCTTAACAGCTCTGCCTTGACGACGACCCGGACAAATAAAATCGGAAGGATTAACGTAACTTTGCCTGACCAATTTCCACATGTTTTTAGTGTTGGATTTGTTCTCATCCGGATTTTGATTACCTAATTGCCACCAAGGATTTCCGGCGGCAACTGCGGGCAGTTTGCCATCATTATCGTAACTGTAATCACTGATGCCCTGAAAAACTCGACCAAGCTGCCTTTGGCAAGCTATCTGCCATGACTTCTGTCTAGCTAATCGCAGTGAAGGCATAAACAACATCGCAATAATCAAAACCGAAGCGGCAATAGAACTTATCTGTAAAATGTGACGCATCGTGCCGGAGGCCGAACTGTCGGCCTTAGCTGACATCCGTATCTGATCGACCAAAAGCTGATTGAGGCGACTGTCGGTATTGTTAATAGTGTGGGAACTTTGCTTGAGCTTGAGCAAGGTTTTCTGAACCAGATCATCGGGACACTTGTCACTTGAAACAGCACTGAAAATCTGCAATTGCCTGTTGAGCTGATCCGAAAGAGCTAATGCCTCAGGACTAGAATCCAACAGTCTTCGCGCCTGCATCGCTTCAAAATCGTCAGCGAAACCACTGCAATAATCAAAAATCAACTGCTTTTGTTTATCAGTCAATGCTTCCATTTACTTCATATCTCCATGAGCGGCCTTGAAATCCTTGCCGAATCGGCCAACCGCCGAATGCAACCGGCTCTTAACCGTTCCAATAGGTATACTCAACATTTCAGCGATTTGTTTGTAAGAAAATCGATTAAAATACATTAAAATCAATATTTCTCGCAGATTTTCCGGCATATTTGCTATAACCTGCTTGACCTGATCGGCGAGCTCAATCTGCGCCAGTTCATCGTAAGCTGTTACATCTGACGATTTTAACATCGACAGCATATCTTCAAAGCTCATTTGATGCTGCTCGGAAACAGAATCTATGCTAATTGTTTTTTGCCTTTTTTGTTTACGAAGAACATCTTTGGCTTTGTTGGCAGCGATCGTAAACAGCCATGGACGCAAATTGCGGGAGGTATCAAAACTTGTGGCACTTTTGAAAAGCTGTAAAAATGTCTCCTGAAAAACATCCTCGACCAAAGCGTGATCGTATAAAAAACGGGACAAAAAACTATAAAGTCCATCCTTATAACGATTCATAATCTCAACGAACGCAGATTCACTGCCAGCTACAAAATCTATCAAGAGCTGTGTATCCGTTCTGTCGTGAGAATTATTCAACATTCAAAACCTTATTTAACCAAAAAAACTTTAACGGCCAAGATACATCTGATCGTAATAACTTTGATAATCACCTGTGACGACATTGTTGAGCCATTTTGAATTTCCGAGATACCAATCGATAGTTCCCTTAATGCCCTGCTCAAATGTGACCGACGGCTTCCAATCGAGCGAAGTCATTATTTTTGTAGCATCTATGGCATAACGCCTGTCGTGACCGGGCCTGTCCTCTACATATTTTATCAAACTTTCGGGCTTATCAAGATGAGCTAATATCAATTTCACGACCTCGATGTTAGCCTTTTCATTGCAGCCGCCAATATTATAAATCTCACCGGCATCCGATTCAGTTAGCACCTTCCAAATCGCCGTGCAATGATCGTAAACATAAAGCCAATCGCGAACATAAAGGCCATCGCCGTAAACAGGCAAAGGCTTATCGTGCAAAGCGTTATTTATTATCAGCGGAATGAGCTTTTCCGGAAATTGAAACCGGCCGTAGTTATTCGAGCATCTGGTAATATTATACGGCAAATTCCAGCTATGACCAAAAGCGCAAACCAAATGGTCGGCAGCCGCTTTACTGGCTGAATAGGGAGAATTCGGGCTAATGGGCGTGGCCTCTGTAAACTCGCCGCCATCCAATTGCAAAGAGCCGTAAACCTCGTCAGTTGAAACCTGTAAGAAACGCTGCAATTTACAATCGCGAGCAATCTGCAATAATCTCAACGTGCCCTTGACATTGGTCTCGATAAAAATATCGGGACTGGTTAGAGAACGGTCGACGTGACTTTCAGCGGCGAAATTGACTATCGAATCAATCTTATGCTCTTTGACAAGCCCGCTGACAGCAGAAGTATCACAGATATCAGCCTTGACAAATTTATGATTTGGATTATCGAAACAGCCCTCGAGATTTTCGAGATTACCAGCATAGGTCAAGCTGTCAACATTGACAACAAAACAATCGGTATGCTCGTCAAGAATCATGCGAACGAAATTGCTGCCAATGAAACCTGCTCCGCCTGTAACTAAAATTCGTCTCATAACTGCCTCAAAAATTCCTCTAGGGGCAATGCCCAATCTTTAATCGGTTCGTTAAGCAATTTTGAAATCTTATCACAATTGAACCGGCTGTTCAATGGCCTTTTAGCTGCTGTTTCAAACTCAGATGATTTACAGGCTCTCAACTTGATATCAATATCTAGAGTCTGAAAAATAAATTCGGCAAGAGCAAACCGGCTAACATAACCACTGTTTGCAAAATGAAATAAGCCGGCTGGCTTTTTATCCATCAATTGGCAAATAGCCTTTGCAACCTCAACAGTCGCTGTCGGCGAGCCAATTTGGTCATCGACAACCTGTAAACAATCATGCTTTTCAGCTAGCGAAATCATCTTTTTCGGGAAATTGTCGCCGAAATTGCCGTAAGTCCACTCTACTCGCATGACAGCGGCAGCGGGACAATTTTTTAGAAATAACTGTTCGCCGTCAAATTTCGTCCGGCCATAAATACTCAAAGGACTGGCAATATCCGTTTCGACATAGGGCGAGTCCTGTTCGCCATCAAACACAAAATCTGTACTTATATGCAAAGCCCAGATGCCAAACTCTGTCACCAGTTTTCCAAGCTCGCCAGCAGCAATCGTGTTAACTTTTTGAGCGATATCAGATTCGCTCTCAGCGAGATCGACATTAGTATAGGCGGCACAATTGATGACTATATCGCTATCAGCTATCGCGTCTTTTAATTGAGCTGTGTTCGTGATATCAAAATCAGGCAAATCATAACAAATAGTTTCTATGCCAAAGCCGCAACAGACTTGCCTCAAGTCACTGCCCAACATTACGCATGCGACAAGAATAAAAAATTTGT
>CBDUWP010000002.1:0-54669 GCA_965370955.1 uncultured bacterium | reverse complement strand
GTAGAGGAAATCATATCGATGCGGTCAGGGTGCTGGCAATGTGGATCAAGCATGTGCATGTGAAAGACGCGACAGCGTCAAAAAATCCGCAAATCGAATGGGGAAAAGATGTCCCATGGTGTCAAGGGCAAGTTGGATGCAAAGGGTTCATGGACGCATTGAAAAATATTGAGTATGAAGGGGTGCTGGCGATCGAAAGAGAAGCGGGCGAAGAGGCAATGGATGATATTTACAAGGCGGTTGAGCAACTTAGAGATTATTGCTGGAAATGAAATCTCGAAATCCGAAAAATTTGATACCAATAGATAGTGAACATATCAAAATCGCAATCGCAGGCGTAGGGCAAATGGGAAAATTTCACCTAGAAAGCCTTAAACAACTGGCGGCGGGAGCGTCTGAGGATTATTACAAAGGATCGCTGCGAAATAAGCTGACGCAAATAAAAATCTGTGGACTGTGCGAAAATAAATTAGAAAAACTGGACGAATTCAAAAACGAATTTAATCTCTATTGCGACTTTGAAAAAATGCTCGCAGAAACCAAACCACATATTGTGATTATAGCTGTGCCAACTGTTGCACATTTTGAATTTGCAAAAAAAGCATTGGCAAGCGGAGTGCATACCTTTGTGGAAAAGCCGTTGGTGACATCGAAAAAACAAATGGATCTGCTCGTGAAAATAGCGGCTGATCGTGGATGCGGATTGATGTCGGGACATCTGGAAAGATATAATCCGGTGGCTGTTAAAATTGTGTCCTTTCTCGAACAAAATAAAAATACACAAAAAATAAAAGATTACAGCTTTATCAGAACGCAAAAGCATGACGAGAGAATTCCTGATGATATTATAACTGATAAAGTTGTGCATGATCTGGATCTGTCGCTATATTTTTTCGGACCAATTAAAAAGGTACAGCTAAAAGATGTTGTGAAAAAAAATGAACTCGTTTATCAGGCGTCACTAAATGTTGTTCATGAAAATGGCATAAAGGGGAAAATATTTGTGTCGTGGCTGGTCAAAGACGATGAAAAAGTTAGGACTATCGAGATTAATTGCCAGAAAGACCAGCTTAAAGGGGATTTTGTCGATAAAAAGTTTACAGTAAACGGCAAAGATGTACAATGCCAAGTGCCGGGAATGATAAATCCTGTCAATAATCAAATTAAAGATGAGCTAGTGGATTTTATTATCTTCTGCTGCGAAAAAGTGAAGGGCGAACCGGAAATTCCTCCGCTATTGGGCATAGAAGAAATAACTGAAACTGTTGGGTTTATCGACCAACTGATAAGGGAAACAAAGATGTAAATTGCAGCATAACTATTTTGAAAAACCTTTTTTACTTGAGAGATCGATATGAGTAATAATTTTGAATTTGTGAGATTAGTCGGAGATGAACTGAGAGTTGGTAATACAATTAAAAGTATCTCAAAACATTTCCAAAATGAAAAAGAATGCTTCCTGTTCGTGAGTCCCCATGATGATGATGTTGTTGTCGGCGGTGGATTGATGATTCAAGCGGCTTGCGAAGAAAATATCGACGTCTATGTTCTAATAGCTACAGATGGATCGATGGGCTATTGTACTATGGAGGAAAAAGACTCTATCTCCGAAATTAGGCAAAAGGAAACATTCGACTGCTATCGAGCACTGGGAGTGCCAAAAGAAAATATTATCTGGATGGGCTTTCCAGATTGTCAAGTTAATGCCTATCGGGGAAGAAGAGCAGCTGGCAAAAATTGTCCGGCAATTATCGAAGGTTTTACGGGACTTCAAAATGCCTTTACATATTATCTGAGGGACATTAAGCCGACACAATGCTTCTTGCCAACTTCAAGCGACCTGCATCCAGATCATAGAATTGTTCATGAAGAATTTTTTATAAGTCTGTTCCATGCATCTGGAGATATTTGGCCGGAACTCGGAGAAGCAACGCATAATGTGCCATTCGTACATGAAATGGGCGTCTACTGCGATTTTCCACAGCCGCCAAATTTGAGAATCGGGGCAGATGAGAAAATGCTGGAGAAAAAACTAAAAGGAATAGCTGCTTTCAAATCGCAAAAACAAATCGAAGCACTAATAGAAATCGTGCGAAAGTCAGGGCCAGAAGAATATCTAAGGGCAGTGCAGTTTCAACTATATGATCCAACGAAATATAGGCATCTGTTCGATGAGAGAAATAATAGAACTTTTCATAGCTAAAAAAAATATTAAGCAAGGCTGTGCTATTTCTGCATGACCCAGTTGATGATGTTCGAGAAAAGCTTGACGTAATCGCTGCCGACCTCAATCTCGATCGAACCGGCGGCGCAAGCATTAACACGGGTCGCTCCCCAGTCAACCAAGCCTCCAACCCAATGGGGCGCGACGTCACTGCTAAAAGCGCAAGTTTTGCCTAATCCATAGTCGCCGCAAACCAACAAAGGAGCTGTTAATTTTTCGGACAAAATGAAATCGTTGCCGCTTCTTGAGGCGGTAAACATTTTGACTGATAAAATCGTGGCTGAATCTGCTTTAGCTGTCAACAGATTAAAGCCGCCAACTGTCGGGGCATTATTGTCAAACGGTAGAGAATCTGTAATAACATGAGGCTGATTCTTGACAACTAAAGAAGGTGAACTGCTGTTGATCCGATCGTCGCTGCCAGACATGATTACAGGCAAAATCTCTGACAAAATCGTTGTGTTATAAAAGCCGCCGAGACCATGATACGAATCCCAACCGCCAATCATAAATAACCCCATGCCATTTGAAACCAACTTTTGCAACTGATTTAATTGACTGGCTGTGAAATTCGACGAAGGATAATCGCTGATTATTATCGCGCGATAGGGCATGTCAAGCAGCGAATCGCTGATAGGTTCGTCGCTGGCTAAATAATCGAAGCCAATGCCGCAATAGGTCATGATGCCGGCTAAATAGCAGCCAGCTTGATTTAACTGCGTGTCGCCTAAATATAGTATGGAATTTTTCATGGATTGTAGTATAATCGCTTTTTTTCTACCAAGCAAGAAGAACCAACAAAGGAAAATGATTAGGGTTTTGATAGGAGTTAATGGTGATTAAAGGTAATGCGTTGATAGGACAATCGGGCGGGCCAACGTCTGTGATAAATGCTTCGCTGGCGGGAATTATTCAAACGGCGAGCAAATGTCAGGATATCGATAGAATCTTCGGTATGAAATACGGCATAGAAGGGTTCATGGTCGAAAATATTATCGATCTAAAAGCTCAAACAAAAAAAATAATCGAAGGACTAAAAAGTACGCCGTCAAGCGCGCTGGGATCGTGCAGGCATAAACTCCAAGACGAAGATCTGCCGAAAATACTCGAACTGTTGAAAAAATATCAAATCAGGTACGTATTCCTCATCGGCGGAAATGATACGATGGACACCATCTACAGAATCGAAGAATATGCGAAAAACAACGGCTATGAACTCATCGGAATAGGAGTGCCGAAAACTGTTGATAACGACCTCTATGGAACAGACCATACGCCCGGTTTCGCAAGCGCGGCAAGATATATGGCGATGTCAGTCAAGCAAAGCGGAATCCTGACCAGAGATATGCAAAAAGTCGACCAGTTCAGCGTGTTTCAATGTATCGGAAGAGAAGCGGGATGGCTGCCGGCTGCTACGGCTCTAGCAAAAAACTGTCCGGCTGATGCGCCGCATATTCTGTGTATACCGGAAAGAGATTTCGATAAAGAAAAATTCCTAGCCAAAGTTAAAAAATGTTACGACCTCTATGGATTCGTCTCAGTCGTCTGCGGAGAAGGAATCACTTTCGCTGATGGAAGGCCAGTCTCACAAGCACAAATAACAGATAAATTTGACAATGTCGAATTCGGGGCAATGGGCGGATCTAGCGCAGCTATGGCTCTGCATAAAATGATAGCAGACGAATTTGGGTTCAGAGGGGAATTCCAAATCACAGAATCACTGCCAATGTGTGCGGCCGACAGAGCTGTCGCCCAAGATGTCGAAGAGGCTTATATGTGCGGAAAAGCGGCTGTCGAATTGGCAAAGGAAGGCAAAACTGGCCTGATGGTGACATTGGAAAGGGCAGGCGATGGAAACGAATATAAATGCGTCACAGCAACTGCGCCATTAAAAGATGTGGCTGTAAGGGCGAAGCCAATGCCGGACGAATTTATAAATGAAGATGGCGATTTTGTCACAGAAGCATGTCTAAAATATCTGCGGCCGCTGGTTGGGCCAATGCCCGATTATGTCAAACTCGATGATGAAAAAGTTATACTGTAACTAAAAATAAATGAACGGAGATTCTCAAAATGAATAGTACTGATAAAAGATATTGCGATTTTGAACTCGTTAAAGAAATGCTCGAAACAGTAAACGTGATCAGAAAATTCAAGCGAACTGATGTCACGGCAGTTGCCGAAGTTATTAAAAAAACGGGCAAGCTATTTCTGACGGGCGAAGGATCCAGCAGAATATTTCCAGCTAAAAATGCTATCAGCTATGCCCTAAAAAGAGGGCTAAATATAAATATCGCAACAGAAGGATCGTTCCAAGCAGCAGAATATGACCTGAAGGATTTTGTCGTGTTCGGAGCGTCAAACAGCGGTCAAACAAAAGAAATTATCTGTCTTATCGATAATCTAAAAAAACAAGGAAACGGAAATGTTTTCGGATTAACAGCAAAAGAAAACACGACACTTGCTGAATATGCGGCCCAAACCTTTGTGTTAACCTGCGGGTGGGAAAAGGCTGTTGCCGCAACAAAAAGCGTCGTCGAACAAGCATTGTTTTATCAGGTGGTCTTGGCACAACTGATAGGGGAAAATGTCGGGGATATGGACGCTTTGGCTGATGCCTGTCAAAAGGCTATGACCTGCGAAGTCGATCAGGAAATTATAAAAAATATCGCAAATGCACAGACTATCTATTTCGCAGGAAGAAATGATGGAGTGGCTGAAGAATTGACCCTGAAAACAAATGAAATAACCCGCAAAAAAAGCGACTACCTCGAAGGAACATATCTTATGCATGGGGTCGAAGAGGTTATGCACGAAAGCGATGTGGTTATATGGATCGATCCGTTTGAATCTGAAATGGAGCTGATTCAAAAAAATCTCGTTGATAATATCGGCGTGAAAGTTATTGCTATATCAAGCAAGGATACCATCTTTCCAACAATCAAAATCGAAGACGCTGGAAATCTGTCAACGTTTGTGCAACTGGCGGCTGGATGGAATCTGCTGGTCGATATCGGGACGAAATTAGGAATCGATCTCGATAAAACTGAAAGAGCTAGAAAAGTCGGAAACGAATTCGAGGGATAAAAACTGGCTAACCTTTTGCAAATATTAAAATGCCGAGCAGGGTAAAAAATGCTCGGCTTTTTTTATCATGTTGACGTTAAAATGGGCAACGCAACGAGCGTTTTTTTCGATTTATTACTAAAAATACCAATCTAACTCGGCTACTATTGCTTTTGTGGAAACTAAAGCATATAATGGTGACTAAAATTATGGCATTACGGAGAAGGTCTAAATTTAAGAGGGTCTAGTATAATGAATAAACGTTGCTGGTTGGGTGTTGTTTGTATTCTTGCGATTATCGCAAATGTGTCAGCGCAAACATGGAGACTAAATGAAGGAAGTTGGCAGGGAGTTTCGCAGAATCGGCAGGCGGAATATTTGCTGGCAGTCTCAGAAATTAAACAGCTTGTCAGCAGCGGCCAAATCGAAAAGCTCGATCAGGCTTATGATAATTTAAAAGCTGACTTTCCAGAGATCAATGGCGAAGATATGATCTTGTTCATAAAAGCTGAAAAACTCCTCGCCGGCGGCCAATTTCCAAAGGCAGTCAGAGCATACGATCAGCTGATGAACGAATATCCAAACAGTCCCCTGTTCGATGTCGCACTCGATAGGCAATATGATATTGCGATGGCGTTTCTGGCAGGAGAGAAAAAAACGGTCTTGAAGATTTTTAAAATTAAAGGCTACAGCGAAGGAGCCAAAATCATGGAACGTATCGGTGACCGAGTTGGAAATTCGGCTATCGGTATGCAGGCTGCAACCAGCGTGGCAAACAGCTATGAAAAAAGGAAAAAATTTAATGATGCATACTTACAGTGGTCGCAAATCGCATCGCAATGGCCAACCGGAACGACTGCGGAAATGTCACTGTTAGGAATGGGACGATGTAAACATGCCGCTTACAAAGGGCCAAAATATGACGACTCAAGCCTAATCAGCGCGGGGACCTATTACGGGAATTATCAGGCGAGATATAGTTTGGCGGCTAGAGATTATGATATGTTGGATAAGCTCGAGCAAATTAAGCAGCAAATAGCCTACAAACAATTTACGATCGGACAATATTATCAAAATAATGAAAATCCAGAGTCGGCAAAATATTATTACAAAATGGTGATGAATACATGGCCGCAAACGACCGCTGCGAAAATGGCGCAAGAAGCGATGGCTGTTAAAGATGCTAAAAAGGAAAAGAAATGGAAAAGAAAATTCGTCGAAAAAATCGAAAAAATATTCTTGTAACAGTTGTCTTGGTTGCAATAGCTATGGTGTGTTTGGCTGTAAGTGGATGCGCTGGGTATAGCTCGCAATCATTGTATCCGAAAAATGTTGACACAGTTTGTATTGAAATGTTTGAAAATAAAACTTTCAATCGAGGATTTGAATATACCCTGACAGACGCGTTGGCTAAACGCATCGAAGCGAACACGCCTTACAAAATCGTGTCAGATAAAAGCAGGGCTGATTCCGTCATCAGCGGAATGGTGACAGGCGTGGGCAAAACCAGCTTGAGCACCGATCAAGAAACAGGACGAGTATTGGAATACGGCGTCGTAGCGAATGTTGTGTTCAGTTGGAAAAACCTAAAAACAGGAGAAATGATCGCCGAAGACGAATTAGTCGAAGGGGTTAGCTCGTACTCGCAATGGCAAAATCAGGGATTCGGATATGGAGCGGCAATCGCTGCGAACAATGCGGCTGTGAAAATCGTAGAGATGATGGAAACACCTTGGTAAGTAAACTATGCTCTTGATAGACGCAGAGTTTGGCGGATATTTCCACCTGTCCCATTAGGGGTATAGGATTACGAAGAAAAATTTATATACTATCTAATTAGTACTGATTATGACGAAAAAAAATGAAGCACCAAACAAAAGCAAAAATAAAAAATCAATTGTAACAAAAAAAAGGCCATTTAATTGGTTCATCCTAGTTGTGCTGGTCTTTGTGCTGTATGCACTGTTTCAAAACATGCCCAATAATACAATCACATGGAGCAATTTCCTGAGCTATCTCGGAAATGATATGGTTGCGTCCATAACTGTCGACGATACTAAAATTGTGGGGAAATTCAATGAGCAGGGTTTGAAATCGCGGACGGCTGAAGCGGCTGAGGATTTCTCGGTCGAATATAAGCAGGGAGTTGTCGGCGACGGCTGGATCGATAAGTATGTGGATCCAACGAAGGTCGAAGTTATTATGGCGAAGCAACATCTGTTGTTGATGATGTTTATGCAGTGGGTGTTTCCGCTATTGCTTGTTGTGGCTTTTTTCTACTTCGTCTTTGCACGAAATATGAAAGGCGGACCGGGCGGAATGATGATGTCGTTTGGAAGGAGCAGGCATAAAGTACAGCAAAAAGGAAATGTCAATGTCACCTTCGCTGATGTCGCTGGAATCGAAGAGGCTAAAGATGAAGTGGCGGAAATTATCGAATTTCTGAAAAATCCCAAAAGGTTTAGAAAACTCGGCGGAAGAATACCAAAAGGTGTGTTATTGTCGGGGCCTCCGGGATGCGGAAAAACTCTATTGGCGAAAGCTATCGCTGGACAAGCTGACGTCCCGTTTTTTAGTATATCGGGAAGCGATTTCGTGGAAATGTTTGTCGGAGTCGGAGCGTCAAGAGTGAGAGACCTGTTCAAGCAAGCGAAAACAAATTCGCCCTGTATCATATTCCTAGACGAAATTGATGCTATTGGAAGAAAAAGAGGGGCAAGCTTCGGCGGCGGAGGACATGATGAACGGGAACAAACACTAAACGCAATCTTGGTCGAAATGGACGGATTTGATACGGACGACCAAGTGATCGTGATCGCGGCAACAAATCGAGGAGATGTTCTGGATAGGGCTTTGGTTCGGCCGGGAAGGTTCGATAGGCAGATAACTGTGCCGCTGCCGGACTTGAAAGGCAGATTGGAAATTTTGCAGGTACATGCAAAAAAAGTGAAAATGGCGAAAAATGCCGATCTCGAAAGGCTTGCTAGAGGGACCCCAATGTTTAGCGGGGCAGATCTTGAGGCTATCATAAATGAGGCGGCGCTGGCGGCGACTATGCAAAATAAAGAGCAAGTCGAAACAGAAGATCTCGAAGAAGCTAGAGATAAAGTCAGATGGGGAAGAGCGAGAAAAAGCAGAGCTATCGACGCAAAAGAAAAAGAAATTGTTGCATATCATGAGGCTGGACACGCTGTGATTCAAGCAGTTTTAGAAGATTCCGATCCATTGCATAAAGTCAGTATTATACCAAGAGGAGATATGGGCGGGGCGACTTTTGCTCTGCCGGAAAAAGATAGAACGCTGCTCGGTAAAAAATATTGCATGGCTCTGATGCAAGTCTGTTTCGGAGGACGAATCGCGGAAGAAGTGTTCTGCGATGATATTTCCAGCGGTGCACAGGCGGATATTATCCAAGCAACAAAAATCGCAAAACAAATGGTACTCGTCTGGGGAATGAGCGAAAAGCTCGGCCCTGTCAATTATGGAGTCGAATCGACGATCAATCAGGCGGTTATGATGATGCCGTCAGAAAAAGAATATTCCGAAAAAACAGCTGAAATTATCGATAACGAAATCAAAATGTTTGTAGATCAGGCCTACGCCAATGCGAACAAAGTGGTGACCGATTGTAAAGATAAGGTTGAGGCGGTCGCGAAGGCTTTGTTGAAATATGAGACGCTCGACGCCGATGATGTGCAACTGATCTTAGATGGTGGGCAACTGGATAAGCCAACTGTGGCGGATCTTTTGGCGGCTGAACAGAAAAAAAATGATGAGGATAAATAAAAAACTGCTGCGGGCGGGGGCGGATAAAGTTCAAAAGATAATGAGGTGAAAGTTGTTTGTAGAAGTTGAAGCTGTTTGTAATGCTGGTTGAAAAGCAAAACAGGAGACTATTGTGATTAAAAAAATGTTTTTTCTGGCGATCGTTGCTCTGGTAAGTGTTGCTGGTTTGGCTGGCGAAAACATCAAAAACGATATCTTTGTTATCAAAGCAGTTTCTCAGCATAAAGCTATAAAGCCGATAGCTGAATCGGTTATCGCAATCGAATTCGACCTAGCAGATAAATGGCATTTTTATGCCGATTCTAAAACGGCGCCGGCTCAAATGAGCTTGAAATTTGATGCCGATAAAAGCGCGAAAAATATTCTGTTCAAAACGCCAATCTATCCAAAATCAAAATTATATTTTGATAAATTTTCAGATAAAAATATTCAAACCTTCTCAGGTAAGTTTACGGTTTATCTACCTTTTGAAATCAAAAAAAGTTCGGCAGATGTGCTAGATATCAAAGTCACCATATCAGGGTCGATGTGTTCTGATAATCAGTGCCGGCCGCCGGAGGTGGGTAGTATCGATATTACTCTGCCGGTAATAGCAGATGCCGATATGGCTGTGAAACAATTCGAAGTGCCAGAAAATCTAGGCAAAAATAATGATCAGGCAAGTCAACAAAATTGGGGGAATATGTCTGTCTGGGCAGCTATTGGCTTGGCAGTTTTAGCTGGGTTGTCACTTAATATTATGCCCTGTATCTGGCCGGTATTGCCAATCGTGATCATGAAAATCGTTGCACAAGCTAAAGAAGATAAATCAAAGTCGATAGCTTTGGGGATAGCATTTTGCAGCGGTATTTTATTGTTCTTTGCTGTGCTGGCTGGGGCGAATATCGTGTTGCAATTGATATACGGGACAGTGTTGCAGTGGGGCGACCAATTTAGAAATCCAGCGTTTGTGGCTGTGATGGGATTGCTGTTGGTGGGATTGGCACTGTTTATGTTCGGAGTGTTCGCGGTTTCTGTGCCATCGGCTGTGTCAAGTAAAGCGGCTGGAACCGGAAAAACAGGATTTGTGTCGACAGTTAGTATGGGATTTTTGGCGGCTGTCTTGAGCACGCCGTGCAGCTTCGGAATCTTAGCGGCGGCTTTCGCATGGGCGCAATCGCAAAACTTGATATTGGGGACAATCACGATTATGGTTATAGGGCTGGGAATGGCTGTGCCGTATTTAATCCTGACCGCTATGCCGTCACTATTAAAGCGATTGCCGAAAAGCGGACAATGGATGGAACTATTCAAACAGACAATCGGATTTGTGTTGTTGATTATTGCTATTAAATTGATTATGTCACTGCCAAATGAACTGATGGCAAAGGTGATGTATTTTTCGCTGATTGCATCATTTGCTCTATGGATGTGGGGCAGCTGGGTGACATTCAATATGGCGATGTCTAAAAAAGTTACAATTAGGTTGGCGGCAATTATATTGACAAGCTTGGCGGCTGTAGGATTCTTCGTGGAAAATCCTGATACCAAAATTGATTGGCAGCATTATGACACAGTTCAAATACAAAAAGCAATCAATGGTAAAAGGCCTGTCTTGATAAAATTTACGGCGAAATGGTGCATGAGCTGTCAACTGGTAGAAAAAACTGTTTATGGAAAAAAAGAACTAGTGACTCTATTGAAACAAAAAAATGTGCTTATGATAAAAGCTGATACGACAGAAAAAGATTTTGCGGCGAGCGTTGATCTGAAAAATATTTATAATGAGCCGGGAGTGCCTGTGACTGTGCTATATGTGCCAAGCCAAGTCGAATCACATCGATTTAGAGGAGTGTTCTTTGCTGACGAAATGACGAAAATATTGAGCGAGCTAACAAGTGACAGCGAAAAAAATAATAACTAAAACCAAAAAAACGATAGCTAAAGTCAGTAAAAAAAAAGCTGCTCAAAGAATAAAAGATATTTGGCCAATCCTGAAGAAAATATATCCAAACGCTCAAATAGCACTGAAATTTTCAACGCCGGAAGAATTGATGGTCGCAACTATACTGTCGGCGCAATGTACAGATGTTCGAGTCAATATCGTGACAGAAACACTGTTTAAAAAATATCGATCCGTAAAAGATTTCGCAGATGCTGATCTAAAAATACTTCAACAGGATGTAAAAACGACAGGGTTCTATCGAAATAAAGCGAAAAATATCAAAGCAGCTTGCCAAATGCTTATTAGTGACTTCAACTCACAAGTGCCGCCCGTTATGGAAAAAATGCTGAGATTGCCGGGAGTCGGAAGAAAAACAGCTAACGTGCTTCTGGGAGATGCGTTCTCTATACCGGGTATTACCTGTGATACGCATGTGATACGATTGAGCAAAAGGCTGGAGCTGTCGGCGAATCAAGATCCAGTAAAGTTGGAGTTCGATTTGGCCGAAATAATACCAAGAAAAAATTGGACGATTTTTAGCCATCTGATTATATTGCACGGCAGAAATATTTGCAAAGCGCCAAAGCCAAACTGTCAGGATTGTCAGATAGCTGGGTTTTGTCCCGCCAAAAGAAAAGGAAATTGATTATGCACAATAAACCAGTACAAGACCTCTGGCGATTGTTTAGAATAATGGCTGAATTCACAGAAGGATTCGAAGGGCTAGATTCCATAGGGCCGGCAGTGTCGGTGTTCGGCTCGGCTAGAACGAAAAAAGATGAAGTGTATTATCAACTCGCAGAGCAAACCGGGAAACTGTTGGTCGATGCGGGATTTGCTGTGATAACCGGCGGCGGCGGCGGAATTATGGAAGCGGCAAACAAAGGAGCTACACAGGCCAAAGGAAAAAGCATTGGACTAAATATCGATCTGCCTATGGAGCAAATGCCAAACGAATTTCAAAACTTGTCACTGCAATTTAGATATTTCTTCTGTCGAAAAGTTATGTTTCTAAAATATGCTAGAGGGTTTATCGTGTTTCCGGGCGGTTATGGAACGATGGACGAAGTCTATGAGGCTCTAACGTTGATACAAACGATGAAGCAAGTGGTGTTTCCTGTCGTGTTGATCGGAAAAGAATTCTGGGGGCCAATGATTGATTGGCTAAAGAACATAATGCTAAAGAATGAATATATCAACGCCGAAGATCTGAATATGTATCAGTTGGTCGATGATCCAAAAGAGGCTGTCAAAATTATTACCGATTTTAGAGATGCAAAAAGCTATGTCGGATTACAATTTACCGATGGTATGAAAAAACATTAAACCAAAATCATAAAATGCTCTAGCGATTCTGTATGAATTTTAGAAGATAGTCCTTGCCCGGTCCACCTAAATGCTGCCAAGGTAAAATGTCTTCCCTGTCAAAATCTTTCTGGGCAAGATCGTCAATTGTCATATCGAAATTAGCAAAAGCCTCGTCCCAAAGGCTATAATCAAAATGCTCCGTCCATAAATCAAATCTAGCGCCATGTCGCCAAGCATACTCAACTACTTTGCAAAGGCGACGATCGCCGCGCCCAATCGCTGATTCCAAAACACTACGCTGAATATCATGGAATTTGAACATCAAAAATTTGGCGCGCAAATTCTTCTTCTCTTCTAAAATAATACGTTTGGCATTTTCAAAATATTCAAAAGATTTCTGGCCAAACCAACTCAAAGGAGTGTGAGGTTTAGGAACTAAAAAACTTATGGCGGCATTGATGTTGGCGGTCTTACCGCAAATCTCACGTTGGGCAATCGCCAACTCATACGAAAGGCGAACTATCTCCCTGATATCCTCCTCTGTTTCGTCTGGAAGGCCGACCATGAAATATAATTTGAGCTGAGTCCAACCGGCTTTATAGGCGGCGCGGGCAGCATCGAAAATGTCCTCATTTTTGAGATGTTTATTGACGCCATCGCGAAGTTTTTGACTGGCTGCCTCAATCGCTATGGTAAGGCCGCCTTTACGAACGGATTTTAGAAGTTTAGGTAAAAGCTTCAACTGCTGGTCAACCCGCATACTTGGAACTGTTATGCTGACCTGCTTTGCGCTGAAATAATCTTGAAGTTTTTCAATCAAAGTCTCCAACTGAGGATAGTCGCCTGTCGAAAGGCTTAAAAGGCTTATCGAATCAAAGCCTGTGGCATGGTAAGCGGATTTGGCTATCTCAATGATTCTATCGATGCTTCTAATCTGAAGAGGGCGGCGGCAAAAACTGGCTTGGCAAAAAAGGCAGCGTCTCGGACAGCCGCGCATAACCTCAATACTGATCCGCTCTTGAACAGCGTCAGCAAATGGAACAATGGGTTTAAGAGGAACGGGGGTTGTGTCAAGGTCGTCAGCTACGGCACTGGTAAAATGAGTTGGAATGTCACTAGCTAGAGGAATAAAAGCTGTTATCTTGTTATCTTCATATTCAAATTTGTAAAGGCTGGGGACATAGAGCCAGTCGAATTTTCTGGCGGCGTTTAATAATAGATCACGGCGTGATGTCTTGTCGCGTTTTTGATCTCTAATGAAATTTGTCAATTCAACAACAGTCTCTTCGCCATGGCCAAGAACAAACATGTCAATAAAATCAGAAATAGGCTCGCAACAATGAGCCATTGAGCCGCCGGCAATAACAATAGGATCCGAGTCATCGCGATTGGCACTATGAATGTCTATGTCGCCAAGATCGAGCATGTTCAAAACGTTGCTGTAACACAATTCTGTGCTTAAACTAAAGCCGACAATGTCAAAATCGCAAAGGGCTCTTTTGTTCTCAAGGCTAAACAAAGGAATGTTCTTATCACGCAATATTTTTTCAGCGTCCGGCCAAGGAGCAAACACTCGCTCTGCGGAAATATGCTTAAATCGGTTTAACGTTTCGTAAATGATGGCGATGCCGAGATTGCTCATGGCAATTTCATAGATGTCGCCAAAACAGATGGCGACTGTGATATCGCAATCGGAAGGGGATTTTTTTATCTGGTTGATCTCGCCGCCAATATAGCGGGCGGCAGCCTGAACGTAAGGCAAAAAATCTTTGTCAATGCGACTGGCTAGGTTGTTATCTAATTGCGTATTCATAGCAAAACATTATAGCTAAACAGGCTGGTCTTAACTAATGATTTTTATGACTTTTGTTGGGCATTTGGCTATCGCCGTCTCAACCTTTTCGTCAACAGCGTATTTGTCGTAATTTATCGTGGCTAAATTGTCAGAAATCTCAAACATGTCCGATTGACGCTTGCAAAGGCCGCAGCCAATACAGCCAACTTTGCACATCTGGCGAGTGGTCTTGCCGTTCTCTTTACTACTACAGAGCACAGTAACCAAAGAATCAGTCTCAAAAGGAGTCATTTTTATTAAACTGTTCGGGCAGGCTTTGACGCAGGCTTCACAGCCAGTGCATTTATCGTAATCGATTGTGGCGAGGCCATCTACTATCTCAATCGCGCCGAATTTACAGGCTCGTAGGCAATCGCCGAATCCGAGACATCCGAATTTGCAGGCTTGGGCGTTGGATAAAGCAGTGGCTGATAGGCAACTCTTTATGCCTTCATATTTGGCGAGTTGCGTTTTGTCTTTGGTATGGCCGCTGCAAAAAATGACAGGTCTGGTTTTTGTACCGTCTTGAGTCGTCTGAAGATTGAGCAGTTGGGCAATCTTATTGTTGACGTCTGCTCCGCCCGGCGCGCATTTGCCAATCAAATCAGGATTGTTCGCGACAGCCTTGGCGTAAGAGCCGCAACCTGCAAAGCCGCAAGCGCCGCAGTCAATGTTCGGAAGCGAGTCGTGGATCTGCTGGATCTTTGGATCAATAGTGACCTTTAATTTCTCACTGGCGATCAATAAGATGATGGCAAAAACCATAGCAAGTGACAGCATAGTGACACCTGCCGGCCAAGCACTACTGAATAAATCGGATATATCTAGCAAAATTGAAAATTGTGTCATTTTATCATTCCCGCAAAACCCATAAATGCTAATGTTAATATGCCGGCTGTTATCAAGGTGATCGGTGCGCCTTTAAGAGATTTTGGAACGTCACTTAAATTTAGATTCTCGCGAATGCCAGCCATGATGCAAATCGCTACTGTAAAACCAATGCCAGCGCCAAAACTTAAAACAACCGCTTCAACAAAGCTATTGACGCCCCAAAGATTGATGAACAAACAAAGGCCTAAAATCGCGCAATTGGTCGTGATCAAAGGCAAAAAGATGCCGAAACTCTCATACAAAACAGGGAAAAATTTCCGCAAATACATCTCGACCAACTGAACGGCACCGGCGATGACCAAGATAAAACAAATGTAACGAGTTATCTCAAGATTGCAGGGCATCAAAATCAAGTGGTCAATCAGCCAAGTCGCTGTGCCGCTTAATGTCACTACGAAAGTTACAGCCATGCCCATGCCAAAGGCCATGTCTATCCGGCCGGAAACACCGAGAAAAGGACAAATGCCCAAAAATTTCGTCAAGACCAAATTGTTGACGACAACTATGGATATGAAGCCGGTTAAAAGTGTTAAAAATGTGTCCATCGCAAATCCTTAAGACAAAAATATAAATATAATAGCTAAGATTTTTTCTCGCTGATAATGTTTACCAAGCCAAGTAATAAGCCGAGTGTTAAAAATGCTCCGACCGGCATACCCATCGCCGCCCAAGGGACAAAGGCGTCAGGCATTATTGGATACTCAAAAATTGCACCAGTTGCTAAAAGCTCCCTGATCGCGGCCAAAACACAAAGTGTCGCAGTAAAAGCAGTGCCCATCCCAATCGCATCTATAACGCTGATCGCTAAAGCGTTCTTGCTCGCGCAAGCCTCCGCGCGGCCAATGATTATGCAATTAACAATAATCAAAGGAATATAAGGGCCGAGCTCCGCGCTCATCTCAGGTTGAAAGGCTTTCAGAAATAAGTCGGCAATCGTGACAAAAGTCGAAATCGCAAGGGTGAACATCAATATACGTAAATGAGGCTTGAGCAGATTACGCATCAAGCTGACAATGATATTACTGCAAAGCAAAACAAAGACAACGCTAAGGCCCATAGTCAAAGCAGGTTTGACGGCGGCAGTAACGGCCAATGTCGGACACATGCCGAGCAGTAATCGCAAAACTGGATTCTGTTTCCACCAGCCGGCGGTGAATGTCTCAATGTAACAGGGTTTATTTTCCATCGGATAGGAGTCCCTTCAATTGCATCTGTTGTTTGACTTGCGATATCGAATGATTGACAATGTTGACGAGGGCGTCACTGCTGACTGTTGCGCCGGTGATGGCAACTATCTCGTTATCTATAATAGGTTTCTTGCTCGGGTCGCTGGTTTTTATGACTGTGAATTTGATGGCTTCTGCGCCAATAAACTGATCGCGAAAATCAGGCTCCTTTATCTTGTCGCCAAAGCCGGGAGTCTCGTTACTAAACAAAACGGCAAAGCCATAGCTCTCACTAAAATCTGAACTGACGGCAATCAAAATCTCAATCTTGTCCGCAAAGCCGGAACCAGAGCCAATAAAACACCAGCCAAGACATTTGTCATTATCACTCAAGGCTTTGTAAATGTCGAAATCATCGCCCGAAGAAGTCGACTGTATCTGTTTGAAATCTGTGGCAGATGAAATCAGGCTGGTCATCTTGGCGTTTATTTTGTTGATTTTGTTTTGAGCAATGCGAGGTGACCATGCGGCATTGGTGACCGCTATCAAAAGGCCAAACAAAAAGGCACTGACAATCAAAAGCCAACTCTGGGCAACGAAAAATTTTAATTTATTGAACATTGGGCAAACCTCCAGCTGGAATACGCTTACAAAGTTTGTCAATCAAGGGACTGACCGCATTCATTAAGAGTATCGCAAACATGATGCCCTCCGGATATTCGCCGACAATACGGATCAGCATTATCAATGTGCCAACGCCTGCGCCGAACAGCCACATACCTCGCTTGGTGACAGGGGCGCCGACAGGATCAGTGGCTATGAAAAATACGCAAAGAAGCATACCGCCGCTTGTCAAATGTAAAAGAGGATTGATGTATAATTGAGGATCTATCAAATGGGCAATCAAGCCAAAAATAAACGACGAAAGCAATATCGACAGCGGAATGTGAAAGTTGATCGTCTTACGAATGAATAGATATGCGGCACCT
Organism: uncultured bacterium; assembly: GCA_965370955.1. GTDB lineage: Bacteria > Planctomycetota > Phycisphaerae > Sedimentisphaerales > Anaerobacaceae > CBDUWP01. The sequence continues at coordinate 37,481 of CBDUWP010000002.1, read as the reverse complement.
AACAAAAGAGCAAGAGAGCTGGTCTCACCTAAGCAACCGCCAGTATTGCCGAAAAATAGGCTCCTTGATTGATTGTCAAGAATGCTGCTGTCGGACTTGCCCTTGATTACAGCTTTACTTTGAGCTAAAGGCGTCGCCTGAGTTCTAGCGTCAATCGAATCGCCCGAACCAATATAGGGCATCGAAGAATCAATCGTCGATGGAATCGTCCAAGTGGTCATCATTACGCCGAAACAAGCAGTCAAAAATGCGCGGCCAACCATGGCTGGATTGAAAATGTTGGCGCCGAGGCCGCCGAAAACCATCTTGCCAATCGCTATCGAAAAGCAACTGCCAATCACCGCTGCCCACAAAGGTAAAGATGGAGGAAGGGACAAGGCTAAGATTAAGCCTGTAATGACCGCACTGAAATCGCCGAGAGAATTGGGCTTCTTGCGGATGATATTGCAGAGCCACTCCGTTATTACAGCTGACGCTATGCAGGTGCCAATCAATAAACCGGCTTGAAATCTAAACAGCCAACTAGCTGCTACGACGGCTGGCATCAGGCCGATCACGACGTCGAGCATGACGCTGCGAGTCGACATCGAATTGTTTACGTGAGGCGCGTGGCCAATTTTTATCTTACTCAGCATTAAACTTTTCCTTATTCTTATTTTTGTTTTTGAAGTCTGGCTAAATGCATCTTGCCAGTCTTGATGTGGCCAGTAATGTCTATGTTGGCGGGGCATATGTAACTGCAGCAGCCGCATTCCATGCAAGCGTCAATGTAGTAATCTTTGGCTAAATCCAAAGCATTGTACTTGACGGCGTGGGCTAATTTTGTCGGGTCTAAATTCTCCGGGCAAACATCTAAACAGCGTCCGCAACGAATGCAGGCTGTCTCAATGAGCTGAGATTTGGATCGGCATATTTGTTTAGAGGCTAAAACAGTTATCGCGCCAGAGATTTTGGTTATCGGTGTTTCAAGATCGGCAATCGATGAACCCATCATTGGTCCGCCCATAATCACGCGAGCGGCTTTCTCCGTGACACCGCCGCAAAAATCAATCAACTGGCTGACAGTTGTGCCGAGCGGAACGTAAAAATTGCCGCAATTGGCGATTGACCGGCCGCTGACTGTTACAACGCGATGGGTCAAAGGTTGTTTGTTAATGACCGCCTCAGCAATTCCTAGGCAAGTGGCAACATTTATCACCAAAACGCCTATCACAGGAGGTATCGTGCCGGTGGGAACGTGCTTTTTCAAAACAGAATTGATTAGTTGACGCTCGCCGCCTTGAGGATATTTGGTTTTCAAAACCGTGACAGAAATGTTTTCACAATCAGAGGTCTGGGCTAAAATTTTATTTATCGCGTCAATGGCATCGGGTTTATTGTCCTCAATGCCAATGAAAACTCTCTTGCATTGACTCGCCTTTTTGGCAAGCTTGATGCCGGCGACAATCATACGGCCTCGCTCGAGCATGAGTCTGTAATCGCAAGTGATGTAAGGTTCGCACTCGCAGCCGTTGACAATCATCGTCGATTTCGGCATCGAAGGGTTCGGCTCAATCTTGACCCTAGTCGGAAAACCGGCGCCGCCCATGCCAACTAAACCGGCATCCGAAACGGCTTGACATATCTGCTCGCCGCTGTAATGGCTGATGTCAAAATTATCTGATAGCTGAAAAGGTTCCGTTCGACCAGAAAAATCTTCCTCAACATCTATGATTATCGCTGGACTGCGGCCGGTGACAGAGTGACAACGCAAAGCAATCTCGCGAACCTTGCCGTTTACAGGACTGTGAACAGAGGCGGAAACGAATGATTGACTTGTGCCAATCAGCTGGCCGGCTGTTACAAGGTCGCCTTTTTTGACCAACGGTTCGCAAATAGCGCCAATGTGCTGACTGAGCATGATCGCAACCTGAGCTGGCAATGGGCCCGGCTTGATCGGACAATTTTCAGTCAATGACTTACGTTCTGAAGGATGGACACCGCCAGAGAAAGTACTCTTACCTATCGATTTCACTTTTATACCTTTTGTACTAATTGGGTTTTATTGGTTAATGTGTTTTTATTGGTGCTTATTGGTTTTATTAAATAGTCTGAAATTGCGTATCGCGAAAATGTAAAATAATGTGATCGAAATTGAGCCAGCTAAACTAACAAGGCTTAGCCAGTTTGGCTGCATAAAAGGTGATAAAACCCTTGCGAAAATGGCTAAAAATGATACGAAAATAATCAAGGGCACCAAAAGGCCGAGCGTTATCCGCCAGCTTAATGATGAACCATCTTGCTGACATAAAGACCCGTAAACATCCTTGCAACTAGCTTTTTGCCAACAGGTTTGGCAGTTATTATCTCGATCCATCTAAAATCTCGGACAAAATGAAATTAAATAGATTTATAGTAAATATTAGGAATGTTTTCAATCAGAAAATCTAAACAACAGTATAAAAAAAATGACGCGACAACCGTCAAAACGATTATCGCGTCATAGCCAGACAAATCCGTTATGTCAAAAAAAATAGCTATCCTTAGCTAGCGATTACAAACAAACTAAAATTATATGCCAGTCTCCATTATATTTTTGGCGGCTTGGCGAATATTGTCGATATTGTCAAGTTGACCGCCGGCTAAAAGCTCTTTTAGCTCGGCTAATTTGGTTGTGTCGGCAGCGCCAGCTTCTATGGCAGTTTTGATCATAGTATCAAGCGTTATCTCAATAGAAACATTGTCGCCAGAGGTTTCCTTAGGCGAGGCTTTTTTGTTGCTACCGGCGCGGCTGTAAAAACCACTCATTGCATCTTGTATTTTATTATTATTATTCACGTTATCTATCATAATTTATTTTTCCTTCGTAATACTACATCCGCAAGGGTGTAGATGGAAGCATCCGACAAAGCCTGCAGGGCTATTAGCCCGTAGCGACCAATGCCACGTCCGTAAGGGCGTGGTAGTTTACTATTATCCCCAAAAACAATCTCGCAACTTCTGGATGAATCTTAAGCTTTTTTTCACTTTTTTTACTGTTTTTTATGAAAATAGCTAAAGTGACAACCCTTTTATGCCGACAAACAGCAGGCTATTTCTAGTTACAATCCTCATTTTATCTGTTTTTAAGGGCGTTTTCCATCATTCTATCTATTTATATGGTACAAAATGGCTATTTGCAATCGTTTAATAAATTGTTTGAGAAATCTGATAGGCTGCGAATTTTATGAATTTCAGCGAGCTGATTGTTACCATCTTCTGGTCCGATGAGCGACTCTTTTTGAATCCCTTGCTTTCATATAGATATTGCTCTATCTGATCGACGATGGCAAGGTCGGAGCTATCCCATAATTGTTCATAGGCCCAAAGCAACTGGCCGTCAGTTAAATCGGTTAGCTGTAATCGAAGGCCAAGAGTTAAATGAGGATAGGGGCGGTATTCTGTGATTATGCCTGTGATGATCGCGTCGCAACCGAGCAGCTTGCGAATGACAAAGAGTTCCTGTAAACTGTAGTCCTTTTCCGGATCGAAATTGAGCTGTTCCAGTTCAGGGCTGTCGCTTTGGATTATGTTTAAACTGAAAATTTGACGTTTCTGAATGGCTTCAAAAACTGATTCCGTCACGTTTTCGTCAATGCCGTGAAAATTGGATTCATTTTTTAAACTAATTATGGCTACCTTGCCAAGTTGAACCAAAGGGCGATCAGGATTTATATAGCTATAGTGACTTTGATGGGCGACTTGCTGGCTGCAACCTGATAAAAAACTGAGCAAAAAACCAACGCAAACAAATCGCAAAAAAAACATGGATGTGCCGGCGAAGCTGGTTATGCCAAAACGGTATTTTATATTTTGCATGTTATTATTATCCTTACTCTTATTATCGTTTAAACTATTGTTCTGTCTTGTCCGAACTGGATTCAGTTATTTTCTGGTTATCAATAGCAGGTTCATCTTCTGTTTGACCGCCTAATAATTTAATGATTTGTAATGTGGCTTTAAGCTGCGAAGACTGGGCCAGACGCATCTCGTCGCGGTAACCCAATATGTCAACCTTCCAGTTGTTTAGCTCCGTTCGCATTTTTATCATGAGATGATAAGATTCGTCCAACTCCTTTTTGGTTTCAGCTAGGGTTTCTTGAGTGGCGGCGAGCTGCTGTTTGACTGTGCTGTTCTCAAGCGATAGGTCTTTTATCGTTATCTTGAGATTGGAATTTTCCTCTGTTACTTCTGCATATTTTTTAGACAGCTCCATTGCTGATTCTACAACGCTTCTTGAGCCGTTTGTCTGGTTCTGGAATCTGATAGAAGTATTGGCTGCTGGGGCAGGGGCTGATTGCGAGAGCTGATCTTGATTGGTAATGCTGTCTGTTGGCAAATTGGCTGACGGTCGTGGGGCTGTATTGCGTCTTCTATTTAAGCAACCGGAAACCAGCAAAACCAACGAAAGAATGATCAGTGTTTTGATTGCTATCTGTATTGATATTTTATGTTTGCGAATAGTCATTTTTATATCCTCTAATTATTTTTTATTTTGTTGAAATTTTTATTCATATTGGCAGCGGACAATTGTCTTATTGCCGCAACTACAGGTGACCTCAATCAAAACATGGTCGGATTTCTTGTCAACTATACGAGCAGTCGAAGTTGATGAACTGCCGGAAATCACGGGTGATGATCCGCTGGTTGAGTTTAACTGGCACTGGCCTGTCATTTCAATGTCACTGCTCTTAAATACCTTTGTTCTCGATGTCATTTGTAACCTCTGTTCTTGATGTCATTATGTTAGTAGTGAATTTTGTGTTTAGGCACAATAGTCTACGTGCTCATCATTGGCCACAACCTGATTGATGTCTGGTTGGGCGATATGATTGACTTTAGCTTGTCGATCATTTTCCGATTCTTTGTCCTCTGGATTCTGTTTCTTATTACCGTTCTTTCGTTTCTCTGGTTGCTGGCGTCGTTGGATGTTTGTCATAGAACCGATGTTTTTTAATCCATCTACAGGTTTTATAACATGATTGTCAGCCATTTTTCCATAACCTTAATTTTGTTGATAAACTGAATATTGCACTCGCATGCAATTGACTTATTCGGGATTCTGTGACGCCGAGAAGATCGGCTATCTGTTTCATGTTGAGGTTTTGTTGATAATATAAAATGATGAGCTGGCGTTTTTTCTCGGGCAATTGCTGGATGACCTCAGTCAATGTTTCCGTCAACTCGATTTTTTCTAAGTGAGATTCTGGTCCGCTTGCACCACTGTCTAATAGATCGGTTAGAGAGTGATTGTTGATGTCTTGGCTGTCGAGAGAACAGAAACTCTGCGCACGGGAGTTTTCAAATATTTTGTAAAGTTGATCCTGATTTATGCCAAGATGTTCGGCTAGTTGATCATCGCTTGGTATACGGCCAGTTGATTCGATTATTGACTGGCTCAATGCGGTTATCTGTTTTAATTGTTTGTTGGTCTGGCTGGGAACGAAAGTCCACTTACGCAATTCATCGAGCATCGAACCCTTGATCCTGATATAGGCGTAAGTTTTCAAATTGGCGTTCTTAGATGAGTCGAAGTTTGTTACCGCCTTGACCAAGCCAACTGTGCCGGCTGATACCAAATCTTCAAAGGTAAGAGGGGCTTTGATGTAGGTGACAACCTTATTGGCTATGCCGGAAACCATCGGCAAAAGAGCAGTTATTTCTTTTTGAATGTTGAGGGTCTGTTGACTGTAAGTTTTGACAGCGGTTTTTTTTAGATGAGAATTGTCCGCCGCCGAATCGCGAGACTGTTGACGCAATGAATTTTTAACATCCTTGAGCTTCTCACAGGAATTCGAGGAAATAGGCTCAATTGTCATGTCAAAATTATTCATCGCCGCCGCCTGTTAATTGTTTTTGCTTATCAGAAACATGTTTCTCAATCGCGGCATTGACCATTATTGAATTAACCATTCTTAATGCGAATTTGGCTATTATGTATGTGACAACTGCGGCAATCGCGGCGCGTTTGCAAGTGGTTAAAGGCGATAAATTCTTGAATGTACCAATGCCTGCGACGATAAATAAGCTAACTACCGCGAAATTTATGGATGTGGTTTTGACATTCAAAATCATAATGCTGCTTCCTTATTGGTAATTGTATATTAGCTAACTGTGGCTAATTCCGGCGATTGGATATCTTGTGTCTGCTCCGGCTCCGGTAAAATAATTGTTTCTATCGGAGTAATTTCTGTGCCGCCAACTATCTCGTCATAAGCGACAATCGGCATGGGAATCGTGCTAGAAAGCATTGAGGCTAATGTGGCTCGCAATCGAGAATCACATATCAAAATAATATTGTCGAAATTGTTGTCCATAGCACTTTTCCAACTCTGGGCGATTTGCTGATTCAATTGCATAATCGTCTCGGCCGGCATGGCTAAAGTTAATTCGTCGCCTTGCTGCTGAAGGTTCGAGGTCATTTGATGCTCAAGGACCGGATCCAAAGTTATAGCTGTTATTTTGTCATCAGAATCTTTGTATAGGGCTGTTATTGTGCGGCTTAAATGTTTCCGAACCAGCTCTGTTAATACGACTGTGTTTTTGGTCTTAGATGCGTGCTCGCCAAGAGATTCTATGATCGTAGGCAACTCGCGAATAGGAATGTTGTTAGAGAGAAGGTTTTTCAGTACCCGTTGTAATGTGGCAACTGATACAACTTCGCCAATAATGTCACCAACTAATGACGGCTGAGTTTTACGCAATCTTTCCAACAACATCTGAATATCTTCGCGGGTCAACATGTCACTGGCGTGCTTCTTGAGCGTTTCAGATAAATGTGTTATGAAAACCGATTCAGGGTCAATGACTGTATAACCGTTTAGTTCGGCTTGCTCCTTTTGAGCAGGGGTTATCCATAAAGCTTCAAGATTGTAAACCGGCTCCGTGGTCTTAATGCCCTCGATCTTGTTTTGTACAGTGCCGCCATCCATAGCTAAAACCATGTCAGGTTCGAGGCGGCCAGTGGCAACGGCAATGTCGGATATCTTAATCTGATAACTGTTGGGATCAAGAGTGATGTTGTCACGCAAACGAAACAGCGGAATGACTATGCCGAGCTGCTGTGCAAATTTGCGGCGAACAGCGCCAATACGATCGAAAATAGAGCTATTTTTCTTGGGATTGACCATGTTGATCAAACGAACGCCAACGTTAATAGAAATTTTGTCAATGTCTAAAAGATCCTCAATGGGATTCTGTTCAGGTTGGGCTATTTCTTGAGAGGGCTGATCGGCTTGAGCGGCTTTATTGTTTTCATAGGTGCGGGCGAATTGGCCAAGACCAAAAGATAAACCGCCTAAAACCAAAAATGGAATAATCGGCATGCCGGGAATCAAACCCATCATTACAATAACAGCACCTGTGATCATCAAGGGCTGACTCGATTTTAAAAACTGCTTGGAAAAATCTTGACCTAAATTACTGGCTGATGAAATCTTGGTGACCAAAAAGCCAGAGCTTAAAGAGATGATAATAGAGGGGATCTGGCTGACAAGGCCGTCACCAATCGATAGCAAGGAATAGGTCTTAAGGGCTGTGGATATGGTCATGCCTTTGGAATAGCCGATCGCTATGCCGCCAACGATGTTGATGGCTGTAATTATGAGGCCGGCTTTGGCGTCGCCGCGAATAAATTTACTCGCTCCATCCATCGCGCCATAAAATTCACTCTCTTTGACAATTTTAGTACGTCGCTCGTTGGCTTGCTTTTCGTCAATGGCGCCAGCATTCAAATCGGCGTCAATGGCCATCTGTTTACCGGGCATAGCGTCTAATGTGAAACGGGCTGATACCTCACTGATTCGCTCGGCACCTTTGGTGATGACGATGAACTGAATCAAAACCAAAATCAAAAATATGACAAGGCCAACAACTAAGCTGCCGCCGGCAACAAAACTGCCGAAAGTTTCAATGACTTTACCTGCGTCGGCATTTAATAATATCAATCGAGTCGAAGCAACGTTGATCGATAAGCGGAACAATGTGACAAACAAAAGAAGGGACGGGAAAGTCGAAAGCTCCATCGCTTCTTTGGAGGCTAATGTAATGATCAAAACTGCAATCGATAGCGAAATACTGCCGGCAATCAATGTGTCCATCGCTATCGTTGGAAGGGGTATCAGTAATGTCACTAATATCATAACCAAACCGCCAACAAGGATCAAATTGCCTTGTTTGGATAGCGGTGTCTTAATCAAGTTAGGTTGGTTGTCAATCATGGGTTCTCGTAAAATTATTGTTGGTTGTTAAGCTTCAGTAGGACCGGAGATTATCTCGTTAATCTTGATCGCGAATTTGTCGTTAACGACGACGACAGTACCAGTGGCGAACTTACTGTCCTCTAAATATAATTCGACAGGAGCCTCTATTGATTTGTCAAGCTCTATGACAACGCCGGGACCGTAGGTTAAAACGTCCTTGACCGGTACCTGTGCTTTACCTATCACAACTGTCACTGGGATTTTCATGTCAAGCAAAAGGTCGATACTCGAATTAGCACTGCCTTGGCCAGTAGAATCAGCTTCGGCGAATTCAGCATTTTGAACCTGAGCTTTGGCTTGGTCTTCGACGGCTTGTGTCATCTGCTGCTTTCCTTAAATTATTTAGGATTTTTAATTATTATCTTTACTGTAAAAACTTTTTATTGTTACTGAGTAGCGACCTGATGTCTGACTAGGGAAAGCTTTGAAAAGCTGTTCGCCGCCTACAAAAACATTCAAATCGTCATTGATGTTGGTGTCTAAAACTATAATGTCGCCTGTGCCTAAATTGGCGATTTCATCAATTGTAAAAGGACATGGATCAAATCTGACCTCAATGTCGGCTCGAGTTTTTTTCAAGTATTCTGTTATGGCTTGACGCTGATTTTCAGGTGAGATTGTTTTGGCTTTTTGAACGTTATCAAAAATGACGGGATCAAAAAATACACATGGTAAAATCACAATTGCCTGTGAACCATTGCCCTCAATCTCGGGATTTACTTGGTAAGTAATGATACATAATTCGGTGGTTGGATCTAAATCTAAGGCTATCTGCGGAGTGATTTTAGTCTGCGAAATCTTAATATTTAATTGCTCGTCAATGGAACTTAGGCCTTCCGTGAAACAGTTTACCGTGTCACGAAGCAAGCTGATCTCCAAATCGGTTATCTCTGATAATTTCTTTTCTTGGGTCTCCGTTTCAGCTAAAAGCATGTTTACCCAGCTATTGGAATCTTTGGCGGTGCTGTACAATAAACCACAATCGCTGTCACTGTCATCATTTTCGTTTTTCTCGCTAAGGTTGAAATGATAATGGTTTGGTTTATTTCCAGAGTCTTGGTCAATCAATGACTGAGCGAATTTTTGCTCTATAGAAGAAACGGTTATACTGAAATCCATGTTGTAAAGCTTTTTGAATTTCTTGGCTATTACAGTCGAAGATTCCTCTAATATAGATTGCAGCTTCTCTATTTGATATTTCGTGAAATGCTTGGGACTGTTCCAGTCATATTCAGTGAATTTTGGCGCAGGTTTGGGGCTGGGCAATTTTACGCCGGAGGTGGAAATAAATTTTTGAATCTTGGTCATTTCGGCTGGACTCATTGGATCGAAAACTCCCGAAATAATATGCCGCTTATCAAAGGTTTGGAATCAGGGAACAATTTTTGGTTCAGCTTGTCTAATACGTAGGCTTGAATTCTTCTCTGATTCTTTTCGCCGCGAGTATTGTCAATGTTCAAACTGCCAAGATAAATCGTGATCCAATTGGTGACAATAGGCTCTTTCTGCTTGATATATTCGGCGCCTTTTATTTGGTCCAGCTCCGGATTCATCTCAAGAATTATCGAAACACGAATGTATCTGGTGGCATCAGGTTCATTGAGATTGGCTAAAAACGGCTTCAAATCTTTGTAATACCATGAATTGCCGCCGCCTTCGCCAGCTGTCAAATCGGCGAGAGGATCAGTCTTGGTTTCTTCATCAGCTTTGGCTGCTTTAGCAGGAGCTTTTTCGGTTGATTGTTGATCGGCTTGAGGCTCAAGGCTATCGGCAGGGCCGGCAATCAAACGGCCAAGACCAAAACCAGCAGCTGCACAAACCACAACCACTACCGCTAAAATGATCCAAGTTACTAAGCCTATACCAGTTGAGCCAGCAGATGATTTTTTATCTACTGATTTGGCTTCTGTTGTCTCTTCTGTTTTCTGCTCTGGATTATCTTGTTCTTCTTTTGCCATGTTTATTCCTGACTATTAAGCTATTGAAATTCCGTTTTGTTTGTAACGGCTTATTTTGCTGCGTAAAGTTCGGTCACTTATACCTAATGATTTGGCTGCTTTTGTCCTGCTGCCGCCAGTGTGTTTTAATGTTCTTAAAATTGCATGCTGCTCCAGCTGATCAAGGGAAATTTTGCCAATGTCTTTGGTGATGTCACTTGATACTGGAGCTGATACTATTTGCTGATCGAAAACGGCAGCTGGCGGGGGCGATTGCGGAGCTATTTGCATCTCGGAAATCGATACCGGCTGCATTTCGTCGAAAAGCCATGAAATGTCAGGTAAAGACAAAATGTCACCTGTGCCTAAGGTCAACGAAGTCATGATGACATTGCGAAGCTGGCGGATATTGCCGGGCCAACTGTATTTGGCGAATAAATCCATCATCGCAGGGTCAAGCTGCTTAATAGGACGATTCGTTTGGCGACCGCAAAGATTGACGAAATACCAGACGAGATCGTAAAGATCCTCCGTGCGATTACGCAACGGTGATATCATAAGGCGTATCCCGTTTAAACGATAGTAAAGGTCTGTGCGGAAACGGCCGGCTTGGACTTCATGCAAAATGTTCTTGTTCGTAGTGCTGATTATTCTTACATTAACCTGAACGTTTTCACTGCCGCCAACTCGCTCAAAGTCCTGCTGTTCAATGACTCGTAAAAGTTTGGCTTGAAAACTGAGCGGCGTTTCTGTTATCTCGTCCAGCAAAAGTGTGCCGCCGTGAGCTAATTCAAAACGACCCTTACGCTGAGCGAAAGCACCAGTGAAAGCACCTCGCTCATGGCCGAAAAGCTCACTCTCCAAAAGAGAGTCGTTCAATGAAGCACAATTTATGCGTATGTATGGTCCGTCCGAACGCTGGCTGTGATGATGAACCAATGACGATATCAGTTCCTTGCCTGTGCCGCTTTCACCCATGATCATTACAGGGGAATTGGTTATGGCGATTTGTTTGGCGAGATTGATTGTTTGCATTATCTCCGGGCTTTTGCCGACAATTATATAGGGATCAGTCGTATTACTTGTTTGACTGCCAATCGAAAAACCGTGGCTAGATATATAGCTCTCAAAGATTTTCTCAACTTGGCTCTTCTGAAAAGGCTCGGGAAGAAAATCGTGGAAGCCTTTGCGGATCGAAATAACAGCGGCCCTCGAAAGATTTATGCGGTTCGTTGACTCGCTGGTCTTGCCCATGAGAATAAGAGGCAATTCAGGATGCTGAGACTTGATCATGTTGATAAAGCTAAACAAATTTAACTGCATGTGAAACTGATCGTTTATTTCTGAACCAATAAAAATTATGTCAAAATTATTCTTATCTAAAAACTTTTCAGCTTCTAAAATTGTTTTGGCAACAGTGGCTTGGCAACCTCGCTTGGCTGAAATCTCAAGGATATCGCGGGAGATGGAAAGATTATTATCAATGACCAGAACCGAACCGCTAAGTTGAGGACAATTGTTAAAAGCTGATTTTGTTTTATCTTGTATCATATAATCCTATGTCTGTTAATGTTGTGTTATCTCGTTCTTTATGTCTTGTATCAAAACTTTAGGTTGGTCTTTTATATAAATTTTAATCAATGCGAGTTTGGATGTGGCTGCCTCCGACCATGGAAAGTTAGAGTGATTGTTAATCAATTGCTCGAAATGTTTTTGGGCATTGAGTAAATCACCACTCTGCTGGAAACAATAACCGAGCTGATATAAAATCCAACTTCTATCAGAAGCGTGATCAACTTTATCTTTATCTAAATCGGCTAAAGCTTGTTTGTAAAAGGTTGCCGCTAAAGCGAACTCTTTACTCTTAAACAAAATCTTGGCAAGCTGTAATGGATTGCTCATCTTTTCTGGTGTTTGGGCTAATTCTTTAAGAGTCGCTAGAGTTTCATCCGCTATCAATTTTTCATCAATAACAGGTAACACGTGGAGCGTGGGGGCTTCTTGCGATTCCAGAATAGGCTTAACTTCGGTTTCTTCTGGTTGAGAACTGTTATTGGCTGGTTGGATCTTTACCGAATTGAGCTTGTCTATCATCATTTGCAATTGACGCTGGCTCGATGTGTCTGTGTTTACAATGGTATCAAAGGCTGATATCTTTAATTGCTCTTTTATTTTGGCTTTATCCATGTCGCTGATATTGTTCTTGGTCGATGGGATTGATTCTGGTTTTACCGAACTGGAAGCGAAATTTATCGCGGCAAAATTTTCTTCTTGCAAATTAACCGGTGTAGCTATCTGTTCAATCAAAGGTTGAGCGATAATTGGCTGATTGGTTAGCAGGTCTGCCGGATCTAAAAATATATCTGTGGTCGATTCAGCTAAGCCAATCGATGATGTAAATATAGATGTCGAAATGACAGCAAGCATCAAACCCGCTATCTTAAGTGACACTGTATTTTGAAATACTTTTTTCATTTTTATTCTTAGCTGAATCTAATTTTACTAATCTTGAGTATTTGAAATTACTAATATGGCTTTGTTGTATTTTTCTTCTTGAAGATAAATGTCAGATAGTAAGGCAAGGCTTTTCTCTTTCAATTCGCCTGTAACGCCAGAGGCCAAAACCAATTCGCATTGGGTCTTGGCTTGGTCCATTTGTGATAATTTGATACAAGTTTGAGCTAAATTATATTGAATTTCCTGCGCTAGAGGGCCCGGCTCAACAAACCGTAAAGCATTGGTTAGATGCTCGTAAGCTGGTTTAAATTGCTCGTCTGAAATATGACACTTGGTCAACTCTAAAGCTAACTGGCCTTTAAGCTCCGAATCCGGCATGTATTCCAGACGGTCGCTTATTTCCATGATAGCTTTCTGTGCCAAGCCCATCTTGCGCAAGATACTGGCTCTGAGAATTAGCAGTTCGGTTGATTCGTACTGCGTTAGTTTCCAATTACTAATGCTTTCTATCGTGTTTAAAGCTTTTACAAAATCACCTCTTTGAACATAAGAGTCCACAAGAAATGGTGTTATCTTCATGTATTTTTCTTTTAAAACGGGACCCTGAATGGCTTTACTGAAAGCTTCACTGGCTTTTTGATATTGATTTAAGGCTTTATAATTTTGACCCATTAAAAAATAAGCAGTATAAGTCTCGCTGTCAGGGGCGACTGGGATTTCTAGATATTTGACGAGCCATGTATCAGCTTTGTGATAGTCTTTTTGATTGTAAGCGCATTTGGCAACGCCGAAAGATGCAGTTCTTTGGCCATTTAATGAAAAGCCAAGATAATAGGCTTTCTTGTAAAGACGCTCCGCTTCAGAGTAAAGGCCAGTTTTATAAGTGGCGTCAGCTAAATTTATGCAGGCTGAACTGACGATCTTACTGTTGGGAAATTGCTCCACGAGCTCTGTTAAATCTTTCCTCGCGCCGGCATAATTATGCAGGCTTGTTTTAAGTTTGCTGGAATGAAGCAAAGCATAAGGAGCTAATTTATGTCGGTTAAAGCGGTGGACAACCATTTTATATTCAGCGTTGGCTTCGGTGGACTGTTGGTTTTGACTGTGTAATAAGCCTAAAACGAAATGGGCTTGGGCAGAGTAACTGCTGCCGTGCCAAGCAATTAAAAATCTTTGCCAACTCGCAATCGCTAAATTCGTTAAAGCAGATTTTTTGTCTTCAGATGATAGATATTGATCCGGAGCAAAAATATTCACCTCAAACTTGGCACCTGATTGCTGGATTTGGGCAACTAAACCAGCGGCGCCTGCTGCCATCTTAAAAATATCGATGTCACCCATCTTTGAGCAATACATCGTTAACGGACGATTGAGTATCGCGTCCTTTGTCAATAAGGAGATGTTTTGATCGCCTAAATGCCAGTTGATGTTGATGTTACTGTTAGACGCAAATCGCGACAGTAATTGCTCAACAGGACTGTTAAGGCAGGATACTGACCAGCGAACCGAGCTAGACTGATCTTGTTTGGCTAAATTTATTTCTGGGCCGAGAATCGCTCGCTTGAAATGTTCACTGCCATTATTTAGAACTGTCTTGAACTTGGAACTGTCTATATCTTTAAATATTGTTTCTATAGTTTTTGGCTTAGACCATAAATCAGATGGAAAATCCTTGCCGCCAACGCCAAGAGCTAAAGCTTGTCTTGTTATTAATTCTGCAGCTAAAAACTGGCACTGCCTTTGAAGATCGTTAGACCATTGATTATCAAAAGTAAAGGCATCTGTTAAGGCTGTGACTTTGAACGCTTGTTGAGCAGCTTTTAAAAGCTGTTGTTTGCGAATCTCAGAAAAAATCATTTGATAAGTTGATATGATCCTGACAACAGGGCTAATGCTCTGCGCTGAAATAGATAAGAATTTGTCGGCTTCGTCAAAATTGGCCATGCGAAGTTGGCATAAGCCCATCTGCATCTGTAAAAAATCTTTGGAAAATTGCTGATCAATATCGTTAGGTAACATCCGATGCAATGATTCGAAAACGGCAAAAGCCGAAGCATATTCTCTGTTATTATAAAAATCTTGGCCAATACTCAAAGAAGCACCCTGCGGCAAAGATGACTGATCGTATTCAGTTGCTGGTTCATAACCAGATGACTGCGCCGGTTGTTGTGAAGAAACTGCGGCTGTTGTCGATAAATTTTGACTGGCACTGGCCATTTGAGCAGATATCGTGCTGATTTGACTGACGGTCGACTTGATCATGCCTCTGGTGATGAAAATGGCTAAGGTGAATATAGCTACAGTAAATGCAGCAATAGCTACCAATGTGGTGATCGAAATGGGGGAAGCGGAAGATTTTTTGGGGTGAATGAAATGCTCAAAATCTGAACTATTATTGATTTCAGGGGCTGTTTGATTGTCATCGAGGGTTTCAAGAAATTCATTGTTACCAGCAAACAGGTCATCAGCTGTGATTTTCTCCGTCTGGGACAGGCTCGTAGCAAACAAATCTAATTCACCGATTGGTGCATTTGCAGTCTCACTTACAGCTGTTTGCTCGGGCTGTTGCGGCTGATTAGTTTGTTTGGTTTCTTCTGCCATAATTAAACTTATCCATCTTGATAATTGTTTGTGCGGCTCGGCCGCAAATAATAGAGAGCTTAAGCTACATACAAGCAAAAAATATGCCAGAATGGGAATGTTTGACAAAAATGCCGTTTTTGAGCTGTTTATGCAGGTTTTTTATGTCTGATGGTTAATAACCGAACGAGAAAATTGTTGGTTTTTTATACGTGTGGAAAATTTTTGCACATATATAGTATGGGCTAGGCTATAAATTGGTCACTATTTCAGCCGAAGTGATCGAAGAGGCTATGCTTGAGCTAATTGAGGAGGCTTCTTTTTGGATCTTATACTGTTTGACTTTAGAATAAAGAGTGGCTCGCGTAATGCCTAAAAGCGATGCGGCTTGAGTTTTCTGCCAGTGAGTTTCCTGTAAAGCTCGCGAAATGAGGTTCTTTTCAGCATTTGACAGTGAGAAATTTTTGATCTGGTTAGAAACCGTTTCGGGATTACTCATGGTGTTAATCTGCGAAGCATCGATTATTATGCTGCTAAGCCCGATTTTGTCCGTAGTCTCAAGCAAAACAGCTCGCTCTATCACGTTGCGAAGTTCACGAATGTTGCCGGGCCAATGGTAAGATTGGAGCGATTCAAGGGCTAATTTGGTCAGGGATTTGATCTTGGTACGTTTTTCTGGGCAAACAATCGAATTTTTGATGAAATATGAAACGAGAAGGGCGATATCATCTTGACGCTCAGGACTGTTTAAGGGGTAAAGTGTTATGGGGCAAATACTTAGCCTGTAATACAAGTCGGCGCGAAACCTGCCGTCTTGAGCCTGTTGGTACAAATTTCGGTTACTGGAGGCTATTATCGTCGCGCGGCAATTAATTGTCTTAGTGCCGCCAACTTTGCGGAATGTTTTGTCCTGAAGAACCCGCAAAAGCTTGGCTTGCAACTGAAGCGGCATTTCACTTATCTCGTCCAAAAACAATGTTCCGTCACTGGCTAATTCCAAAAGGCCAGTCTTTTCACGGTCCGCGCCAGTAAAAGAGCCCTTAACATGGCCGAAAAGCTCACTTTCTAAAAGATTCTCAGTTAAAGCGGCACAGTTGATCGCGACGAATTCCTTGTCAGGACTTCTGGTGTAATGAACAGCCTTAGCGGCTAATTCCTTGCCTGTGCCTGTCTGGCCGACAATCAACATCGGATTGCACTGACTGCAAGCGACAAGTTTTATCATCTCCATCGTTTTGACAGAAGCGATACTTTTTCCGGCAATGCCGGCTTTTTCAGCTAGGGAATTTATGAAAAATGTTTCGCTGTCTGAATTACTGCCAGCTTCGTCGTCATTAGAATTATCTAGGCATAAGCCGATATCTGCAATTGTTTTAACATACAAAACTCTATAGCCTTTGACGAAAGATTCACTCGGCTGCTTGCTCATCGCAGAATCTATGATCGCAATAATGGGCGGCTGATTGTGAACAGGCAAAGAAGCGATAAACTCATCAATCGAATGGGTTTGGATTTTCTTGTCAATAATGATTATCGAAGGCGAACTTGAACTCGCAAGGTCAAGAGAATCATGCAAATCATCGGCAATCAAAACTTGGCCTAAGGTTTTGGCTTGGCTAGCTAAACAGTTGTCCCTGCTCGTAACTATTATTTTCCCTGTTGTCATTACTGTTGCCTAAAGTAGGTGGCCGGTTCCGATAAAATCCATTGTAAATTGTTCATTACAGCTTACATATAAAAACAGCTCGTCCCTAGATGGAAATTAAAAATTAAATCCTGCGAACCTATGCTCCGTAATAAAAAAAATCAGTCGAAGAACTGATCTAAAAAACAAAGACTCTTTAGCAAGGTTGTCACTCAATAAATAATGCGTCAACCATCGCCGATATTTGTTGGTCGACATAATAGGTTTGGTGACTTTAACTTTTTATGGGACGGACCAATAATTTGTCACCTTAATGTCACTTAATCAATGTTTTTTTGGTTATCGGACAATAATCAAAAATTAAAGCGATGTTACTGGTAACAATGATTTTTTATGGGACCTTGATCGTTGTGATTATTCAAAGGAGATGGTGACATGGGAAAGAATAAAATTTACACGGAAAAATATTCCGCATTACGGAAAAAAACTGTCATTTCTAAAAAAAACAAAGGAAAGAAAAAAATAATTATAAATCCTATTTTTGTCGTAAGTGATTACCAACAATGTGATTGTGTTGGTTTTACTAAAGGGGGTATGGTTGCTGTTGGCACGCCGATTGCTCAAAGTGGCATCGTAGCAGTATCTAAAATTTTGAAATAGCTGTGAAAGGTTGCAAAAAATGTCAAGCATATCATCAGTAGCTTCTGCAAGTCAGATACAACTGGATTTTATGAAGCTGCTTGTAACAGAATTGCAAAATCAAAATCCGCTGGAGCCTTTAGACAACAAGGAGATGGCTTCGCAAATGGCGCAGTTTGCTCAGCTTAGTCAACAGGAGCAGACCAATCAAAATCTCGATAAGGTTAATTCCAATTTTGCGATGGCTTTGAATTATTCCAAAAGAAATTATGCTAACTCACTCATAGATAAAAATGTGACGTTCTTGATTACAGACGAAAACGGCAATTATGAAGAAAATAGCGGAGTTGTAAAAAGAGTGTTCAATGATCCGCAAGAAGGATGTATGCTAGTAGTGGAAGATGAAAATGGAGAAGAATATTCGCTTAGCCTAGACGGAGTGATGTCTGTGAATGGACAGTCGGTCGGCGATGATGAAGAACAAAATCAATAGAAGAAATAATGGGTCTTTGTTCAGGTTGGTTACCTGACGAAGGCGAGACTGGCACAAGCCGGTCGAAAAAATAGAATGCGTAAGATACTGGTTTTTATATAAAGGAGATGTAAAATGAGTTTTGCACTATCATCAGGAGTTTCAGGATTACAGGCACATCAAAAGATGTTGGACGTTGCTGGAAATAATTTGGCTAATATCAATACGACTGCTTTTAAATCCAGTCGAGTGACGTTTTCGGAACTGCTGAGCGAAACCATCAAAAAAGCATCACAGCCAACTGCTAATCTCGGCGGTACTAACCCGCAACAGATGGGCAGCGGTGTTGGCATCTCCGGTATTACACCAAATATGACTCAAGGAAATATCATAAAAACAGGTAACCCACTGGATATGGCTATCGAGGGCGAGGGCTACTTCGTGGTTAGCGATGGTGAACAGAATTTCTACACAAGAGCAGGAGCCTTTGCAGTAGATGCCGATTCGGTTTTGATTGATCCGGCAACTGGCTACAGGATACAGAGAATCGGCTCTGAAGGTGAAGTCGATGGGTTCCAAATATCAGGCGACAGCAATATTCATGTGCCTTATGATGCGGCTATGCCGGCAAAGGCAACCAGCAATATCAGGGTCTCTGGTAATCTAAGTGCTGATGGATTGCTGACAACGCCGCAAGCACACAAAATCACAAGCAATGTACTATATACTGTTGGTGGAAATGCAGCGGCATCAACAACGCTAGTGCAAGATTTAGATCAATTCACCGGAACATTTGGAACAAATGGGTCTCTAGCTATTACAGGGTTCTTAAAAGATGGAACCGCTCTTAGCGGGGCAGGAACATCTATGGCTATCAGTGCAACGACAACTTTAGGTGATTTGACAACATGGCTTAATGCTGATGATGGCGTGACTGGTGTATCAGAAATTCAAACCGTTTCACTGACAGGAGCACCAACAGCTGGGACATATACCCTTACCTATGGTGGACAAACAACAGGAAATATTGCGTGGAATGCAAATGCAGCTGCTATACAGGCAGAGCTAGAATCGCTTTCAACTGTGAGCGCAGGAGATATTACGGCTTCAGGAGCTATGGCTAACGGCATCACGTTTACATACGCAGATAAGCTAGGCGACGTGGCATTGATGACGATGGATCACGCCGCCCTTACCGGCGTCACTGGTTCTTCAATAGCACAAACTCTCGCAGGTGTACTTAGAAAAGGTGTTCTAGGATATGAAGACACAGCGGCTGCAACTACGGCAGGAGTTACGCCAAAAACATCAACAGCTAGCATAACCAATGGTCAAATCAGAATCACAGACAATGCAACAGGATATAGCAAACTCGATGTTGCATTGGCTTATACGGCTGGATCAGGAGTCGAAACATGGACAATGCCCGGATATTTTGATGTTACAACCGTAGGCGGCGAAGAAGTTAAAAACGTTAATATCACGGCCTATGATACGCAGGGCGGAAAACATGTGCTGACGGGAGCCTTTGTTAGAACCGATACAGATAATACGTGGGATTTCATTCTGACATCTGTAACAGGCGATGTACATTCAATGGCTATAGATGATAGGCGTATTGAAGGTATTACATTTGCAGCTGATGATGGGTCGTATGCAGGAATCGTCGGAGGTGATGCTACGGATTTAGTGGTGACATTCGGACATGATACAGCGACGCCACAAACGGTTGCTCTGAATATGGGGACCATAGGAAAATTGGATGGATTGACGCAATTTGCAGGCAGCTCAACAGCTGTTGCAAGAGATCAAGATGGTTATGAAGCAGGACGTTTGTCAACTGTTTCAATTAACAATAACGGCATATTGATCGGTGCGTTCTCGAATGGTATCAAAAAGAATATCGCAGTTCTTAGAGTTGCACTGTTCCAAAATACGATCGGACTAGAGAGCATTGGCGGAGGATATTTCATACCGTCAGCTAACTCAGGGGATCCCGTGGCTACCGAAGCAATGTCAGGTGGTGCAGGAACGATTCATGGCAAAAGCTTGGAAAGATCCAATGCGGATGTCGCAACAGAATTTGTAAATATGATTCAGGCACAAAACGGTTTTCAGGCTAATGCTAGAACAATCAAAATCGCAAACGAAATATTGCGTGAGCTAACAACGCTAATAAGGTAGTGGAGGCAGTGAAATTATTATGGCAGTATTAGATTCGATTTACAATGTTAATGTGATTTTAGGGCTTACACCTGTAGATCGATGGAATTCAGCCGGTAATTTCAAGAGCTTCTCTATGGTTGGAATGGGATTGGTGGTTGTGGTTCTGATCGCGATCGTAGTTGTTGTGGCAGTTGCTATCAAGGTTGTGCAAGGACGGAAAACTGTCAAAGACAGCGCCACAAATTTTGCTGATCATGCTAACAAAATTGGGCTAAGCAGAAAAGAAAGCCAAATTTTGTTCTATATGGCTAAAGAATCAAATCTCGATAATATCGAATCTATATTTCATATACCAAGCATCTTTGATCGCCAATCTACGAAATTGATCGAAGAAATTCTGGCTCAGCAAGGCCCGCAAAGAAGCGATCAGATGAGAGCCGAAATGAGCTTTATCAGGGAAAAACTGGCTTTCAAAAAAAGAATGGCTTCGGCAACTGCAGCCGGCCCGATTATCTCAGATAAAATCACCAGCAGGAATATACCAGTTGGGCAAATGATCGAACTGATGGAAAGGAGCATCGATAGGGATAGGTTCGAGGCTGAAGTTATCAAAACGACGCCAACAGAATTTGTGGTCAAATTGACCAATATGATCAATTGCGGGCCGGGACAAAAATGGAGAGTACACTATTATAAAGGTTCCTCAGTTTGGGAATTCGATGCTGTTATCAATATGTGCAGCGGAAGTGAAGTGACATTTAAGCATAGCGAAGAAATCAGATTCGTTAACAGAAGAAGATTCTTGAGAGTACCTATAAATGCACCGGCTCTTGTAGCTAATTTCCCATTCGCAAAAACATTAGTGGTTAAGCCGGAAACAGATGCTGTAGGCGAGAGCTGGATGAACGAAAACGATGAATCTGAAAACGATTTCGAAATCTTCGAATTGCCGAAATTTGTCCATGCAAAGGTCGTAGAACTGGGCGGACCTGGTCTAAAAATAAAATGCAATCTCAAAGCAAAAATCGATGATAAATTGCTGATCGTATTCATGGTCAATGAAGAAAATCAGCAGGGACAAGTTATTGGAACTAAGCTACTCGAAGATATCGGCTATGTGAAAAATGTCGAGGGAATCGATGATGGCTATAACATTGCAATTGAACTGGCAGGGCTAAGCGAAGCGAATGTCAGTGAACTGGTCAAAATCACGAACGCCTACTCGATTAAAAATCATAAAACAGCTGATACGTCAACTGCAGGAGGAAATGCATAATGTCGGTTATCGAAAATGTCGGTTCAAGCGTTTCAGCTTTGACGGAACAATTTAATACGATTACACATAATCTGGCAAATGTTGGAACTGCCGGCTATAAGCGGAAAATAAACGCATTCTCAAAAGAGCTAGCTGGTAAAATGAAAAATAATAGCGAGATCAATGTCAGTACAAAATTTGATTTTACACAAGGAAATATGGAGCAAACAGCTAATCCATTAGATCTGGCTATATGCGGAAAAGGCTTCTTTGTTATCGAAACAGAAAATGGGCCAGTCTATACGAGAAATGGCGCATTTAGCAGAAATCAAAATGGACAAATAACGGACGCTATCGGCAGAATCGTGCAAGGCGATGGCGGGCCAATTACCATAGCAACCGATATCGCTAATTCAGAAATTACAGTAGGAATCGATGGGACTATCACGGCAGCTGGAAATAGTGCAGGCAAATTAAAGCTGGTCGATTTCGGAGATAATGAGCAAAAGCTCGCACCGATAGGAAATAATTATTACAAACCGACAAATGATAAAATTAAGCCGAGTCCGGCAAAAAATCTTATCGTTAAGCAAGGATACAAAGAGGGCTCGAATGTGCAAATGATGGAAGAGCTTGTCAATATGATTATGGTGACAAGACTCTACGAAGCGAATATGAAAATGATTTCAGCAAAACGAAAAGCAGCTAACGCCATAATCGATGTGGCGATGGCCTAAACGTTCAAAAAGCAAATCCAATAGGAGTAACAAATTATGTTAAGAGCATTCTCGACTGCTGCGACAGGTATGAGCGCACAGCAAATGATGGTTGATGTTACAGCTAATAATCTGGCGAACATAAACACAACAGGATTCAAAAGAAGCCAAGCTAATTTTCAAGATCTGCTCTATGTAAAGCTTAGAGCAGCGGGAACAGAGGTGGCATCGGGCATTACATCGCCAAGCGGATTAGAAGTGGGAAGCGGAGTAAGCACTGTCTCCACTACCAAAGTGTTTACGCCGGGAGAAGTGCAAAATACCGGAAGGCCGCTGGATGTGGCAATTCAAGGGGACGGCTTCTTCCAATTGACAATGCCGGATGGAAGCACAAGATTTACAAGAGATGGAGCGTTGCAAATCAATGCAAACGGAACTCTAGTAACTGCGTCAGGATATAATCTGGAACCGTCAATATCAATTCCAACAGATTACGCATCCATAGATATCGCCAAAGATGGAACCGTTAATGTTACGACAGCGGCGGGAACTGTGTCATCGGCAGGGACAATCCAAATGGTGAAATTTCCAAACCCCAGCGGGCTGTCCAGCGAAGGAGATAATCTGTTAGCTGAAACGGCTGCAAGCGGAACAGCTGTAACAGGAACCGCAGGCGCAAATGGTTTCGGCAGTCTGCAGGCGAGCTTCCTAGAAAGATCAAACGTGCAAATGGTGACAGAATTAGTCAATCTGATCACAGCACAAAGAGCCTACGAAATCAATTCTAGGGCAATAAAAGCTGGCGATGATATGCTGCGAACCGCAAACGAAATCGTAAGGTAAAAATAAATGATTAAACAAAACAATATAATATATTTGAGTCTGCTGCTGGTAGTGATGCTGGCAAGCTCGATCGCTGTCGCCAGCTCAAACGCAAATGCTAATGCCGGACAAATCAAAATCTATCTGCCAACTGAAATGACAGTTAGTAAAACGGCTGTCACTATAGGGCTAATTAGCATCGTCAGCGGTGATGAAAAAACACGTGAAA
Organism: uncultured bacterium; assembly: GCA_965370955.1. GTDB lineage: Bacteria > Planctomycetota > Phycisphaerae > Sedimentisphaerales > Anaerobacaceae > CBDUWP01. The sequence continues at coordinate 14,284 of CBDUWP010000002.1, read as the reverse complement.
AAATCGAGCAAATTCCATTAGGAACAATAATGTCACCTTCGCAAGTGATGACGCTTGATCGAAAAATGATCTTGGCGAGATTGGCTTGCAATAAAATCAATACGGCAAAAGTCGTGTTTAGCGGAGCTGATAAGGTTGTAATTAGAGCGGAAAATAATATTGTGCCGGGAGCACTTATAGCTAAAAAAGCAATCGATTATTATACGCAAGTTTTGCCGCTGGGATTAACCTGCAAAGTGTCAACTGCGGCTAATATTAAAGATTTGCATGTGCCGTCGAAAATGTCCACTGTCAAATTGATCCCCAGCCAAACAATCGCAGGATCAGATGCTCAGCCGAGAGTCACTATCGATGTTATATGCGATGGGGCAATCTATAAATCTGTTACAGTGACATTGAAAAAACAATATAAATGCCAAAGGCTGGTTGCAATAGCGGACATCCGAAGAGGGCAAACGTTTACCAGCCAAAATACAGTCGTAAAAACCGCTTATCTAAATAGCCCTCAGATGGCATCTGTTGATTTGAGAAATGGTTCCGTAGCGAGGCGAAAAATTGCCGCAGGAACCGTTATAACCCCGCAACTAGCTAGTATCGTGATGGCGGAAGTAGTTATAAAGAGAAATCAATCGGTTATAATTCGCATCGAAAGGCCGGGACTATTGATTACCGCAGCAGGGCAAGCTATCCAAAAGGGCAGAGTCGGTGACCTCATCAAGGTGAGAAATGTCGATTCAAAAAGAATTATACTGGCTAAAATCAATAGCGATTTAACTGTGTCACCCATCTTATAAAAAAGCGAAAGAGCAAAAGGATTAAAAATATGGCAACAAAAAAAATATCAATTTCAATGCTGATAATAATATCACTGTCAATGTGTCAAGGTTGTTTCGCAGGGTCCATCTGGGCAAAGCGAGATCGGAATATGAGAGAACTCTATACCGATGATGTGGCTAGAAGCATAGGTGATATTATTACCATAAAAATCGTGGAAGCCAGCAAAATCGATAATAAAGCGAAAAGGGATATGAGCAAAACCACTGATCGCTCAATTGATTTTAATGGAAAGCTGGGAATCAAACATTTTCCCGATCTGCCGGGAGTGAAAATGTCGGCCGAAAGCAGCAATGAGTTCAAAGGAAAAGCTGACTACAAAGACGATAGAAAGTTTACAGATTTGATCTCAGTTGTGGTTATCGATGTTATGCCGAACAAAAATCTCGTCGTCATGGGAACAAGAACGAGAAAAATCGCAGGGGATATACAAATCATTGAAGTGAGCGGAATTGTTAGGCCAAGTGATATCAATTATGGGAATACGGTCGACAGCAATAAAGTGGCTGATTTTCAGATCATGACAAAAGTCAGCGGTTATGGCGCTCCATATAATAAACCGGGATGGCTCGGCGGAATTATGGACAGGGTGTGGTTCTTCTAAATATTGATTTCAAATGGATAATATTTGCTAATTAGCAAGGTGACCGGTTATGAAAAAAAATGTTGTAATAATAATATGTTTGATGACTCTTGTGTTTGCTGCCACAGTACAAGCTGAACGCATAAAAGATATCGTGACAATACAAGGCGTCAGGGGAAACCCGCTTTCAGGAATCGGTATTGTGATAGGTCTAGCTGGAACAGGGGACACAACTATCCCGTCAAAAAGAATATTGAACAATATACTTCGTCAATCAGGGCAGGTTTTTTCGCCAAGCGATTTGGGCGGAGGAAATATAGCACTCGTTATGGTGACGGCGGAATTGGGGCCGTTTGCACGGGTCGGCTCGAGAATCGATATCAATGTCTCATCTATTGGCGATGCCAGCACTTTACAAGGCGGAGTTCTAGTTGCAACAGCTCTAAAAGGACTCGACGATCAAGTCTATGCTGTGACAAGGCCAATCGGAGTGTCACTGGGCGGATGGTCTGTGTCAGGGGACAAAGCCTCGATAAGCAAAAATCATCAGCTGGTCGGACGTATTCCAGATGGGGCAATCGTCGAACGAGAGGAAATTGCAGACTTCGTGACATACGCCGCTGGAAATAGATTCGTGGCTTTCAATCTGCAAAATAGCGATTTTAGAACAGCTCTGGAAATAACAGAAGTAATCAATAAAATTTTCGCTGACTCAGCAGTGGCTGTCGATGCCGGAACCGTTCAAGTGAAAATACCTGACAATATAAAACGGTCCGAAATTTCTATGTTTATCGATCGGATCACACAGGGACATGTCACTGTCGATATGCCGGCTGTTGTGGTTATAAATGAACGAACAGGAACTATTGTGGTCGGTGAAAATGTTGGCATGTCAGCAGCTGCTATCTCGCAGGGAAGTCTGGTCATAAAAGTGCGAGAAACCGAATTTGTGTCGCAGCCGGGAACAATGTTCTCCGATGCAGGGACAACAGAAAGAGTGCCGCAGACAATTATAGATGTTGAAGAAAAAACAGGACATTTGATACCTGTAGCCAGATCTGTCACCGTGTCGGAAATGGCAAGGTCACTTAACGCTATTGGAGCAACGCCGAGAGATTTGATCGCTATATTCAACGCGTTGAAAAAAGCGGGTGCATTACAAGCTAAATTAGAAATTATGTAAATGTCAAAAATGACAGGGTTAATATGATAAAACCACAAATGATATCAGCTGATTCTATTTTGCCGAAAGATATCGGCAATTGGAAAAACAAAATGGCAACTGGTGCAACAGAAAATGACAAGAAAAAAGCGGCTAAAAGCTTTGAATCTATTCTGCTCGTGAGACTGCTCGAACAAATGAATAAAACTGTGGTTAAGTGGGATGGCGAAGATGATCCGGCAGCAGGGCAAATCCAAAGTCTGTTCGGCATGTTGATGGCTAATCATCTCTCTGAAGCAGGAGGAATCGGATTGTGGAAGCAAGTGTATAAAGATATGGCTGGGCAAATGAACCAACAAAACATGGAAAGCCAACAAGGACAAAATTCGGAAATCTCTAGTATGGATAGTGTGATATGAGCGATACGATGGCAACGCTGGAAAATATGGTGCGGAAAATGATCGGGATTCTTGATCGGGATATCGAACATCTAAAAGATACCATAAATAATCTTAAAATTATGTACGATATGATTCTGTCCAGAGATGATAGGGCTTTGGGAGGACTGTTGGAATCTATAAAAACCGAATCTACTGATTATAGGCACAACGAAATGGCTAGGCAATCGATTCGCAATCAAATAGCTATGCTTGTTGGATGCAGTCTCGATAAAGTGACATTGTCAGGGCTGGAAACTGTGCTGGATGGGCAAATCAAGCAAGATTTATCCGAAAAGAAAGATCAACTTCAAAAATTGGCTGAGAAGTTGAAGACCCAGCATCTATCCACAGTGTTTTTGTTGAGAGATTGTGCTAAATTTAATCGGTTACTAATCAATAATATATTTTCTTATATAAATGGAAACACCGGGACATATAACAACAGAGGTAATGTTACTAGAAGCGATCATCACAGTTCTATGAGTATGGAAGTGTAAAAAAGAAATAAATTGAACGGAGCAAGATATGGCTAGTTTTGCAATAGGACTCAGTGGAATAAGAGCATCACAAAAGGCTCTCGATGTTGTTGCGAACAATATCGCTAATGCCGCAACGGAAGGATATCATCGTCAAAGAGTAGATTTTGCACCAGCTTATATGATCGAAAATGGTCCGTCAATGTTGGGCGGCGGAGTCAAAGTTGTAGGTATTAGAAGGGAAATAGATAATTTGCTGGAAAGGCAAATATTGTCGCAAATGTCAAATATGACAGAGCTGTCGCAACAGTATGATATGCTTAGAAATATTGAGTCGTCTTTTGGGGAATTTGCAAATGGCGGAGGGCTTAATCAAATTCTTGATGACTTTTTTCTGTCATTGCATGATTTGACCGCGCATCCGGGGGAATATGTTTGGCAAAATAAAGCTCTCTATTCGGCGCAGGCTATGACAGCTAAGTTTAGAGGACTGGATGATTATCTCAGTAATTTAGATTTGCATGTTACAAATGAAGCAACCCAGTTGATTGCGAAAGTAAATATTATTTCAGATAAAATTGCCTCACTTAATAGCCAAATAGAAGAAATGGAAATGGGCGGAACGCAATCGAGTGCTCTGGTCGATCAGAGGGATCAATATATAAGCGAACTCTCTACAATCATGGGCGTCGAAGTGCAAAGACGAGAATATGGGGTCGTAAATGTTGTCGCAGGTAGAGCGATACCGCTCGTTGTTGGAGCATCTGTAAGTCAATTGGAAGTAGGGCTCGATGCTGATGGAAAATTAGGGGTTGCTCTCGTAGGATCGGATAATTTTAATCCTGAATTCTCAGGGGGGGAACTCGGCGGTTTGTTGGTAATGAAAAATCAACTCATTACAGAAATTAGAACGCAGCTGGATACCTTAGCCTCAGGAATGATAACAAATTTTAATAAAATGCATGTGCAGGGATTGGGAAGTCACGGATCCTTTACCGAATTGACTGGTTGGAGAATCACCGGTGATTTGGCGTCACAAGTACCGCCTGTCGTTGATGGGAAAATATATATCAGAAGAACCAATACAACAACCGGCGAAGTGACAAGGCATGAAATAGATGTTAATGCTACTAACGATTCGCTAAGCGATGTTGCGGCAAGAATCAATGCTGTGACAGGAATTACTTCCTTTGTAAGTAACGCAACCTTGAAAATCGAGGCTGATGCTGGATATAAATTTGATTTTCTGCCGGGAGTTTTAACTACACCGACAACCACAAATCTCGGCGTGACAGCTTCAGTGTCGGGGATATACAGCGGAACGGATACGCAAACCTATACTTGTACGGTGGTCGGAACAGGAACTGTTGGAGTGACGGCAGGGCTGAAAGTTGAAGTTAGAATCGGAGCAACTGTTATTGATAATATCAATATAGGAGAAGGATACGAGGCAGATAGCTTGTTGGATATTGGTGGCGGTATTAACATTTCGCTGGCTTCTGGAAATGTTACCAATGGACAGGTGATGACTGTAGAGGCTTTGGCGAGTTCTGATACGTCTGATTTCTTGGCGGCTACGGGAATGAACACATTTTTTGGCGGAAATAAAGCGTCAAATATTTCGGTTTGCAGCGCTATAGTTAATGACCCGGGACAAATAGCTAGCTCACTTGGGGCAAGTTATAACGATAATCAAAATATCACGAAAATGATGGGCTTGTCAACAACTGGAATGTCTGCACTGGGAGGCATAACGCCGGGTGAATATTATCGAAATATTGTTACTGAACTCGGCCAAAAAATATATCTAAAAGAAATAGAAGTCAAAAATATGGAAGTGGTTATGCATAATTTGAAAATGCAGCAAAGCGAAGTCAGCGGGGTGGATATCAATGACGAAACAGCGAAAATGATGATGTATGAACAAATGTTTCAGGGAATGGCGAAATATATCAATACGGTGCAAAGTACACTGGAAGCGTTAATGGATGTACTGTAAATATGCATGAATGGGTTATTGTTGGATCTAATAGGTAGGCAAGTTAGAAAATTAAGAGGTTACTATGGGAAGTTCAATAAATAGTATATATAGCACTGTAAATTTTGCACTGGGAATACATAATAGAGCCCTAGCGAGATTGCAGGAACAAGCTATGGGGCAAAGAATTAACAGATCGTCTGATGATCCCTCCGATGCCTATAGAGTGTTGGGCTTGAGTGCACAAAGAAGAGTGAATACGAGTAACCTGTCAGCTATAGCGGAGATAAATGATTTTTTGGGGATATCATCGATTGTTGTGCAGCAAATGAATGAAAAATTAGCTGGCGTCAGAGCTGAATTGGCTAGCACAAGCGGCACTGATGGAAATAGGAATATTTTGATTCAATCGATTGACAGTACGCTGGAGCAACTGTTGTCACTGGCTAATACCAGACATAGCGGAAGCTATTTATTTGGCGGAACCGATAGCGATTCTGCCCCATATGTGGCGAGCTATACCAATGGGCAAATCAGTTCGGTGTCATACGAGGGCAGTGACTTAACTAGAGAGGTGCAGGTTGTAGAAGGTGTCAGTACCAGCGGTCTCTCTGTGGGAAGTGATGTGTTTGGCTTAAATGAGCGGGCAACACCTACTATCTTCGGCCAAACGGGAGCAGCTATCGCAAGTGGAACCTCTTCTACAAAAGGCTTTACATGGCTGGATATTACAGAGCCGGTTGCTGGGACATATCGATTGTCTGTCGACGATGGAGCAAGTCATGTGGATGTGGCTGTGCCGCCGGGAAATGCTAATACAAAAGTGACGAATTCAATAACAGGCGAAGTGCTCTATGTAGATACGACAGCCATAACAGCAACTGGACAAAATGTTATCTGTAACACAGGAGCGATGGATGTTTTCGATTTACTGATCGGAATGAGAGATATATATGCTAATACGCACAATGTGCCATCGGATCAATTGGAAGTGCTTTTGATCAGTATGAGAAGCGAGTTTATCGAAAAAGTTGAAGAAGTGAACGCAGTGCTGATAAGAACCAATGTGTCACTTGGATCGAAAATAAATTTTCTCGATGGACTCAAAAATACCGTTAGCGAAATAGATCATAACGCAGAAGATGAAACCTCCAGATTGACTGATACCGATATTGCAGAAATATCAGTTGAATTGTCTAGAAGAGAGGTTCTATATCAAATGTCAATGGCTGTCGCAGGCAAAATGATGTCGGTGACATTGCTTGATTTTGTGCGATAGCGTCTGATATTTATACGTATTGAATGGCTTGGTTAAAAAAAAGTTTTAATTCTGCTGCAAAAGGCTATTTTGCTGCGAAAGGTACGCCATTTGCACTGGTGATGAAGGAATGAAAAAATCCGCCGATAGTGACAAATCGGATAGCAATTTTGCTCTCGCAGAAAGGTGTGGTATATTGGAAAATTATGAAGCTAACCTGTGTCTCGGTCAAACCTATTTGGATAATGGAGATTACCAAAGGGCGAAAAGCTTTTATGAAGATCTTGCCAATAGCCAGCCGGATAATCCTGAGCCATATGTGGGATTGGGGACTATAGATTTGCAACTGGAAAAACTCGATAATGCCGAAATTTCTTTTCGGATCGCCGCAAGGCTCGACAAAAATTGCAGCAGAGCCTATTGCGGATTGGCTATGGTTGCCCATAAAAAAGATGATTATCAGAAAGCTTTTGATCTATATCTGAAATGTTTGGATCTCGATACTGATAATCTTACGGCTTTGTTGGGATTGTTTCAGGCATCATGTCAAATGGGCTCTTTTGCAAAGGTGATCTATTATTTGCAGATGTATTTGGATATGCATCCAGAGGACACGGCGGTGATGCTGTCGCTGGCGGCGTTATATGTTAAAGATGAAAAGCTGATCGAAGCTAAAAAGATATTGATGAACATTATTATGATCGAGCCGGAAAATGATGAGGCGTTGAAATTCCTTGAAGAAGTTGAACATGATATGGATAAAATTAATGCTGTTAGGTCAAATCCCTTCTCAGGCTTGAAAGCCTGTGTGTGAAAATGACAGGAACTAAAAATGGATGACGAATCGAAATTACTGGATGAACTCAACGGGATTTTGCAGCAGCAAAGAAAAGCTCTAAATCAAGATAAGTTTGATCATCTTGAAAGTCTAATGGATAGATCTAAAAATGTTATAGAAAAATTATCAAAAATGAAATCTATCGATCCTAAAAAACAGAAAAAAATGATGGAGACTTATGGACAGCTAACTTTGATTGTTGAATCACAAATGGCTCAAACGAAAAAAAGTTTGAAGACAATTAAAAAGGCTAAGAAAACATTCAAGGCTTATCAATAACAATTAAATTTTATCAAAGTATAAAGTATACGCATTTAAGGCCTATAATGCAGCGTTTTGTGAAATGAATCCCTCTTTTGTCGCCGATAGCTGCTTATTGTGTAGAACACAGCACTTTTGGACGAAAAACTACCTTAAGGACGAATGTGGTGAAAAGGATAAGGCAAAAAAGTGATTAAAATTAACAGGAATAGATCATGGGGACATTAAATTTTCCGGGACTTGCGACCGGCATCGACACATCTGCTCTGATTGCACAGTTAATGGCAGCCAAAAAGAATAGGCTCATTAAATATCGTTTGGATAAAAAAATATACGAAGAACGCCTCAGTAAAACAGATGAGCTGAAAACAAAATTAAAGGCACTTAAAAGCGCAACAGCAAAAATTGCTAAATCGGAATCTTTGCTTAGTCACAGAGCTAATACAAGTGATAACGATATTGTGACTGTTTCAGTGGGCGAAGAAGTGGCGGCTGGTTCCTACTCGGTTGAAGTCGGCCAATTAGCAAAGGCTGAAACATGGGTTTATAACGGAACGGGATTTCAATACAAAACTGATTATGTAGGAGGAGGATCGTTCATCTATTCCTACAATAACCAAGAAAGAGTTATAACGACAGTTGGTGATTTGACTACGCTGGAAGATTTGGTCAACTTAATAAATAATGATACGGATAATCCCGGCGTTACTGCCAGCTTGCTGCATCAAGGTGATACCTATCGCTTGATGTTAAGCGGCAATCAAACAGGCGAAGATTATCAAATAACAGTCAATAGCAGTAACACTGAAGTTTATCAAGCAGATACGGCTCTTACAGTTTCAGATGGAACAAATGCCGCGCTGACAAATCGGATTACCGAATTGGTGCAATTTAGCGGTTCTCTAGCTGGCGGAGAACAGATAACGATTACAGGCACTAAACATGATGGCAGTGCAGTTAGCACTACTCTATCAATAAATGCGAATACGACATTAGATTATTTAATTGATAAAATAAATAGTGATGATGCTTTTGGATCAACAGCTGTGGCAACACTGGTAGATGGCAAAATTGTTTTAACTGATACGGCGACCAGTACCAGCAGTATGACGCTGACTTTAGGGTATAATCAGGGGACAGGGTCTTCAACCTTAACGTTACCAACTATCAGTAGAACGACCGAAGGCGGGTCTGTTACTAATTATCTTGCAGCTCTGGATCCAACAGATTTTTTGCAAACACAAAATTCACAGAATGCTCAACTGAAAATAGATGGATTTGGAAACTGGATTGAAAGTAACAGCAATACTGTTACAGATGCTATATCGCACGTGACATTTTTTCTCAAAGGAACTAATCCTACAGGCGAAACTACGGATATTACCATAAGCAGAGATACGTCACTTGTAGCAAAAAATCTTGAAACCATGTTGGCTAAATATAATGATGTGGTGAAATTTCTTAAAGAAAACACCGAATACGACGCCAAGAAAAAGGCAATGGGAATGCTGTCTCAAGATACAGCTCTGAGATTTTTGAAAAGTCAAATGAGATCGAAATTTACCGCAGCCCCTGGCGGATTCGATGAATCAGAGGACGAATATCTATTGGTTTCAGATATTGGTATAGGCTTTGACGGCGAAGGAATGATGACACTCGATAAGACAGTACTCAACGAAGCGATAGAAGAAGATTTTGATTCTGTAAGGCGGCTTTTAGGAGCGCACGAAATAGGGGCAAGCGATATTGATGAGATAGGTTTTTATGGAAGCAGCGAAACCTATACAACAGCTGGGATGTACGAAGTAGAAGTGCAAGTGGCTTCTGGAGTTATCACAAGTGCTAAAATACGTGTGGAAGGGACAAGCACTTGGAGAGATATGACAGTCCTTAGCGGTGGAATGATTGTTGGAGATAACACTTTCGATTCTGAGGGTGGAGGACCTTTGTATCCGGAAAATGGCTTGCAATTGACTGTCGATCTTACCAGTGATGGAACCTTTAATGCAACAGTAAGTGTGAAAAAAGGTGTAGGGGGAGCGTTTGAGGATTTCATCGAAAAATTTATCAAAACAGGGAACCAAATCGATATAAATGAGAATTTCATCAATGACAGAATAGATGCCCTGAAAACCAAAATATCAAGAGAACAAATTAGAATGGAAAAAGAAGAAACTCGACTGGTAGCTAAGTTTGCGAGGTTGGAGGGGATATTAGCTCAAATGCAACAGCAAATGGCTGCTGTGGGACAGATATCATTAATGCAGTAAAAAAAAATAAAAATTTGCGATTACATGATTATGCTGGTGACAATAAAAAGTTGCCAGCTTTTTATTTACTATGTTTTGAATTATCTGTTATGTTTCAAACGATACAGCATTGCCATAACCTCAGCAACAGCAGCATATAAATGTGATGGTATCGAATTGCCCGGCTCAACAGAAGAATATATCGCTCTGGTCAATTGCGGCCTGCGAATTATGGGAATGCCGTTGGCTCTGGCGATTTCACGAATCTTTTCAGCTAATGTATCGGCGCCTTTGGCGAGCATAACTGGAGCTGCCATTTGACCTGAGTCATATTTCAAAGCGACAGCGTAATGGGTCGGATTGACCAAAATGAGATCGGCAAGAGGGACGTCTTGCATGAGACGCTTTTGAGCCATCGATAATTGGATTTGGCGAATTCTAGATTTAACTTCAGGAGAACCGTCAGTGTCTTTGCGATCTTCTTTGACCTCCTGCTTGGTCATTTTCAATTGTTGGTTATGCTGCCACTTTTGATATATGACGTCCGTTAAAGCAATAGCTAAAAGGCCAATAGAAATCCGAAACATCAGGTCAAGACAAAATATGCCAATGTAGCTAAGCATGGTAGACGACCATGCCCATCTAAGGGCTGTCAATTCCTGAGATTTGTCCTTGATGTAAAAGTAAACGATGGCTGATACAAATGCCAACTTGGCAATCGAAAGGCCGAGCTTGACGATGGTTTTCATGTTAAACAAATTGCCAAAGCCCTTGATTGGATTGACTGCATCCCATTTTATTTTAAGGGCTTTACTTGAAAAATTGAGGCCGCTTGTCGCCATACAGGATAAAATCGAGCCGATAGTCAAAAAGGCTAAAATCGGACAAAGAAATATAATGACATCCATAATTTGAGCGGAAAAAAAACTTATAAATGAATCTACATTGGAAAATATGTCCCTTTGGCAGGTTAGTCCCTGTTCGGTTTTGTTGATGCACCATCTGAGCATTGAACTAGCCATTAATGCAAAAAAAATCGCCAGTACTAATATCGAAATGGCGGCAGGCAACTCTTGGCTTTGAGCAACTTGACCCTTTTCAATCGCTCGATCGAGCCGTCGCTGCGTTGGCTGTTCGGTTTTTTCTGATGCTGGTTTTTCCGCCATTTACTCGCAAATCCTTTACTGAAAACATGTCACTATAAAGGTAATAAAATATCAAGCCACTTAGTGAATTCGTTAATATAGCCATTGATAAACGGCAGCAGAGTTGTCACCATCATCAAGCCTAATATAATTCTTATTGGAAAGCTGATGAATAATATATTCATCTCAGGAACCATTCGGGCCATTATGCCGAGGATGATCATCATTATTATTGTTATAGCTAAAAGAGGGGCTGATAACCGAAGGGCCGCCGACAGCATTAAAGAGCCGGCTTGGATGACAGATGATGTTAATGTCGCGATGTCGGGGATTTGGCCAATTGGAAAAATTTCATAACTGCGATGAATGATGGCGATGAAAATGTGGTGACCCTGCACACTTAAAAACAGCAAGATGAAAATCATATCCAAAATGATGCTCAATGGTTGGGCTGATTCACCGCTTAATGGATCGAGTACCTGTGCCATAGCCATGCCCATTTGACGTTCGATGATTCTGCCGGCAATGCGTACGACAGCAAACATGAGATGGATAATCAGGCTTAAAGCAAAGCCATAAATAGCTTCATTGCTCATTAAAATTATCATCTCTATGATCGAAACAGAATGGTTAATGGTAGAGGGACAGTTGTTGCCGAAAAAAATGGTCAAGAGGACAACAATCGAAACCTTGATTCTTGTTGGTACAGCTTTCCAACCGAAAACAGGCAAGCTTAAAAAAAAGGCTGACAGCCTAGTTAATATCAGGGCCATGTTTAACAAGCTAATCTGGGTTATGTCCATGATTATTGACCCATGTTTTGAATGTGAGCGAATAATTCATTGGTGAATTTGATCATCAAATCCATCATCCATCCGCTGAAAATTATAATTACAATTCCAACTGCTAAAAGTTTTGGCACAACTGTCAAGGTCATATCACGTATCGATGTCACTGCCTGTATCAATGTCACTAAAACACCGACTACTATGCAGGTTATAAGCACTGGCGCTGAAAGAATGAATATCAATTCCAGCGTATGTCTGCCGAGATACATTATGTAGGAAGTGTCCATTTGTATGTCCTAAAATTGAGTAAAACTCATGCTTAAACTTTTTGCCAGTAAGTGCCAGCCATCTACTAATATAAAAAGGATGATCTTAAAAGGCATCGATATCATGACCGGCGGAAGCATCATCATGCCGGCACTTAACAAAATGCTGGACACAACAAGATCTATCACCAGAAATGGAATGAAAAGCAATGCGCCAATCTCAAAGGCAGTACGAAACTCGCTTATCGCAAAAGATGGAATGACTATGTGTATCGGCAAATCTGTCGGTGATTCTGGCGGCTCGATGTTGGCCATGTCCATGAACATTGCAAGATCGTCAGGTCGTAATTGTCTGAGCATGAAATCCTTCATGCCATCGAGAGCGTTTTGCGACGCTATTTCAAAATCTATTTCACCTGCGATATATGGGGCTATGGCGATTTCGTTTATTTGGCTAAATGTCGGAGCCATTGTGAAAATTGTTAAAAACATCGCCAATCCTATCAAGGCAATCGTAGGCGGTATAGTTTGAGTGCTCAATGCGCGGCGAACGAAAGCCAAAACAATGACTATTCTGGTGAAACTGGTCATCATGATCATTAGGCTGGGCAAAATAGCCAGCCCGCTAAAAACGATGACAAGCTTGATCGGCGTTGACCAGTCCTTACTGCTGTCACCTTCTGAGGCGGCTTTATCAACCACCGTTAACAAATCATCGATACTAGGCAAAGATGTTACCTTTAACGAAGTTAGTTGGTTCTCCGTAATGTCTGGCATTGGCTGAATATCGAAGGTGTTTTGTGGATCTGCTGCCGAAGCAATTGAACCGAAACTGAGAAACGTTAAAATGCAAAGTGTAATCAAAAACAGTGACTTAGTTTTTAGCTGGTATATGATTTTCATGTGTTTTTCTATCCTGATTTTAGTTTGGTTCAGAAAGATCTGATAGTTCAGTCAACTTGGTTATTCCTTCAGCAGATGCGGCGATCAAGAGTTTTTTGCCAAGCGACTTGACGATATAGAGTTGACGACCTTTACTTAAATAGGCTGTCTCTAATATTTTGATATCTTTTGCCTGTGTCGAACTCATCTTGCCAATAGTTTTTTTGGATAGATAAAATGTTCCAATTGCCATCACAATGACCAGTGCTAACGAACCTATCATTTTGAAAAACAGCTTGCCGGTATTAACTGATTTATTGTTAATCGATTCGTAGGAGGGTTTCGGGGCTAAAGGGTTTTGAGTTGTGGGGCGAGCTGCATTATTATTGTCAACGGTTGGTTGGCTATTAGTTTTTTGGGCGATGTCGCATAACCCTGCCGAAGCCAAAAATAGCGTAAGCAGTACGAATATCATGATTTGTTTTTTTTCAGCTTTCAATAGTTTTATCTCCAGTTATTTTTGTGCCCATTAATTATTGATATATGTATTGCATCATGTGCAAATCCTGTACCTGAAAGTAGATATGGAGTTTTTTGCAGGTTACAGGCGGATTACAGTATGTCTAGTGCGATGTGGCTGTGCGAAGCGGAGCTATTTTGGTTAAAAATTAGACGCCAAAGGAATATGATTGACTGTTGACCGATCGCTATCGTCCAGAGCGAATTTGTCAAAATAGCTGGTTAATTTAAGATGCCGATGAATATTTGAGTGCCTTTGGAGAGAGGATTGTCGCCGCTAGTCCAATTACCGCCGCTGCCTGCGCCAAGGCTGTATACGGGGCAACGAAAGCCTGATGGGAAGGATTCTCTTAAAAATTGTGCGATGTTGCCGGCTCTTTTGGCTGACAGAATAGAATTTTGCGATTCAGTCGGCTGATCTTTACAAATTGATAGGACATATAAGCCGCTTGGCTTGGCCGAGTTTTGTATGTTTTTGGAAAAATTTATCAAAAATGATTCAGCCTCTGAACTCAAATTATGTTTGCCCTTTGCAAAGCGTATATTGGTTATTGAAAAAGCTGTGCTTGTGGAAGTTATAGGTGATTGACGAATGGTTGCGCTAT
>CBDUWP010000001.1:0-75452 GCA_965370955.1 uncultured bacterium | reverse complement strand
TCTATGTCACTCAATTTAGTGTAAACTTTATCCTTATCGGAAATGACAGGATCTTTAACAGGCCAATCGATCGCCAGATCAGGATCATTATAAATAATCCCGCCCTCTGACGGCTGATCGTAATAGTCGGTACATTTATATGAAAAAATTGCATCTTTAGATGTTACGCAAAAACCGTGCGCAAAATTTGGCGGAACATAAAATTGCTTATGATTATCAGAGGACAAAATAACTGAAGCCCACCTGCCGAAAGTCGGCGAACCTTTTCTGATATCAACTGCAACGTCAAACACCTCGCCAACTAATACCTGTACGAGTTTGCCTTGACTATTGGGATTTTGGAAATGAAGACCGCGCAAAACGCCATAGCTAGACGACGAAACATTGTCTTGAACAAATGTCTCTTTAATACCGGCCTCTCGATAACGAACAGCACTAAAAGTCTCGACGAAAAAGCCTCTCTTGTCGCCAAAAACCTGCGGCTCAAAAATCAAAACACCGTCAAGAGCAGTCGCAATAACGTTCATTTACTTTCCTTCGTCTAACAAGCTTAATAAATATTTGCCATAATCATTTTTAACCAAAGGCTCAGCGAGTGTCAAAAGCTGTTGATCGCTAATCAGGCCAAGATTATGAGCCACTTCCTCCGGGCAAGCAATCATAAGGCCCTGCCGATTTTGAACGGTATGCACAAAATTACAAGCCTGAAGCATCGATTCATAAGTACCGGTATCGAGCCAAGCCAAGCCGCGGCCAAACAATTTCGCCCGCAATGCTGACCGCTCTAAATAAACATTATTAACAGCTGTGATTTCAAGCTCACCGCGAGCAGACGGCTCAATCGAACCGGCAATTTCAACCACATCGTTATCGTAAAAATATATGCCGACAGCTGCATATTTCGACTTTGGCTGGTTGGGCTTTTCTTCAATCGACAGCACCTTACCGCTATTGTCAAATTCGATTATGCCGTAACGCTGCGGATCCTTGACGCGGTAGCCAAATATGGTTGCACCTGTCTGATCTTTAGCGGCTGACAGCAATGTCTCTGCTAGGCCATGACCATGAAAAATGTTGTCGCCTAAGATCATACAAACCCGATCCTGACCGATAAATTCTTTGCCTATGATAAAAGCTTGAGCCAGTCCATCAGGCTTTGGCTGAACAGCATATTGAATGTTAATCCCCCATTGATTACCATCGCCAAGCAACTGCTGATATATAGGCAAATCAACCGGCGTGCTAATGAGAAGTATTTCATCTATGCCGGCGAGCATCAAGGTCGTCAAGGGATAATAGATCATGGGCTTGTCATAAATCGCCAACAGCTGCTTGCTAACAGCCTTGGTCACAGGATACAACCTTGTGCCGCTTCCGCCAGCTAAAATTATTCCCTTTAAGCTCATAAGCCAAATCCCCTTCTGTCTAAAATGCTTTTTAAGAGTCTATTCCCTTGCCCATCTATTTGCCGCAATTTTACTTGCCGCAACATTTTTTATATTTTTTACCACTATTACAAGGACAAGGATCATTGCGGCCAACCTTGGGAGTATCCATTTTGATCTGCTTAACTTTACGCTCGGTTTGAGGAGCTTGAGCCGCCGCTTTTTGACGCTGAGCTAAGGCAAACTGATCAACATCATCATGCGAAGCTGAACTAACATTCCAAATGGTTTTGGCACTGACGCCAGACTCCAGATGAACCTTAAATATAACATCTGTCACCTTGTCATCAATTCCGGCGAGCATATCAATAAACATTTGATAGCCCTCTCGTTTGTATTCGGTTTTAGGATCCTTTTCGGCAAACGACCGCACCCAAATATCAGATTTCAGATGGTCCATCGCATAAAGATGGTCCTTCCAACTGCTGTCGCAAATCTGAATCAAAACATAACGCTCTAGATCGACAAGCTCACTGCACAAAAATTGGCTGCCGGCTTTTATCACAGCTTCAATTATTTTTTCATCATCAGCTGACTCAATCGACAGACTGGTTTTTTCCGACACGTCAACTTCTTCAGATTCAATAGCTATCGTTGTATCAAACCTTTGATTCGCCCAAGCCACAAAATCCACTCGGCTCATAGAAGAGGCTTTATCTTTGATTATGTCGTCAAGTTTGCCATTGTTATATTCTTTGCTCAGGGCAAGCAACTTACTATACAACTCTTGCGGCTTGAGTTCGCTAAGGTCAGCGGCAGTAAAATCCACATCATATTTTTTCTTAGCCCAACTCGCAACTGCATCAAAAGCATAAATATTTTCTCTATCACCGCCAGAAACCATATTGACAGCAAACTCAACAGGATATTCTATTTTACGCTGGCGATATTTTTGGGCTGTCTTTTCTATCACAAGATCACTGACTTTAGCAATTTCCAGATCTTCCAATTCGTCAGGTGACAAATCTGTTTCAAATTTGGTTTTAATCCATTCACAAAATCTCTTGCCGGCAAAATCCTTATCAAGAAACTCTGTAAGCATCGAAAAATCTTTGTTATCAATTTGCTCTATAGCTAAATCGGTCAGTTCGTCGGCAATCTCATCCGGCGTCATCGATTTGAGCTTTGATTGAGCAAAATTCACACCGAAACTGCTCATAGCCCATTTTGAAATTCCAGCTAGATTCCAACTCGACGGATCGCTATAGTCTTCTAAATATTCACCTATCGAACGGCTAATGTCTTCAGAGATTTTTTCACCTACCGCTTGTTTTATCAGTCGCTCGATCTCTTTAGCTTCGAGCTTCTGCATATCACGAGAAACAAGCTCAACGGAAAAAGTCACTCTAGCCCATTCGACAATACAATGAGCAGAATAATCACTGCCGAGCATATGTCCGCTGCCATTTTGAACGACAGATTCTATCATTGGCTCTATAATTGTATGCAAATTATTACTGGAAAGAATATCGCGACGGCGACGATAAAAATCCTTCCTCTGATAATCCATCACCTGATCATATTCTAGCAGACTTTTCCTCGTCTCAAAGTTTCGCTGCTCAACCTTTCTCTGAGACTTTTCAATGACACGAGTAAGCTTCTTATGATAAATCGGCTCGCCCTCTTGCCAAGGAAACCACGAAAGAGCCTTAACCATCCACTCAGGAGCAAAAATGCTCATCAGGTCGTCATCAAAACTAAGGAAAAATTGACTGGAACCGGCATCGCCCTGCCTGCCTGCTCGGCCTCTGAGCTGATTGTCGATTCGTCTGGATTCATGCCGCTCTGTACCTAGAATATATAAGCCGCCAAGGTCGGCTACGCCAGCAGCCAACTTGATATCTGTACCGCGACCAGCCATATTTGTCGCTATAGTGACATTGCCTCGCATTTTACCAAGACGATCGGCGTGTTGTGCGCCAGCTTTGGCGATAATGACAGCTTCCCGCTCATGCTGCTTAGCATTTAACACCTCGTGCTCGATGCCTCTTGTTGTCAAAAGCGCAGACAATGCCTCGCTTTTTTCGATACTGACTGTACCAACTAAAATCGGCTGACCCAAATCACTAATCTCTTTGATTTCATCGGCAATGGCTGTAAATTTTTCGGATATGGTTTTGTAAATAACGTCATCTTTATCCTGCCGAACACAAGGCCGATTCGTAGGAATGGAAATAACCTCCAAACCATAAATATTCATAAACTCGTCGGCTTCTGTCAAGGCGGTACCTGTCATGCCGGCAATCTGGCCATACAGCTTGAAGAAATTTTGAAATGTGATCGTGGCAAGCGTTTGACTTTCCTCTTTCACCGTCACAGATTCTTTAGCCTCAATTGCCTGATGAAGGCCATCTGACCATTGGCGGCCATGCATAAGGCGACCCGTAAAATCATCGACAATCACAATCTTGCCATCTAAAACAACGTAATCTTTTTCTCTATCAAACGTGATATGAGCTCGCAAACTCTGATTCAGCAAATGAGGCCAATCCATATTTGAGCCAGTATAAAACGATCCAATCCCAGCAATTTTTTGAGCTGCACCGATTCCATCATGATTAAGCTGAACAGATTTTTTATCCAGCTCAACTTCATAATATTGTTCGCTGGTTTCAAGACGAGCCTCACTATCATCAAGCTCTACAGTTTTAACAGAAATTACCTGCTGAGCCTTTTTTATTCGATCATTATCTTTATTTTTTTTAGCGTCAGACAGCTCGCCGCGAGCATTTGCAATATCACGAGACAAGGCATCAACTCTCTTTTTCAGATTGTCATAGCCGCTTTGCATCTGAATCAATTGTTTTGTTATTTGGTCAGCTTTTTTATAACGAGTGACATCATCAAAAGCAGGGCCTGAAATAATCAAAGGAGTTCTAGCTTCATCGATCAAAATCGAATCGACCTCGTCAATTATCGCATAATGAAGCGGTCCCTGAGCCATTTGCTCCATAGAACCCTTCATATTATCGCGAAGGTAATCAAAGCCAAACTCATTATTTGTGCCATAGGTGACGTCACAATTATACTGCTGTTTGCGAATGTCACCGGAAGGATCCATGTCAGATTGTATCGCTCCGACAGTCATACCAAGAGCATTATAAACCGGCGTCATCCACTGAGCGTCACGCTTGGCGAGATAATCATTCACTGTAACAAGATGAACCTTGCGGCCAGTCAAATAAACCATAAAAGCAGCCAACGTCGCCATCAAAGTCTTGCCCTCGCCTGTCGCCATTTCAGCGATTCGGCCATCATACAAGATAGCGCCGCCAATCAACTGAACATCAAAATGGCGAAATCTAAAAGGCGGCTTCGATTCTGGATACAGCCTGCGTAACTCGGCATTATATTCGACAGGTACGTTCAGTTCATGCAGCGATTGGCCTTCACTTAAAGCCGTCCGCAATTTATCATAAATCAAAGCTGAAGATTCGCCGAGCGAACTCCTATTAAACCCTTGCTCATCAAGTAAGCTGTTTCTTATGCCAAGATGTCTGTCAGAAACCTCGCGAACAACTGCAAAAACCTCCGGAATCAAATCTCTATCAGATTCACCGGCTGATAATCTATCTCTAAATTCTTGGGTCTTTGCGGCCAATTGCTTATCGGAAAGCTGTTGCAAAATAGGCTCGAAACTGCCGGCGGCTTCAACCAAACCCATATAAGATTTGACAAGCCTGTCATTATGAGAGCCAAACAGTTTGACTGCAAACTTACGTGTTTTTTCAAAAGCCATATTTTATTTTTTCTTTCGTAATACTACATCGCTAAGGGTGTAGATGAAAGCACAGGGCAAAGCCTGCAGAGCTTTTAGCCCGTAGGCGACAAATGCCACGTCCGTAAGGGCGTGGTGGTTTATTTCGATATCCGTACGAAAATTATTATTCCTTAACTCTAGACAAATACTCGCCGCTGCGCGTATCGACCTTGATCTTTTCACCCTGTTTGATGAAAGCTGGAACCTGCACAATCAGCCCTGTTTCCAGAGTGGCCGGCTTGGTTTGGTTTGTCACAGTAGCACCTTTAATCTCCGGATCAGTTTCAGTTACTTCAAGATCAACAGTGTTTGGCAATTCAACTATAAGCGGTTTTTCATCATGCATGCTAACCTGCAATTGAGTATTAGGGATCAAATATTTTGGTCCTTCACCAAAAGCTGCGTCATCAAGAAAAATCTGCTCAAATGTCTCTAAATCCATCAGAACATGCTCTGTGCCTGACGAATAAAGATATTCAAATTTACGTTTATCTAGAAACGCCTGCTCAATCGTCTCTTCTGAACGGAAACGAATATTCACAATCGACCCATCATCCAATGCTTTGAGCTTAGTCTGGTAAACAGCACCGCCTTTACCGAGCTTAACATGTTGATAATCAACAACATTCAATAAACGGCCGTCAATGTTCACCGTCTGACCCTTTTTCATTTCAGATGCCTTCATGTCACTTTACTCCTAATATATAGTTACAGATGTATCTTGTTTGATTTTATACGTTTACAGCGGTAAGTATCGCAAAATACTTCTAAATTGTCAAGCTGACAATCAATTGCAGCAACAAAAAAAGCCCCCGCCGAAATAACGGCAGAGGCGATATCTTTTGCTATACAAATGTCACACAAAACAAAAATCAAAAACAAACTTAAGCTGTTTTAGCCTTGAGCTCATTAAGTTTTTTAGCCAGTCGTGATTTCTTTCTCGCAGCTGTCTTTTTGTGCATAGTGCTTGTAGATGCAATCTGGTCAATTTTCTTTGTCAAAAGTATATATTTCTCAGATGCCGCCTCAAGATTGCCTTCGCCGAGAGCCTGCTCAAATAACTTGATCTGATTCTTTATCTGACTTTTTCTAGCGCGATTGATAACATTACGCTTTTCGTTTTGCCTTACTCTTTTTTGGGCTGATAACGAATGGGCCACAGTAACACTCCTAAAACTCTTAATTTTTATCAAAATTCTTAATTCTTAACGGAAACTTATGGTTAAAAAAAAACTAAACGGCCATTGTATAACAAACTATCCACAAATAGCAAGCTATTTACCGCTTTTTCTTAACTTATCCACCCTTTGGCCTACATCTTTATAGCTGAGATCCATTTGAGCCAATTTTCTAAATTCGGCTAAAGCCTGCTGTTTATGGCCACGACGGTCGTAAACATCCGCGAGATTATAGCGTATTTCCTTAGCGATTGCACTATCTTTTATCTCCAGCAGAGCAATTGACTGCTCAAAAATGTCAACTGCATCGTCGAGCCAGCCCTTTTTCAAGAAACAAACGCCAATATTAGCCATAGCCTTGAGCTTTTTAGCTGGATCCTTTTGGGCAGCCTGAAATTGAACTATAGCCCTATCAAATTCGCCGCCAGCCATCAATCTACGGCCATATTCATATTTTACAGCCAAATCCGTGATATTATGGCTAACGCATCTGGCAAAATGGTCCAGTTCAACCTTCGCCAAAACTTTTTTTAATTTCCCAACCAATTCAGGCCTATCAGCTGACTGCTTTATTTTTCTCTCAATTGCGGCGATTTTGATCTGGCCGCTACGCTCTTTATAACCAAAATTGTCTGTTTTTTCATAGGCAGCATCCAGCAGCTTAATCGCTTTGTCCTGATCCTTGTCCGTATTCAAATCAGCTAGAGCATTGGCCAAATTGAAGATATTTTTGGATAATTCAGGATTGTCGGCGTAAGCCTTTTCGGCATGGGCAACCTCATTTTTCACATAGCTTTGGGCCTTAACAACCCTGTCCTGACTATAAAATTTCGCTTGGCTTTTCGGATCCTTTATCGAATTTTGAAAACTTCCGCTTTGTTCATAATGACCTCTCGACAAGGTAACCTCAGCCGAAAGACGCTTGACCATATCGTCCAATTCGATATCATCTTTGCGTAAATACGACGCATTTCGACAAGCCAATAAAGCCTTATCAACAACGCCGACACTCTGATACGCCTTTGCGAGTTTCAGATATAGATTAGCTGACGGCTTAGTCGAGGCTTTATAAACGCCGAACAGAAAATCACATATCCACTGAGTAGTTTTTGGACAATCGACCTGCAATGAGGCTTTTAACATATTTTGCAGATAGAACACATTGTCAGGATCTTTGGCAAAAAGATATTCAGCCCAGAACATTTTATCAAGCGGTTTTCTGATGAAAAAAAGTTTTATGATCTCAAAAATTGTCGGCTTTTTACCGCCTTTGCTATGCCTTAACAAGGCCACAAGATGCAGCTGATGATGTCCATCTTTCACATCATCGGGATAATAACGCAAGCCCTCAAGATACATATCCAGAGCATAAGCATAATCGCCGCTGAGTGAGACTTTTTTAGCCTTTTCAAAACAAGCCAAAGCTGTGGTACGTGATTGATCCATAATTAAAATTCCCGTAAGTCAAGGGCCATAGAAAACAAACCAATCCTCCTGTTGGTTACAGCAGCAAAAAAAGCCGTCTGCCGAAAACCAAAATCACAATCCAACATGCTGCCATCAAAGCATTTATGATAAACAATAACCCATATCCTGTCAATAAAATAAATGCTTGTACAAAATCGGACCTTTTGCTATAAAGACTGTTCTCGTTAAACAGTATAAAATTAAGTGCATATTTTAGGAAGCTAAGGTTATGGCCAGTTCTATCGAACAATCTGATCGTGAAGTTTTTGAACTGCTTGAGCAGGAAAAAATTCGGCAAAGCCAATGTATCAGACTCATACCATCTGAAAATTATGTCTCTAAAGCTGTTATGGAAGCTACCGGCAGTTGCCTGACAAACAAATATGCCGAAGGCTATCCCACCAAAAGATACTATGAAGGCCAGCAAATCACCGATCAGCTGGAGTTATTGGCTCAATCGAGAGCTAAAACCGTTTTTGGAGCTGACCATGTCAACGTTCAGCCCTATTCCGGTTCAATCACAAATATGGGTGCCTATATGGCGCTCGCTTCGCCCGGCGACACAATAATGGGACTCGCTCTGCCCGACGGCGGTCACCTCACGCACGGTTGGAAAGTCAGCGCAACTGGCAAAATTTTTAACTCGGTTCAATACACAGTCAACTACGATACATGCCTGTTCGATTACGATCAGATCGAACAATTGGCAAAAAAACATAAGCCAAAAATAATTATTTGCGGCGCGACAGCCTATCCAAGAGCTATCGACTTTAAGGCTTTCGGCGAGATTGCAAAATCGGTAGGTGCCTATCTAGTCAGTGACATCGCTCATATTGCAGGGCTGATTGCAGGCGGCGTCCACCAAAGCCCTGTCCCCTATGCAGACATAGTGACAACTACAACACACAAAACCTTGAGAGGCCCTCGAGGCGGAATGATTATGTGCAAAGAGGCTCACGCTAAAGCTGTCGACAAGGCCATTTTTCCCGGTCTTCAGGGCGGCCCGCACATGCACACGATTAGCTCGATCGCTATCGCTATGGCTGAAGCTGCCACAGATGATTTTAAGTTATACGCGCAGCAAATCGTCAAAAACGCTAAAGCAATGGCAGAAAGACTCATGGAAAAAGGGTTCGATTTGGTCTCTGGCGGAACAGACAATCACCTGATCCTGATCGATTTGAGAAGTAAAAATATTCCCGGCAAAAAATTAGCTAAAGCACTGGATAAAGCCAAAATCGTCAGCAACTGTAACACCATCCCGAACGATCCTGCCTCGCCTTTTAATCCTAGCGGATTAAGGATTGGAACGCCGGCAATGACAACTATGGGCATGAAAGAAGCCCAAGCAGAGCTGATCGCTGATTTCATGGCACTGGTAGCTGAAAATATTGAAAATGAAGCAGCTCTCGAAAAAATCGGTCAACAAGTTATCGAGCTAACGAGTCAATTCCCACTGGCCGACGTATTTGTTAATAAAAACAATTAAACAAAACAGCACAAAACAAGGAACGAACATGCTGAAAGAATTATTTGAAAAACAAGCTCAATTAAATAAAAGAACCGGCTTTGACGCCAAAGCTCTTCGCAAAAATTTTGATCCGCAATATGCCGGCTTATGGCTGAACAATTATATCGCTGCTATGAGCAATGAGTTGGAAGAGCTTCGCGATTGCACGTTTTGGAAACACTGGTGCAAAGAAGCCGGTCAGGGAAAAAGATTCGCAATAAATGATCTGCAAAATGCCAAAGTCGAAGTTATCGACATGCTCTTTTTTTGGATAAGCCTCGCGCAATGTCTCGGAATGGATGCTGACGATGTCATGAGAATATATGAACAAAAGCTGTCCGTAAATCATAATCGCCAAGATAACGGTTACTCGATGAAAGAAAAAACCGAAGACGATAATAAACATATTGGTTGATGAAAACCTTGCGTGATTTTATGTTGACTGAAAAAAATGGCACTAGCCTAACGGGGACATCCTAAATGGATTTAGATAGTCCAAACAAAAATCAATCACAAGAGAACTCTCCTGAAAAAATAAAGGCAGGAGTTTTGAGCTTAAATCATGACAGTGATTCACTGCTGGAAGCGATTGAATCATGTGACCAGATGCAATTAGCGGCTGTTTCAGATGAAAATCTCGCCCTCGCAGAAAAAATCGGCCAAAAGCACAACTGCCAAAGCTTCAATGATCACAGGCAATTGATTACGCAAACTTCCCTCGATTGCATAATAGTGGCAGAAAGTTTATATCGATGCGAAGAATATGTCATATCAGCTATCAAGAAAAAATGTCACATATTAAAACTTGCGCCGCCTGCTACAAATTTCGAGCAAACCGCAAAGCTCATTCAGCTAGCTGGTAAAAATGACGTATTTTTTGAAACGATAAATCCCTATCAATTTTCAGGGACATTCAGATTAGCCAACGATTTATTGCAGCAAGAACAATCCGGCAAAATCTTTTTGATAGAAGCTGTTTGTAACGCCGCTACTGGCGAAAAAAATTATTGGTCAAGCGATCTAAAATTATCTGGCGGAGGAGTGCTCCTTCATGACGGCTATAAAATCATCGACCAAATTATAACTAATTTCGGATTGCCGCAGCAAATTTACGCAACAACAATAAGTCACGCAGCCGATCACCAGCAAAGACAATATTCGACAGAAGATACAGCTATAGCAATGATGAAATTTGACGAAACTCTAAGCTGCAATGTCACCGTAACCAAAAGCATAGACATAAAACCAGATCAAATCAAATTTTTCAGTACAAAACAGATTATAACTGTAACCAAAGACACTTTGTGCGTGACCAAAAACCCTGATATCAATGTGCAGGAAAAAACAGAGATTCCATATAGCTTGACTGATGCGTACAAAGGCTTTTTCCAGCAATTCGCCGGCAAACTAGCCGAACCAGATAAAAATAAGCGACATCCAAATAGAGTCGATCTGAACAATATGGCTGTTATAGAAGCGGCGTATCTATCGAGCAGAACAGCTATGCCGGAAGAGCCCTATAGAATTTTGCAAATGCAGGCCAATCCGCAGCTCAATTTATGGCCGTAACTTTTTTTTGGCAAACTATTTCAAACGGCTCAACACATTTTGCTGATACTCTTGGACGCCGATTTTTCCTATACCGGCATTGCTATACTTTCGCTGAATCTTTTCGGTGATATACTCCACTCGATTTGCAGGTGCAGGATGGGTCGACAAAAAAGCCGGCTGGGTCGCCTTGTCTTGACTTTGCAGCATCTTCATAGCCTCAACCATTTCGTAAGGATTATATCCAGCTGCTACCAGATAATCCAGCCCGCCAAGATCAGCTTGGGTTTCATCTGTACGGCTAAATTTTAACCCCATGAGCTGACGGGAGATATTGGCAACAGCCATTGCCGCCTCTGGAGTTTTTTTAGAAATCGATGACAGCACCAAATCAATACCAATTTGACGGCTCATAGCTGCGGCACTGTCACGTGCGACAACGTGGGCGATTTCATGAGCTAATATCGAAGCCATTTGCGCTTCGCTTGTCAAATGTTCAAGCATACCCTTAGTGATAAAAATATAGCCGCCGGGCAATGCAAAAGCATTGATAGCCTTGTCATTAACCGCCGTAAAATGATATTCTAATTCGTTGCGCTGACACAATTTCGCAAGTTTTTGGCCAATCGAGTCGATATAAGTTTGCAGAATTTCATCTTCGATTTTTCCGCCTGACTGCTCTTGCATTTTAGGGGCATAAGCCTTGCCAATTTCGACATCTTGACTGATAGGCATTATAATAAATTCCTTATTGCCCGTCAGCGGGTTCACCGCACAACCAATAAAAGAAGCACATAAAACAACACACAAAATAAATCGACAGATTTTAGACTTCATTATTTCATCCTCAATTTCGCAAATTTACGTTTACCGACCTGCAAAACCATGCCGCTAGAAACAGTTATCATTTCAGAAGGATTAGCCATCTTTTCACCATCTATACTGACAGCTCCCTGTTTGACCATTCTTTTGCCGTCTGCGCCGCTGGCAACAAGTTTGCAAGATAACAAAAGCTTAGAAAGCATAATCTCATCAGGCGAAATTTCAACAATATCGATATTATCAGGCATTTGGTTTTTTGCAAACACCTGATCAAAATTTTCAGCCGCAGCATCCGCTAATTTTTCATCATAAAATTCAGTGACAATCATTTTGCCGAGCGTAACCTTTGCTTCTTTTGGATGGGTTTTAGAAGCATCGGTCAATACTGCAATTTTTTCAGCTTCAACATCTGTCAATAACGTAAAATAATTCTCCATCAGCTCATCTGGAATGCTCATTATTTTGCCAAACATCTCATTTGGTTCGTCAGTTACGCCGATATAATTATCTTTCGACTTGCTCATTTTTTCCGTGCCGTCAAGACCGACTAATATCGGCATAGTCATAACCACTTGCTGGTCCTTACCGAAAAGCTTTTGCATATCACGGCCAACTAGATTGTTAAAGGTTTGGTCCGTCCCGCCAAGCTCAACATCAGCATCGATCATCACAGAATCATAGCCCTGCATCAGCGGATATAAAAACTCATGCAAGCCAATCGGCTGACCTTTTTTATAACGCTTTTCAAACGTGTCACGCTCCAGCATTCTAGCCACAGTCATAACAGAGGTAAGCTTTATAATATCTTCCAGCTTCAAATCTGACAGCCACTGGCTATTATGACGCACCTCTAATTTATCTTCTGATGTGTCGAGGATTTTGCCGGCTTGAGCGAAATAGGTTTCGGCATTAGATTTAATCTGGCTATCGGACAAAACCGGCCTTGTGGCATTTCTGCCTGTCGGGTCACCGATTTTTGTCGTATAATCACCGATAATCAGAACCGCTTTATGACCTGCATCTTGAAACTGTCTCATCTTGCGAAGCACAACCGTATGGCCGAGATGGATATCAGGACTCGTCGGATCGAGACCAACCTTGATCCTTAATTGCTTGCCGCCTGCCGCAGCTTTTTCCAACTTCTCTTTCAGCTGCACCTCACTCAACACATCAACTGCGCCGCGTTTGAACAACTCTAACTGTTTAGATATTTGTTTATCCGCCATACTATCCCTTAGATATTACGAAATTTTATCGATCTCATCGTTACACATTTTCAGCTGCGACGGATCAGTTATTTTTTTAGCCGCCCTTTTCAAATGATGACAGGCATCATCTGGCCGGTTCAAATATCGACTGCACAACAGCCCCAGCATCAGCTCAACTTGCTCACTATTTGGACTATTCTTATAGAATTCCAGATACTGCTCATAAGCCATCGCCGCATCATTATGCTGACTGACAGAGGCGAGCTGATTGGCAATATCCAGTAAATATCGTGACGGTAAAACCTGACTCGGATCAACCTTTACAAGTTCCAGATATAAATTCGCCGCCTGCCCCAAATTCCGCTGTGACATTCGCTCGGTAATATCCTGTTTGAGCTGGTCGACTTGGGTTTCGATCTTGATCTGAGACGGAGTTTTTTTCGCTTGTTTCACCTTAACCCATTTAGCATTTTTGCCATCGCTATTGCCTTTTGACATAGAGCCGCGCCACTTTCTGCGACGATTTGCTAATTGTATCATCGTCCACAAATCAAAATTGCCGGAATTAAGTAATCTTGTTGCCAATAGAGCCATGATCGCAACAAAGCCAAACAAATAGCCGGCCAAATGCGCCTCGTAAGCTATATTAGGTGTACCTGTAGCAATAATATTATCGAGCAATATCAATTTTAGAGCAATGAAATATAAAGCCGGAAGCTCAATCGTGCCAATAAAAATAAACCAATAAACAACAGTCACCAAGCTCTGCGGAAACAGAACCAAATACGCCCCCGTTACAGCCGCAACAGCTCCGCTCGCTCCTAAGCACGATGCTCCGCCACTTAACATAACGTGACCGATACCACTGACAACAGCGCCAGCCAGATAGAAACAAAGATAGCCGACATTGCCGAGCCGATCATTTACCGCTGCGCCAAAAATGTAGAGGAAAAACATATTGCCGAAAATATGCATCCAACCGGCATGCAAAAACGCATAGGTAACAAATTGCCACAGATGACTATTCGATGGATCCAAAACCAGAGGCTGTGCCCATTGATAAAGATAGTTTCTCATCCTGTCTGGATGATGATAACTCATCAAAAAAATCAACGCATTGATGACTATCAAGCCATAATTAACATATGGCGTTCTGCGGCAAATCACACTTGTACGTATCGGTAGCATAAGCAATAAAACCCGTCAAAAAATCAATTTCAGACCATCTATTGTAACGCCAGAGCCAATTCATAACAAGATTTAATTGCCGCCGAACCAATTTAACTATTTGTGCTTACATGGAGTTGCCGATATACTCAAGCCTTATTGATGATTTTGTTAAATTTGGATATAATGAGCAAATGGATAGAAAAATAATAAAAGCCAGACTTGCTAAAATCCGCCTTGCAATGAAACAAGCAAAAATCGATTGCCTCATAGCAAGCTCAAAAGCAAACGTCAGATATGCCACCTGTTTCGATGGCGCCGGCAGTTGGGCGATCATCACAAAACGCTCATCATATCTGATAACTGACAGCAGATACACAACCCAAGCCAAAGCGATTTGTCAATGTTGCAAAATCGTTCAGCGAACAGATTCTCTTGCTCAGGCTGCCGGTAAAATCATAAAAAAATCAGCGACAATCAAAACAATCGCTGTTGAACCTTTCATGTCCATAGCTGACCACAAAAACCTAAAAAAACAGCTCCGCTACTTTTCAATCAAGCCCACCCTAACCATCATTGAACAAGCGAGAATAATAAAATCGCCAGATGAAATCGCCAACATTAAAAAAGCTGCTGAAATAGCAAACATCTCGCTGAAAAAAACATTATTAAACTATGCTAAGAACAAAATAACTGAAGCCGAGCTTGCAGCGAGATTAGATTTTTCGATGAGGAGCTTGTCGGCCACTGTTGCTTTTGAAACAATTGTAGCTTTTGGCGAAAATGCAGCAAGGCCCCATCATCTGCCGACAGACAGAAAACTTAAAAAAAATGATACAATATTGATAGATTTCGGCGCAAACTATAACGGCTATTGCTGTGACATTACGAGATGTTTTGCCATTGGTAAAATTTCAGCTTTATATAGAAAAATTTATGACACTGTGCTATCAGCTCAACTGGCGGCGATAGAAAAAGTCGGACCCGGCAAATCAATTGCAGAAGCTGATGCCGCTGCTCGCAACATAATCAAAAAAGCTGGCTTTGATGTATATGGCCATTCAACAGGTCACGGCATTGGACTCGTCGTTCATGAAAGCCCAACTGTTTACAAAACCAATAAGCAGACATTTTCGGCAGGTCAAGTTTTGACGATTGAGCCGGGAATATATCTGCCCAACTCAACAGGCGTCAGGATAGAAGACGACATTCTCGTAACCGATTGTGGCTGTGAAATACTCACAAAAAATTGCAGCAAAACACTAATCAACATTTAAGACAATACATAAATCCCTCAAACGTTCTAAAACACTGAAAAATCAAACAATCCGTTCTATAATCACCGTTTAGAACCAAATACCGTAATCACCACGATAGTCAAAAAGCATGATTATGTTAGTCTTATCTTTGTGAGACTCCTTTTATTTTAAAGGCGTAGGCGGCAACATCACCCATGCTGTTGTCGCCATTTTTTTATTTAAAAATAAATTGAGTTACACATTCAGTTTTTCAAGCAGCCAACTGACATTTTCGCCGAACCGCTCTAATGTTGCAACGCCTTCAGCATCATTTTTCATGTCACCAATGGCTCTGGCTACACCGACATTCCAATAGCTCGAGCCGGCTTGAACCATATCATTGATCGAAAAAAACATCGACAATTGGGCGAAGGTGAAATTGTGTCCTGCTCTTCTAGCTACGGCGATCGCTCCGCCGACTTTGCGAGACAGGAAATTATCTCCGCCGCATCTAGCGACATATCCCATCCTATGCATCAAGTTACAGATTGGTCCTGTAGCACAATTGAAATAAACAGGACTTGCCAAAATAATCGCTTGAGCGGATTTAACTTTTTCAATGATATCATCAAAGTCATCGCCCAAAGCCCCTACACATTTGCCGGCTTCGGCACATGCTCCGCAAGCAATACAGGGCTTGATATTTTTACCAGCCAGTGACACCAGCTCGGTATCAACTCCAAAACTAGCAATTTTATCTAGGGCAACTTGGCAAGCATATTCGGTATTACCTCCTGCGCGAGGGCTTCCAGAAATTGCAATGGCTTTCACTTTAAAAACTCCTTAAATTGCCCTTTCTATTGTTTTTTACCCTCAACATCAACAACAATTACGGCATTTTTTTAACGCATCGAAAACCATAAACATCATAAGACGCGATGCAAACATCAGCATAACCGGGATTTTCCTTCATGCGACAAGCTGATCTACATTCTTCTGCGGACGAGTTCCAGCTGCCCCCTCGGACAACTCTTTTTTCGCCGGCGTCAGGACCTTTCGGATCTTTTGCTGAGCTAGCTTTATAATAATCAGCTGCATAGTAATCATTGCACCATTCGGCAATATTGCCGTACATATCGTAGAGGCCCCATGGATTGGGCATTCTTTTTCCGACCTCGCGCGGCTGGCCATTGGCGGTGTCGGCAGTCCATGCGAAATAGCGAAGTTTTTTAGGATTTTTGCCAAAGAAATATGATGCCTTTTGGCCGGCACGACAGGCATATTCCCATTCTGCTTCGGTTGGCAATCTATAGCCGTCGGCAGTGAAATCGCATTTCCATGTCTCTGTATCATAGCAGGGTTTTAAGCCTTCAAGCTTACTTCTTGCATTGCAATATTTCGCAGCGCCAGCCCATGTCACCTGCTCGACAGGATTTTGGGCTTTGAGTTTTTTCGAAGGATTGTCCGCCATAACCTTTACAAAATCAGCTTGAGTGACTTCATAAGCATCCATATAAAAACCGCTAACTTGAACTTTGTGAGCTGTTTCATCTAGTGCGCCGCTAGCTGTTCCCATAACAAATTCGCCAGCTGGTATCTCAATCATTGCCACGTTAGATTCGGTTGTAATCTTTTTAGGCTTAGCAGCAAAAGCACAAGCACTTCCGAGCAATAAAACACAGCAGCCGATTCTCGTCATTTTTCCCAAGTTATTCATAATTTCTCCTTTGGACCAATTTTAGCTCATTCTAATATCAAATGAAAATCTTTTCTTCAATCTAATCTACGTACCAAAAAAGTCTCTGTTCACTATTTTATCTGTCAAATAGCCCCACGATTTACCTATCGACATTGACATTTAGCCTTCCAAAGCAGATTGCTCGTCATTTTTTCTGTAATAACTTTTCTCATTTTAGCAGCGAACTCAGCATAGTCTGGCTTATCCACACATTCTAAGCCAAGCTTCTGCATAGTTTCATACAGATCAAACGTCGTTTTTTGCGATGACGTATGGTCATCACCAACACGTTTTCTCATGGCACTGGCTAATTCCAAAAATCTCGGATAATTTGCCGAACTATAATTTTTCGACAAATCTTTCGTTTCCTGCAGCACCTTTTCAGCAGCGGCGACATAAGCAGCAGTCGTATCCTTTTGGCATCTATCTGCAATTTTTTTGTTGTTCACAATAACCTTACTCTTTTCGATAAATTCCGCTAATCTGGGATTTTTTTTCTGCTGGGCTTCGACCATCTTCAAAATTTCATTAGCATTATCATTATAACTATCCATCCATTTCTTACTGCTCTCAAAATGGAAATGAAAATCCTCGATCAGTTGATAGCTCATTGCTTTTTCTCGAACCTCAGCCCCCCATTTGAACATAGGAGTCCAATCATCGGCGGCGGTGCAATAGCCGGAGAAAATTTTATTATCAATATTCGGCGGATGCCAACCTTTTTCTTTTTCAAATTTAGCATCAGCAAATTCTTTGCCCAAGGTAAGCTCCATGATTTTAGCCAGCGATTTATTGTCACCTTCCGCATCCTTACGGCAATAGATAAGAACATCGCTGCTCTTTGGAATCAAAACAAGCTTGCTAAGATTCATTACAGGTTTGCCTTTTTCGAACCAGACAGGCCACACATAATCGCCAACTGTATAGGCATACTCGGTGCGTTTTTTATCCTTGAAATAAAAACTTTGCCTATGAGTTGTCCAATTTTTATAATACAGTTGCGCAACCCATTGAGCCTTAAATGGCTGCTTCCACTCTAGGTCTTTCGTTTTTTCGATCCATGTCTTATCAACTTTTTGCCTATGCCAAACGCCATCTGCATGAATTAATCCAATATAGATTTTTTTCTTATCAAACATCAATGAGAAAAACTCAAAGCCCTGTTTTGACGAACGAATCGACGGCTGCTGATTGCCATCTGGCCAAGTCATAACTATAACATTCTTATTTCCCTTTAGAAGGCCACAAATAATATTTTCAGACGGGAAAAAGAGAGGGTTTTTGTTCTTGATATAATCTCTGGCATCATAAACAAGATCGCCGGCAAAATCAGGCACAATAGCATAATCCATATCAGCCTTGCAAAAAACAGCCGCAATATTCAAAACTGGAGTCATTTCAATAATCCCATTGTTATCTATCGAAATAATCATTTTAGCCGGGGCGCCTTGACTATTAGTCATCTCCAGATGAAGTGTCACCTTATCGGCAAGATTCTGAACTTGACAGCTTTTGATCGCCTGAATTCTAACAGATTCATTATCCAAAAACATCAGTTCAGAAACAACTTGTGTTTTATCAGCTTTTGCAAAAACAGCTATACTGCCATGAGCTTTTACCGTTGCGATAATCGTGTCACCGCCTTCTGCAATCACGTCCGTCTCATCGATCGTCTCATCAACAACCAATTCCCAACCAGCCATTTGTGAGATATCAGCTTTTTCTTCAAACATAGTTTTGCTATCACGTGCTTCAACTGCAACAGCTCTGCCGCAAAAACATAAAACAACCATAATGCTAATCTTTAGATTACGACACATATCAATCACATCTCCTTTTTATTTTTCAGCGGCAACTCGCCCCGCCAATCGCCTTCCATATAATATCTATAGGAAAGAATTTTATCTGTAATCGCCTTAATTTTAGCAACATCATTAGCATCCATTGAGCCGTCAGCTAAAGAGACAACAGCCGCTTGCCTCAGGTCTTTCGCTAACTGACGATATTGGGTGATAATTTCTTTTCTCTTGTCGGCAATGTTTTTTGCCTTTTCAATAAACTCTCTTGCTTTTCTTTTTTCGCCGATAGTTTTAAGTCCAGCCCTTAATTCTACGATATCTTTTGCCCAATTTTCGGTTGCGATTTCGCTGATTTTTTTCATATGCTTTTCGACAATCGAATCAATTTGGCTTTTATTGATCTTCGCAGCCAAATGTTTAATCGCCTTTTCAAATCGCCGGCACTGGCCAATCCTTTTCTCCATACCACCTATAAGGGCTATAACATCGCTAGCAAAATTATTCAGCATCGGCCTAACCCGTTTATAGCCCGGTGTTCTGACCTTCAACATAAAATCGAGCAGAGGTTCAATTTCCGGCTGCATCGTCCGTCTCCTGCATGTTCTATAGTTCCTAGCCTCTTTAACACTCAGCCTTTTATAAGCCTTGTCGACACCCAAACAATCACGCAGCACATCCCCGACGCTATAAAAATCGAGCGGGCTATGCCAATCTCTTTCATAGGCATAAACAACCGCTAGCTTCGCTTTACCGTTAAAATCTTTGATAGACAGCTCCGGCTTTTTAAGCTGGCCAACAGCATCTTCGTTCCACAATTCCGAATATGCCTGATAGCCATCGCCAGAAGCAACGAGCCGCCAATTAGCATGAAACGGCTTCGACCAAAGTACCTTGTCACCTTCTGGCTTTTTAACAACGAAAGCTTTTTCGGTCGGCAATATTGTCAGATGAACCTTATCGCAAGCACAAATCTCGATCGCCTCAAGAGTTGCCGCACCTTGCCTGACAGCCACATCTTGAACTTTTGCATTATCGCCTGCGACCACAACCATCTGGCCAGTCTCTTTGGTTCCAGCTGCAACGAAAGCAACCTTACCAAGCGGCATGTTTTTGGGCTTATTGCTATCAGCTGTGATAATCATGTCACTAGCTAACCTATCGGGAACTATAACTGCGGACAGCTTGCCCTCAATTGCAATTTTCGCTATCGCTTTACTCGCTTTGATAGTGACAACCGGCGAACCTGCTGATAAGAAAACAGTCGCATATTTTTTCGGATCATCAAAAGTCACTTCAATCTGAGCATTATATTTATTCTTTTCTGTCACCTTAACTGATTTGACATTACCTGCCGCCGAACCATCTTTTGGCTTTAAGACTATTGTCATTGTCTCCTTGCCAGAGGTCAGCTTGATTTCAGAATCGATATTCAATACAAACCAATCTGTTGTAATTTTGGCAGTTGCAGAAGATTTTTGCACATCAAAATTAGCACCTTTGACAGCTTTCTGTGACCATTGAGCAAATTTTACACCATGAAAATCAAACCCTGTATCCACTTCTCTCGTTACTAGCGATACTTGTGTTGGATTTTCAATTTCAACATTATATATATCCCTTGGGCCATCGAGCAATGTTGCACTTTGAGCATAACAGAGTGACTGATTGTCTTTGGCCCATGTTGGCCAAGTTTGCACACCACCTGCTAACGTCAATAAGCCAGCCTTTTTAGTTGCCACATCAACCAAGTAAATATGGCCGCCGATACTGACTGCGATTTTAGCCTGATCATAACTAGCACTCGCCGGCGAATAAATATCGCCTGTAATCAAAGGCTCACTGTCACCTTCGACATATAAGCCTTCCGTATTTTTGCTATCAGTTGCGACAAAAAATACCTTGCCATCAGGCATATAGCCGGGCAATTTGCAATTTGTCAAACCATTGGTATCGATAGTTTTTTGGCTATTATCGCTGAGGATTATTTCAACGATCTTGCCATCAATATTTGAAACAATTTTACTGCCGTCAAATGACCATCTGCTTTGGGCCGCCTGATGAATCTGCTTTGGATTTTTGCCATCGACATCACAAACAGAAACCCAACTTTTGCCATTTTTTAACGAATGAAACAGCACCTTTTGTTCGTCATAGGAAATTTGCGGATTAACATGTCCGCCATTGTAATAAGCTATTCTGCTAACGTCTTTGCCGCGCCCGATATATATTCCAGCTGTCGGTTTTGAATAGACAAAGAGCGAATCATCTACTTGCTCCATGGTTTCCTGATTAGCCATCATGTCTTCCATTGAGATGTCCTCAGTTAGAAGCAGCTGGCCAAAATTGTTTGGATCATGAAATGTGTTTTCGACATTTGCCCAAGTTTGGCTAAGATTTGCACCTCCGCTGCGAACATTTCTACATATATTCAAGCCCCACTGGCTGCCTTCGGCTGGAATATCCATCAACAGCGGCCATGGAATTTCCAGTTCCACAGAGAAACAATCTTTATTCTTTTTCGCTACCGCTTTCCAGTTCCAACCTTGATCTTTTGGAATTGCCTTACCCATCGCTGCGATTTTGTTGGCTTGGGCATTAGCGATAAAATGAAAATAGTCATCGCCCATTTCCGTTTTAAGAAAAACTTCAACGCTATCTTCAAGCCACAATTTTCCACCAGATCCAGAAACAACTAGATCAGCGACGTTTGGCTCATTACATTTAATTGCAATGAACAAAGCTTTACCAGTATAGCCCAGCTTGAAAAAAGTTTGCCTGTCGGCTTTGGGTTTTTCGCCAATAGCGTTATCTGACCAAAGTGACATTTGCGAAACATATTTAGCATCTTTCCACGCTGGATCGGAATCAATCTCGCCATCGATTAGTGGCGCCTGTGCTAAAACAGCAGCCTCATAAGTTTTTAAGCTGGCGGCAAAAACTGAACAAGCCCCCAACATCAAACCGAGTAGCAGCGACAGACAAATACTTTTATTATTCATAATTTACTTTCTATCCAAATTTTCTAGCCAACTCTGAAAAGCTTCATCGTTATACAATTTTTCTGCGATGATGGTGTAACCATTTGCCAGCGGATGGCTTCCATCAGCAAACAATTCACTTGGCAAATCTCCAGCAGAATAAAACTTCACATTGTTTTCGCTTAGCCACGTTACAATTTCGCCTCTTATAATACGATATTTAGCCGCACTTTGTTCTGTCAGCATATGGTGATTAAACGTGCCAAAAATCACAAAAACGTCATTACCTCTAGCTTCCAAAAGTTTTAATACTTGTTTGAAACTAGCCCACTGATACGAATCTTTCGGCATAACCCATTTGAAGTCCTGCGTTTGAATACCTTTTTCGACCCAGCTTTGCGGCTTATGTTCTTTCTGCTTATTCACTTGCTCGGCGGTTTTTTCTTTAATTTTCGCAAAAGGATTAACGTATGGATTATCACAAAGCCAATCATCGAGCTTCATATTATCAATACAGATAAGCTTAAGGTGATTGCTGAACAGGAAAAATTTCGATGCTCTATCGGCAACAACTCCCGCCGCCACTGCGATCTCTGGCTTATTGCAAGCCAAAGTAAATTGAGGAGCTAGATTTTGATGATTAAAACTTATCGGTTCATTTACGCTTAGATCCTGTTTTTTTGAAGTCATCCAAAGCAGATTCAAATTTATGATAACTGGCTTATTTTTGATGACTTTGCCGTAATTTTCCAACAATCCATTCATCACCACAGGATGGAGGCCGTCGATGGCACAGTTTGCAAAGAGATTTTTTTTCGCCAACCTATTTAAATTAGCCGGCAGAGTCTGATCCTTATCAGCGTATGCTCCCCATATTACAGAGTCGCCAATAATCGGTATTTTGCCAACAGCATAGGTATCAGCCAGCGATCTGCCATACATCCAATAGTCATAGCCCCAATCGTATGGATTCCTGAAATCATTTTCTTCGGTCGGACCGAAGCCATCGATACCAGACCATATAGCTGGAATTACAGCAAAGAAAATCAGCACCACAATTATTGTTATCACCCACTGACCGAGTGACAATCTGACTTCGTTAGATGCAAAACAATCAGAGTCTTTGCTCGCTTTATTTTTTTGTTTTAACATTTTACAGGCAACCTCACAACTAATTGTAGACGAACACTTTTGGTATTGAAGCACATAGACATAGATAGAGAATCATAAAACTAGCTATGGATATTTTGACAAACGGATTTCGCAAAAATCCCCTGAGCTTCGACTCATAGGCAAATTCGTAAACCCATACAGCCATTATCAAAAACAATATCCAGATTGGAAATTCCGGATTTTCAAAGCCGGCAGTAAAAACTCTAGTGACAATAGTTTTAGCAACCTCTAGAGATTCTGCTCTGAAAAATATCCAAGCAAACATAACAATAATAAACGTCGTTAATTGTTTGAGTATTTTGGGATATTTTTCCTTATAGAAGCTTCTTCGTTCGAGTCCGCGAAGCAGGCTCATAGCTAGCCCATGAATCGCCCCCCAGATAATAAAGGTCCAAGCCGCCCCATGCCACAAGCCGGAAACAAGCATCACAGCAAACAGATTAAAATAGATATGCAATTTGCCCACGCGACTGCCGCCCAGCGGTATATATAGATAATCTCTAAACCATGTCGAGAGACTGATATGCCATCTTCGCCAGAAATCGCTCACACCTGTTGCCAGATACGGATTATTAAAGTTTATCATTATCTCAAAGCCCAGCATCTTACTAACGCCTCGCGCCATATCGGAATAACCGCTAAAGCTAAAATACAGCCACCAGCCGAACGCAAAGGTACCCATTATCAAATGAGCCGCACTGAAAAAATCCGGCAAATCATAAATTTTATCAGCATAGATTTTCAGCGGCGCAGCCAGAGCCACATTTTTGAACATCCCCACCAAAAAAATCGATAAGCCATCAGTAAATTTCGTCACGGTTAGAGCCGGCTTTTTATTAAGCTGCGGCAATAAATTTTTGCCTCTTTCGATAGGCCCATTGATCAACAGCGGAAAAAACGACACAAAAGCTGCATAACGCACATAGTTTGGTTCCCGATCGATATCGCCGCGATAATAATCAACCAGATAGCCAATGGACTTAAAGATATAAAAACTCATACCGACTGCGCCGATAGCCAAAGCCTTTTCCGGTATTGTCACTTGAAAAGCTGTACCCATTTTGTCTAAGACAGCATTTAGATTAGTCAGGAAAAACCTGCAATATTTGAAAAAGCCCAAAATCGCGATATTGTTCAAAATCCCTATTGCCAGCCAAACTTTGCTTTTGCCTTTTTTGTCCATTCGCCGAACAACGACATAGTCGACCGAAGTAGCATATGCGATCAGCGCCAAATACCACCAGTTCCACAAACCGTAAAAAACATAGGAACCAATAAGTATCCAATGCGGCCATAATTTTGTACGCCTAGAGATCAAATAAATCGCAAAAAACGCCACAAAAAACAGAGCAAATGGCCAAGTTTTAAGATCAAGTTTACTAAACTGCTCGAGAAAATAAGCCATAATTTACACCAATTATAAAACAACAAATTCAAAGTTAAAAACACACCAAAAATGGCGCCGGTGCCTACTTAATAATAACGTAATAGAAACTAATTTATAATAATGGTCAATGCTATAAACCAGAATTAGCACAGCCCTTGGAGATGCTCTCGTCATAAACACCAAGAAACGACAGAAAAGCTATTTATTATAGGGTTTAAGGGCAAAAAATGTTCAGATAAACAACGATTATTTTACGGAAAAGATGAGATAATAAGCCAAAAAACGCAAATCACAACATACCCCACTTTGCTTTTTAACTTATTGCAAGATTTGTTTTGGGCCAAAAATGTTCTTAAATCGCCCTTTTTCAAACAAAAAACACCTCAGATCATTACATAAATGGCATTTACTGGCATATTTCGCTTTCTGCTGATAGCCGAGCTTTTCAGCCTCTGCCAAAAATCCAACAGGCCCTGCATTATACAAAACGCCGAAAACCTCCGCATTTGCCGGATCAAACTCTCGCCATATCGCAGCCAGAGGCCTATCGTTGACATTGCCCGCAATAAGCCCGCTGCAGGAACCGCTAAAAACGTTGCCAAATGGATCGATATGCACCCCTTGGGCCGACAATAACGCTTTTTTACAATTTTGTTGAGCTAGCTGGCCAACCGTTTTATCGGCCATTTCATCTGCGATCGCCTTTGCTGCCCTGCCATTAAACATACATGGAAATTTTCGCACAGATTCTACATATGCTTTTAACCTTTGCGATTTTGTCATGTCACTGAGTTTGCCGAAGTTGTCATCTTCCAAATAATCGCGCCACCTGACAAGCACTCGATCCGGCCCTAAAATATCCTCCGCCATCCGGCACAATTTGCGAACTTTTTCAATTTCGACATATTCCTGATGAAACGGATCGCAGCTTATGCGAAGCTGGCCAATATCAAATTTTTTAAGTTCCGAAAGTTTTTGCCCCGCCTTATCGTCAGCCCAAAAGCCATTGGTCTCCACAAAATACGCTGGCTTTAGCTTTTGTTTTTTCGCTTGATCTAATATCTCGCAGAGCCTGTCCCAATATAAAAATGGCTCACCTCCTGTGATATGGATCCTCGCTGCGCCCCCTGCAATATCGACCAGTGACATCCAACTGGACATAGCCGTTTCAAGTGACATTAGTCCGTCTTTTTGCATATTACAATTGTAATAACAAAATTCGCAGCT
Source organism: uncultured bacterium (assembly GCA_965370955.1). Lineage (GTDB taxonomy): Bacteria > Planctomycetota > Phycisphaerae > Sedimentisphaerales > Anaerobacaceae > CBDUWP01. The sequence continues at coordinate 49,807 of CBDUWP010000001.1, read as the reverse complement.
GCAGTTGCATTTATATGTCAACATCAAGCCGGCATCTCGCCAAATTTTCAGCTTTCTATCCGGCCGGCCTAAATAACGATTATAGACATTATCAGTTAATTCTAACATAGGCTAACAACTAAAATATCACGATTTATATTTATACTTTTTAAAATGTACTTGCAAGACCATGATATCCGCCGGCGTTATACCGCTGATACGGCTGGCCTGTCCCAGTGTTTCAGGATTAAAACTCGTGAGTTTTTCAAAAGCCTCCGACCTCAAATGCTCAACTTTTTTGTAATCGATCTCTTGAGGTATTCTTTGATTATCCAGCGTTTTAAATGATTCGACAAGCCTTTGCTGCTTCACGAGATATCCACCATATTTGGCATCGATCACAGCCGCCTCAATTTGCTCGCTATTGATTTCATGCTCTTTGACAAACTCATAATCAGCAATCTTGCCAGCGAGTTCATTGTTTGGCCGTTCCAGATATTTCCACAGGCTTACGCCATTTTTTTTATTAGTCTTCAAAAACTTTTTCAGCTTTTTAATATTCTTCATTTTGTCGCAATATTTCTGCCATCGACGACCGCTGATAACGCCGACTTTGTGAGCGATTTCGGTCAGTCTTCTATCTGCATTATCAGATCGCAGCAGCAGTCGATATTCTGCTCGCGACGTAAACATTCGATATGGCTCATCGATTTCGCGAGTCAACAGATCATCGATCAGCACGCCGATATAAGCCTGATCTCGAGCCAAAACAAGCGGCTCTTTGTTATTCATTTTCAAGACCGCGTTAATACCGGCGACCAAACCTTGCCCAGCCGCCTCTTCATATCCGCTGGTTCCATTTATTTGTCCGGCAAAAAACAACCCATCCACCAGCTTGGTTTCCAGCGACCTCGTCAATTGCGACGGAGCAAAATAATCATACTCGATCGCATAGGCATATTTCACAATTTTAGCATTTTCAGTCCCCTGCATCATCTTAATCATCTGCCGCTGAATATCCCTTGGATAAGACGTGCTGATTCCGTTGCAGTATATAGTCGTCATAGCCCTATCTTCCGGTTCGAGATGTACGAGATGCCTTTTTTTATCAGCAAATCGGATTATTTTGCTTTCTATGCTCGGACAATATCGCGGTCCGGTCGACACAATTTGCCCTGAATACAGCGGCGCTTTATCAAGATTATCCTTTAACAATGCGTGCATTTTTTCGTTGGTATATGTCATCCAGCAGGGGATTTGCTCTTGCGTAATCGAATCATTCAAAAAGGAAAACGGCTTTGGAATTGCGTCTCCCGGCTGCATTTCCAATCGATCGACATCTACAGTTGCGCCATCGAGCCTGACAGGCGTTCCGGTTTTTAACCTTCCAGCCTTAAATCCCAGCCTTTGCAGTGACATTGACAGCCTCACGCTCGGCAATTCTCCCATTCTTCCGCCTTCGAATTGTTCGAGGCCGATATGCATAACTCCTCGCAGAAATGTTCCGGTTGTCACAATAACTGTTTTGCTTTCCAGTCGCCTACCGTCTTTACAAATAACCCCGCGAGCGCCTCCTTCTTTGACAATAATATCTTCAGCCATCGCTTCGATTATGGTGAGATTTTCTACCTCTTCGAGATAGCTCGTCATCCATTTGACATATTCATATTTATCGGCTTGCGCTCTTGGCGATTGTACTGCAGGACCTTTGGACTGATTCAAAATCCGAAATTGCAAACCTGTCGCATCGATAGCTTTTGCCATGACTCCGCCCATCGCATCGACTTCCCGCACGATTTGTCCCTTAGCCATACCTCCGATTGCCGGATTGCAGCTCATCGCAGCGATGTTGTCTTTGTTTATAGTGACAAGTGCTGTGTCTGCTCCCGCTTTTGCCGCTATGTTCGCCGCTTCGATGCCTGCGTGCCCCGCCCCTATTACTATACAATCGAAACGTGTTTTCATAGCTGTTGTTTATCCGTAACAGCTATAGCCGAAGCCATCGCGAAATCGGCTGTATGGGTAATGCTTATAGCTATTTCTTCTATTTTAAGTGACTCGATAATTTTTTTCACTTCGCCGGTGACATTGACAGATGGCTTACCGAGTGAGTCGTTAACAATTTCGATATCGGTCCATGCAATTTTGCCTCGCCATCCGGTACCGATAAGTTTTAGGACAGCTTCTTTAGCAGCAAATCTTCCTGCGAGTTTTTCAATTTCATTTTTTTTATGATTTTTAGCATAGGCCTGCTCTTTATCGGTAAAAATTCTTTCGAGGAACCTGTTACCGTGTCGGCTCGCCATTTCCTTGATGCGTTTAAAATCAACTAGATCTATACCATGTGCTATCGTCATAATAATGAGTTAGTTTTGGCAACTAACATACAACCTTTCGAGGCAATAATTTACAAAAATATCTTTTTCCGATAGATCCGCCCTAGCAACAATTCTGCGATTCATATCATCGATCGCATCTTTTTTCCGTTGAAATTTTATGACAGATTCTATTTCCTTTTGCACCTGATTAAACGTTCGGCAAGAGGGTTCTTCCTTTTGGAGCAATTTAATAATAAAGATGTGTTCTTCTGCCGTTACTGGGCCTATGACTTCGCCGACCGCAATGTTTTCGACTGCCTTTTCGATCGCTTCGTATGGCTTCGCTAAGGATCCCGGCTCAATCGTTTTCCACAAACCACCTAAAGACGCTCTATAACCGTTGGAATATTCTTTTGCCAATTTGCCGAAATCGCCGCCTGCCTTGATTTTTTCCATAATGGTTTGAGCCAGTTCATTTGCCGACTGATTCGGCTCCTTCAATTTTTTGCTATTGATATCTATCAGTTGAAACTTCAATTGACCAGCTGCACCAAACTTATCTTTATTGGTATCATAATATAATTTGAGTTGGCTATATGTCACCGGCATTTCGTCCGGCAGCTCCGAATGTAAATAAGATTGGCTCAAGATCATTTTCTTTTGATATCTTCTAAATTTCGGCCAATCCATACCGTCTTTTTTGAGAGCATTTTCAGCACTAGCCCAATCGCCGTTAAAACCATCTAAAAATTTTCTAACCTCCGCATCCACTGCCTTTTTGATAGCCGCATCGACATTATCGCCCACCTTGTCTTTTGCCTGTTCGTACAACAATATATCTGCAATTTTATTGATAATAAACCCATCGACAAACGCGCCGAATTTTCGTTTGAAGGTATCAAAATCGCTAACTTTAGCAATTGGCGTTGCTCTTTCTTTTAGTGGCTCGATAACATCTTGATATGTCACTGTCTCATTTCCGACAGATAGCACAAATCCTCCGGAAGCTACCGGCAAATTTGTTTTTTGCGGCATAGGAATAATCGCCATTTGTTCAGCTGTAAAGCGTGGCTTTTCCTTACCGCATCCTGCGATAAAAACAGCACACATAACCAAAGCCATAACAATTATTTTCGGCACATTCTGCCAAATTTTATTGCTCGCCATAAGAATTCTCCAAAATCTCGCGTTTATTTCCACTTTAATGATCCATCATTTGGCCAGTCATTATAAGCTAGAGTTTCGTTTAGTGCTAAGTATTTTTCTCAAAACAGCCAGCATTGTCATCGGCTCAAAATATTTTTCATCGAGCCGCAGATACACTTTCTGTGGATTCGGCACAGTGATTTTGCCCTTTATGCCGGCAAAGATATCATGAATATTTTTTGAGCTGTCCTTTTGAAAATCGAACATCAAATTGCCCTCCGCCAAAATTATGCTTTTTATGCCCAGCTTTGCTGCCATAATTTTCACAGAAGCGATATCCAACAGCATTTCGACCTGCTCTGGCACCTTCCCATAGACATCTCTCAATTGCGTTTTGATTTGCTTCAAATCATCATCATTTGTTGCAGTAGTAATTTTCCGATAGATCTCCATTCGATGCCGATCGATCGCGATATAATTTTTCGGTATATGACAGGCAACATTAAGATCAACGATAGCTCTGCCGGCCTTTTCCACCTTCAAGCCCTTAAGCCGATTCACTGCATCCGATAGCATCTGGCAATACATCTGATATCCCACTGCCCCAATATGACCTGACTGCTGTGGACCTAAAATATTTCCCGCCCCCCGTATTTCCAGATCTCGCAGCGCGATTTTGAACCCGTCACCCAGATGCGAATATTCCTCGATCGCCTTCAGCCTTTTAACAGCAATAGGCCTAATCGTCCTCGACTTCGGCAAGAGCATATAGGCATAAGCCCGATGTTTATACCTGCCGACTCTGCCTCTCAGCTGATGCAATTGTGCAAGGCCGAATTTGTCGGCATCATCTATAATAATCGTATTAGCGTTTGGAATATCTAAGCCCGATTCAATAATCGTCGTACTCAAAAGCAGATCGATGTCACCATTGACGAAATCGATCATAACATTTTCCAGCCGCCTCTTACTCATTTGGCCGTGACCGACTGCTATTTTAACACCAGTCCCTTTTAATATCCGCTCGAGTTCGATTGCCCTTCGTTCGATGGACAGCACTCTGTTATGCAAAAAAAAGATTTGCCCCTGCCTGTTCAGCTCTCTTGCGACCGCTTTTTTTATCAGCCCATCAGAATATTTAACAACGGAGGTTTCAACGCTTCTTCGCTCCAGCGGCGCAGTTTGCAAAGAGCTAATATCTCGCAAACTAATCATCGCCATATGCAGTGTTCTCGGAATCGGCGTAGCGGTCATTGTCAAGACATCGATATCAGCCCTTAACGATTTCAGCTTTTCTTTATGCACAACACCGAACCGCTGCTCTTCATCGACGATCAACAGCCCTAAATCACTAAATTCGACATCCTTGCTCAAAATCCTATGTGTCCCGACAAGTATATCCACTTTGCCGCAAGCGAGGCGACTGACAATCTCTTTCGCCTGCTTTTTTGTTTTAAATCTATTCAGCACTTCGATATTGACTGGAAAATCTGCAAATCTTTCAGCGAAGGTTCTGCCATGCTGCACAGCCAGCACTGTAGTCGGCACAAGCATCGCCACCTGCTTACCGTTTTCGACCGCTTTAAACGCCGCCCTCATCGCAATCTCTGTTTTGCCATATCCGACATCGCCGCATATCAATCGATCCATTGCTACATCACTTTGCATATCTCTTTTAACCTCATCGATTGACTGTAGCTGATCAAGAGTTTCCTGATAGCAAAACGACTGATCAAATTCAATCTGCCAATGCGTATCCGCCTTACATTGAAAGCCGCCGATCGCCTGCCGCTTCGCTTGCACTTTCAACAATTGATTCGCCAAGTCCTCGATTGATCGAGCCGCTTTTTCTTTTTGATTTCGCCATTGCTTTGCGCCAATTTTGCTAAGCTTTGGCCTTGTGTGACCGGATCCGATATATTTTTGCACTAGCGAGATATTCATCGCCGATACATATATTTTCACTTTGTCGGCATATTCAATCGCCAGATATTCTTTCTTTAGCCCATCTTCATCAGCGATATTCGTACCAATAAATTTACCGATTCCGTAGGTTACATGCACCACATAATCACCAGCTTTAAGATCATCTAAGCTTTCGATTGTGATACTGTTTCTTTTTATCGATCCAGTATTTCTGCGAACGGCATATTGACCAAACACCTCATGATGACTAACAACTATGGCGTTAATAGACTCGATTCCAAAGCCGCTGTTTACAAAACCATCTAACAGCTTAAATTTGTTCGGCAGCTTTTGACTTTGCGTTATAATTTCACTGACGCGTTTTATCTGAGCCTGATTTTGACAATAAAAATAAACATTAGTTCCCCGCTTCGCTTGCTCGATAAGATTTTGCAGCGTTTTTTTATGCTCTTTCCATAGCGACAAACTTTTTTCTTGAAACCGCTCTAAACTATTTATTTCAACCTCAAATACATTGTCACCATCGGCAAGCTCATCCGCAAACCTACTTATATGTAATTGTTGAAACGCACAGCTTGCTTGATAAATTTTTGTCCAATCGTAAAAATTTTCTTTGTTTTGCAAACGATCCAGCGATATTTCCGCCACTTGCTGACAATCAGTAATCTGCTCAAAAATAATCAGCGTATTTTTCGGCAGCAGATTCAAAAACAGCTCTTGATCAGATTTGGTTTGGTTTGTGACAGTCGATATAACGTTAATCGATTGCATTTTTGCTGTTGACCGATAGTTATCTAGATCGATCTGCCGAATAGTTTCAACAGTATCGCCAAAAAATTCTATTCGGACCGGCTGATTTTCAAAAAGGTGTGATTTTGTCACTGATCCTTTTTCCAGCCAACTTTGGTCATCGATCAGTGGAGCATAGATATCAATAATTCCTCCGCGATGAGCGAATTGACCCGGCATATCAATTTTATCAACAGATTCAAATCCATTTTCGATCAGCCATTGAGTGACATTTTCAAACTTGTTGTCACGCCCAGCAGCCAATTTCAACCTACTCTTTGCCACCATTTCAAGTGTCGGCACAGGCTGACACAGAGACTGCACACTTGCCGTAATAATCAATTGATTAAGTGCTTTAGTGACTTTATTTCCAGCAGCAAGCTGTGACAGCAATTTCAATCTCGAGCAGGCTATTTCATCGGAGGCGTCATGAAATTTTTCATCATTCAAATCAGCATAAAAAGGTTCTACGCTTTTTGCTCCAAAGCTATGTAAATCGTCCATCGCCTTATCGCAATCTTCCTGATGCGGCCTGACATAACATATTGGCCTTTTGATTTGCTTTGAGATAAATGTCACCAACAGAGGCGCAAAGGATCCCCATGAGCCGGCGAGTTTTAGCGGCTCTATCGATCCAGTGCCGAGCTGTTCAATAAGCTTGGCAATCGCTTTATCAGATCCAAGCTGCATGATATCTCAATATTGAAAAATAAAAAAAAGCGGCAGCTTTATCATTTCGACAAACCACCGCTATTAAATCAAATACAAATCAGTTTAGCCAATTGATTTTTTCGCTGCCTTTACAATAGCTTTTGCTGTGAGACCGAATTTCTCGAAACACACTTTGCCAGGGGCCGACGCGCCGTAACCTTCTAATCCGATAAAGATACCATTATCTCCGGTATATTTATCCCAGCCTTGACCGATGGCAGCTTCGATTGCGACTCTAGCTTTTACAGCTTTCGGCATCACAGATTCTTTATATTCTGCGGTTTGTTCCTCGAATAATTCAAAGCTCGGCATGCTTATCACTCTGGCCTTGACGCCTTCTGTTGCTAAAATATCTGCTGCATCGAGCGCGATTTCGACCTCTGATCCGCTAGCCATAATCAAGACCTTTGGCTCAGTGACATCGCCATTTAAAACATAGGCCCCTTTAGCCATATTATCTGCTTTGGCGAATTTGTTTTGATCCAGCACTTTAAGCCCCTGCCTGCTAAGCATGATTGCAAATGGCCTATCGGGATTTTGCAGCATAAATTTCCAAGCCGCAACAGTTTCGTTAGCATCAGCCGGCCTAATAACAGTCAAGCCCGGCATAACGCGGAGAGCCGGCAGCATTTCCACTGGCTGATGAGTCGGCCCATCTTCGCCAAGCCCCACACTATCATGTGTAAGCACGAATATGCTTGGATATTGCGACAGTGCCGCCATCCTCATTGCAGGCCTCATATAATCGCAGAAGACCAAAAATGTCGCGCCATAAGCCCTCAAAAATTCCGTGATAGAGATGCCGTTCATGATTGCCGCCATTGCATGTTCGCGCACGCCATAACGCATGTATCGGCCGAGCCTGTCATCTTTTGAAAAATTGCCCGCTTCGTCGAACCACGTATTATTTGACGGAGTAAGATCCGCTGATCCTCCTATGATAAACGGCAAGTTAGGCATAACAGCTGCGATAAATTTACCGGAAGCGACCCTTGTGGCAACCGCCGAATCAGCTTCAAACTTCGGCATCATCGCATCGATATCGATTCCTAGATCGCCGGCTTGCGCCTTTTCATACTGGGCAGCCAATTCTGGATATGCCTTTTTATATTGACCGAAGAGCTCATCAAATTCGCTTTGCAGTTTTGCGCCTTTTTCTGTACAGCCTCTGGTATTTTTTAGCGCTTCATCAGGCACATAAAAATCTTTTGCCGGCCAACCTAGATTTTCTTTTGTCGCCGCCACTTCATCCGGCCCTAAAGGTGAGCCATGAGCAGAGGAAGTGTTTTGCTTGTTTGGGCTTCCAAAACCGATACAGCTTTGCATACATATAATAGATGGTCGACTCTTTTCATTTTTAGCATTTTCGACAGCCTTATCGAGGTCTTCGATGTTGTGGCCGTTTCCTGTAACTTTCTGCACATACCAGCCGTAAGCCTCATATCGCTTGGCCACATCTTCGCTAAATGACAAATCGGTTGAGCCATCGATTGTGATATGGTTATCATCATAGATCATTATGACATTATCTAGCTCCAAGTGACCTGCCAGCGAGCTTGCTTCACAGCTAACCCCTTCCTGCAAACAGCCGTCACCTGCAATAACATATATATTGCTGCCGAACAGCTCAAATTTATCGCGATTGAAATATTTCGCCAGATATTTTTGACCGATCGCCAATCCCACAGCATTTGCCACCCCTTGACCTAAGGGCCCTGTCGTCACTTCGATTCCGAGATTCGGTTCATATTCCGGATGGCCGGGCGTTTTGCTTTGCCACTGACGAAAATTCTTCAGATCGTCCAAGCTCATATCGTACCCAGTCATATAGAGCATTGAATACAGCAGCATACTGCCGTGTCCGCCGGACATAACAAACCTGTCGCGACCAGCCCATGTTGGATTTGCCGGATTATGCCTCATATGCCTCATCCATAACGAATAAACTGGCGCCGCCATTCCCATTGGCATTCCCGGATGTCCGGAATTAGCTTTTTGCACGCCGTCAACGGACAAAAACCGTATAGTGTTTACGCAGAGCTCGTCGAGTTTAGACAATCCGGTACTGTTTAATTCCATAATATTTGTTCCTAAATATCAGATAATTCCATTATTTTTTCTTATTTTTCAGCCTTTTTTGGCCATTTTCGCCGCTTTTACCCATTGAAATATCGCCAAAGGCCGCTAGAATACAGCCGACAGCCCCATTAGGCAAGTTTTTTTATGTAAATTCTTTTCACCGTAGAAGACCTTTAATCCAGCAAGAGGCCATTAATATTTGTTAAAAAAGAAAAAAAACATTGCCAAAAACCTTTTTCAGCTATATTATGAGTGGTCTAAAGTTTGTGTGAATTATTGATAGAGATAACTAGAATTTAGACTTACAAATATTAAAGAGGCAGTAGTATGATTTTTGCAGGATTAGCAAACCGTGCGAAGTAGATCAAGGACGTACAGTGGTTGCGTTTACATCGCACAAGATGGTTTGGAAGCTTTGCTTTTTTGTTTAGAAGCCAAAAAGCAGTATCAGACATCACAGGAGGCAACGAAAATGTAGCTAACGATGCTCGACTATTGAAAATTGTCTCGCTTTTGGTTGTTATGTAAAGTGGAAACTGATGCTGTTTATGTCGAGGTTTCCGCTTTTTTGTTTATTATTTGAGAGGCATTACGCATTATGAGCTCAGAATTGTTGAGAATTGTAGAGAACATAGCTTATGATAAAAATATAAGTAAGGAATCTGTTTTCGTTGATCTTGAAGAGGCGATGATATCAGCAGCCAAAAAACATTATGGCGATCCTGAATGTGAAGTAGTTGTCAGTATAGATAGAGCTAGCGGAGAAATTTTGGCGTTCAAGGATTCGGAACCGATAGACATCAAGCAGCTCGGCAGAATAGCCGCCCAGACAGCCCGTCAGGTAATGACCCAAAAGATTCGCGCTGACGAACGAGAGAGCATTTATACCGATTATATCCAGAAAAAAGGCGAGCTTGTAAGCGGTTCAGTTGCCAGATTTGAGAGCGGCACAATGGTCATCAATATCGGCCAACGTATTGAAGCTTTCATGTCCAAACCGGAACAAATCGTTGGCCAGTCCGCCAAGCCCGGCGAAAGAATCCAAGCCATTATCGTAGATGTCACTCTCAATACGGGCCAAGTTAAGATCATGCTCAGTCAAACGCATCCTGACTTTATCAAGCGTCTTTTTGAGCAGGAGGTTCCTGAGATAGCGGAAGGTATTATTGAAATTCGGGCTTTGTCGCGTGAGGCCGGTTACCGCAGTAAGGTTGCCGTATTTTCCAATGACGAGAAGGTTGACCCTGTCGGCGCTTGCGTTGGCGTAAGAGGCAGCCGCATCAGAAATATTGTCGACGAACTCGGCGGCGAAAAAATCGACATTGTCAGATGGAACGAGTCTTCACAGCTATTGATCATCAACGCTCTTATGCCTGCCAACGTCAGTGAGACAGCTCTTTGTTTTGAACTTGGCAGAGCGACTGTCGTTGTCGATGAGGATCAGTTGAGCTTAGCTATCGGCAAACATGGCCAAAATGTTCGGCTCGCCGCAAGACTAACCGGCTGGGATATTGACATCATGACACCTGATTCTTATGACAAATCGATTGAGCAATTGTCCGCCTGTTGTATTGAAGCCGGCTACAGTGACAATGCTTTGGTCGACAAATTGATAGCTATTGGCATAATTTCCATCATGGATCTAGACGAAGTCGGCACCAGCCCATTGGTTAATGAGCTTCAATTAGCCCCTGACATGGCAGCAAAAATCGTTGAAACAGCCAAAGCATTGATTAAACAATTAGCTGACGAGAAAAAGGCTGCGAAGGCTGCGAAAGCTGCAGAGGCTGCATTAGCTAAAGAGGCCGCAACAAGTGAAACAGCCGACGTTGAAGAGCCTGTAACAAATGAAGATGAAAATGAAACCGCCGAAGCTGTGACAGATGAGACAGCCGAAACCGCAGCAGATGAAAACATTACAGATGAAACAGAGATGTCTAAAAAAGAAGAAAATTAGCATATTAAGGACGTTTTCTTAATATATTTTAGCAGTTGCAAAAAGAAGATTTTAGCATTGGAGATAATTTTTGGCTAATACAAGGGTTTACATTTTAGCAAAGGAACTCGGCGTTAAGAGTTCAGCAATTGTTCAGAAATGTCAGGACGAAGATCTTGACGTTAAGGGTCACATGAGTTCGATTTCCGCCGGACTCGCTGCTACCATTGTCGAATGGTTTAGTGAAGGTGAACATACAACAACTGTCGAAAAAACAGAGAAGGTCAATCTCGCTAAGGTTCGTGTAAAGAGGAAAAAGAAAAAAGCAGCTAAGCCTAGCGATACGGCAATATCTAAAGACTCCGACTCTTCTGATCAAACAGTTGACACGGTTGTTGCGACTTCTGTTGAAGCCCAAGTTGATTCTGCTATAGGTGACCAAGCCGAACCCAAGACAAAGCCAGCATCTGACAGCGGTGAAAACGAAGAAACTCAAGAGCCTGTAGAAATTGCCGCACAAACCGGCGAACCTGATAGTGACATACCGACTGAATCAGAAACAACACCTGAAGTAATCGCGAAACCTGAGGTGATCGTCCCTGCCGGCCCTATGCTGACAAAGCCCAAGCCAGCCCAATTAAGCGGCCCAGAGATAGTTAGAATTGAAAAACCTGAACCTATCCGCAGTCGCAGACCAATCGAAAGAAACACTGGTAATCAAAGGCCAAATCGCCCAGCACCTACTGTTGCAACAAAGGCTGCACCGGCTGGCGATAGCTCTAAACCATCAAAGAGCACAAGAAAGAAAACTTACAGCCCTGATGACTCAAAGCAGACCAACATCAGTTATCAAAGGCGTAAAAAAGACATAGCGGAACGGCAAGCTAGGATAGATGCTGCAGGTGGAACAAGATTCAGATCTCGGCCTAAACGTGGCTTATCTTCTCGAAACAGAAAAATCGGAACATCTGCCAGTGCTCATGTTAGGCCGGAAAAAGCAACTGTCACCGAACCTATAACGGTCAAGGATTTGTCCAGTGCCTTAGCTATCAAGGTATCCGAAACAATAACCGCATTGATGAAACAAGGCGTAATGGCTTCAGCCAATCAGGTTATCATGTCTGATGTCGCAGAAACAATTGCTTTGGATTTGGGAGTTGAGTTAATTGTTGAGCGTAAGCAATCCAGCGAAGATTTGATTGCGAAAGAATTAGCCAATCTCGAGAGAGAGCATTTAACCCCTCGTTCTGTGATTGTCACCATGCTTGGCCATGTCGATCACGGTAAGACATCTCTTTTGGACAAGATTCGATCAGCCAATGTCACCGAAGGTGAAGCAGGCGGCATTACGCAACACATTGGCGCCTATCAAATCACCCATAACGATAAAACGATAACATTTTTAGATACTCCCGGCCACGAAGCCTTTACTGCCATGCGAGCCAGAGGAGCCAACATGACAGACGTTGTGGTACTGGTCATAGCTGCTGATGACGGCGTCATGCCCCAGACAGCAGAAGCCATAAACCACGCCAAAGCCGCCGGCGTTCCGATTGTCATTGCCTTGAACAAGTCGGATCTTCCGGGCTGCGATTACAATAGAATATTTTCTCAGTTGGCGACGCATGAAGTTGCTCCCGCCGAATGGGGCGGCCAGACTGAATTAGTCAAGACCTCTGCTATAACAGGTATGGGTATTGATGATTTGCTTGAACATCTCGAATACATTGCCGATTTATCAGAGTTGACAGCAGACAACACAATTGCCGCAAACGGCTGGGTGGTAGAGTCCAAAATGGATCCTCGCCGCGGCGTTGTTGCCACATTGCTTCTCAAGGAGGGGCATTTAACCACAGGTGACATTGTTTTTGCAGGGTCAGGATATGGCCGCATCAAGGCAATGTCAGACAGTTCAGGTAAAAAGATAAAAAAAGCGATAAGTTCAATGCCTGTCGAGATTACCGGCTTAAGCGAGCCTCCTCAAGCAGGCGACAAGTTCTATTGCCTCGACGACATCAATAAAGCTAAGAACGCCGCTGAGGACAATTCGATTCTTTCGCGTGAAAAAACAATGAACACTCGTTCTCAAGTGACATTGGACAATCTGTTTAGCCAGATAGAAGCTGGTAATGTCAAGGAATTGAATCTCATGATCAGAGCTGACGTTCAGGGTTCTGTCGATGTATTGACTCAATATCTGACAGAATTAAACACTGAAGAGGTCAAGATCAAGATTCTTCAAGCTGCAGTTGGCGGAATCACAGAGGGCGACGTCATACTTGCTCAAGCTTCCAATGCTATTATCATCGGCTTTAATGTCATAGCTGACGACCGCGCTGCAAAGATAGCTGAATCCAGCGGCGTCAACATCAATCTGTATACAATCATTTATCGCATCACTGACGATCTCAGAAAATCGATGAGCGGTTTATTGGAGCCGGAGGCCAAAGAGCAGGTAACAGGCAAAGCCATTGTCCGAGAAATTTTCAAGGTATCCAAAATTGGCACTATTGCCGGTTGCTTTGTCACTGACGGCCTAATCAAGAGCAACGCCAAGGTTCGTTTGATACGCAACAACATCATCGTCAATAATGATTTGATTCTTGAAACATTAAAACGTTTCAAGGACAACGTCAAGGAGGTCAAGTCTGGCTTTGAATGCGGCATTAAGATAGCAAAATATAATGATTTAAAAGTGGATGACGTTTTGGAATTTTGCGAAACAATAATGATAGCCAGAACATTATAGTAAACCACCACGCCCTTACGGACGTGGCGTTTGTCGCCTGCGGGCTCTGAGCCCTTCAGGCTTTACCGGATGCTTCCATCTACATCCTTACGGGTGTAGTATTACGAAGAAAAAAGAAAATAGTTAATAGTTAATAGTTAAAATTATGGCAAACCTTAGAAGACAACAAAAAATAGCCAGTATCATTAAACAAACAATTTGCAGAGCCGTTTTAACAGATTTGGATGATCCTCGCATTGACGGCTTTGTCAGTGTCACTAAGGTTGATTTATCGCCTGATCTCCGCAATGCCAATATTTCTTTAAGCATTTTCGCCAAGACCCCTGCCAGTGAAAACAAAACCTTCATGGCTATAAAAGCAGCTAGATCGAAACTGCAAGGCATTATTGCCAGAACATTGGATATAAAATTTTGTCCAATCATTGAATTTCATTTGGACATGACGACTAAAAAGGCTCAGGAAATAATAAGCATCATAGACAAAGCCAATCCTGACCCAGACAGAGCAACCCTTAATAACAGTGACTCCGATGCAGTCGAAGATCAAGACGGATAATTTCATTGCCTTGACAAAGCATAAGATGGCAACAAAAAACTAAAAAATTTATTTTTTATTTGAGATATCGAATAGGCCATGAAAAACAGTAAAAAATATTCAGAGAAAATCAACAAACTTTACAAGACTTTGTCTCGTAAGTCGGAGAAATTCCCTCTTGCCGAATATGACAATTTGACAGACGCTATTGTCTTCGCTGTCATAAGTGAATATCTTTCGACCAATCAATCTATTAAGGCTTTTAAGGATTTCCATGATCATTTTGTCGATTGGAACGATCTTAGAGTATCTCTGGCAGCTGAGATAGTAGAGGTTTTATCTATTGACACCAAAGCAACTAGAGCAGTTGCGGCCAATGTTGGCTATCTTCTTCAAGCGATTTTCGCCAAATACGATTGCCTGACAATTTCCGGCCTGAAAAAAGCCGGCAAACGTGAGATTAAAGAGACTCTTGCAAAACTTAAATCAGCAAGCCCTTTCCTTGTCGATTATTGTATGCTGACAGTGATCTCAGGCCATGCGATTCCCTTGACTGTTAATATGATTGAATATTTAAAGGACAATGATCTTGTCGATTCTGGCTCTGACTACCATAATATAGAGGGTTTTTTAGCAAGACAGATATCAGCTAAAGATGGTTATAAATTTTATTGCCTGCTTCGCCAAGTCAGCGAACAAGCCGCCGACAAGAAAGCTATTGAAGCAGCGAAAGCAGCAAAAGCCGCCAAAAAAACTGTTAAGAAAAAGTCTGCAAAGAAAAAAGCGGTTAAGCAAACCGTTAAACCTAAAAAAGCTGCTAAAGTCGCTAAAAAACCTATAAAGAAAAAAGTTGTCAAAAAAACTTCTAAGAAGAAGTCAGTAACAAAAAAGAAAGTTGCGAAAAAAGCTGCAAAAAAAACTGCAAAGAAAAAATAGTTCAAGCTATATGAGGTTAAAAAAATGTCAAAAAAAATATTAAAACTTGGCCTACCGGTCGGCAGCTTAAAAGCATCCACATTCGATCTTTTCGAGAAGAGTGGTTTTTCGATCGCCAGTTCCAGCCGCAGTTATCATCCTCAGATAGACGATTCCGAGATCGATATAACAATGTTACGAGCTCAAGAAATGAGTCGATATGTTGCTGACGGCGTTTTGGATGCAGGCATTACCGGTTACGATTGGATCACGGAGAACGACTCTGATGTCGTTGAGATATGCGAATTAGCTTATAGCAAAGCGACCAGCAATCCCACGAAATGGGTTCTGGCAGTGCCGAACGAGTCATCTATTACAAAGCCTGAAGATTTAGAAGGTGCGATTATTGCGACAGAGCTTGTCGGTGCAACTCGCAAATATTTTGAAGATAAGGGCATCAACGTTAAGGTTGAATTCAGTTGGGGCGCGACAGAGGTCAAGGCTCGGTTGGTTGACGCTATTGTCGAGCTGACGGAGACTGGGTCATCGATCCGCGCGAACAATCTTCGCATAATCGACACCTTGATAACATCTACCACCAGATTCATTGCTAATAAGACCGCTTGGCAAGATTCTTTTAAGAGGAACAAGATTGAGAACATTTCGATTTTGCTCAACGCCGCCATTGATGCCCGCAGTAAAGTCGGCATGAAGCTCAATATTTCTAAGGACAAGCTCGGTGATATTTTAGCGATTTTGCCTTCGGAGAAGAGTCCAACAGTATCCCCATTAGCCAATGGCGACCACGCTATTGAGGTTATTATAGAGGACAAGGTTGAGCGTCAGTTAGTACCGGAGTTAAAACGTGCCGGCGCATCTGGAATAATCACATATCCTTTGAACAAGATCATCCATTGACAATAAGTTTTAGCTGCTCACTCGATTGGTTCAAAACATTTCATTCCGAAATAGAACCCATCCGGTTTGCTTTGGATATAGCTGGCAGCCAATCCAAAATATTTCGCCACAGTTTCAAATTTCGGCAATTTGCTAAAATCTACAGCTTCAGGACTTTTACTAATTTCTTGTGCTTTTTCTTTAAGCTGCCAACACAGGATTTCCGCCGCCATTTTAAGATTTACTGCGCCCAAACCGCCAGCTTTCTGCGGCAGCATATTTTTAGCCCTTTGAAACCATTTTTGCGATTCGACAGTATCGCTATCGCCTGCGACCATAGATCTGACAATATTTTCAATTGCCGGTTTGAATCCAACAATCATATAACTATCAGTAATCACAATTGCCAGCTTTGGAACCTCTTGTCCCTGCGACATAGTGACATACGACAGAGCCCCTGCTATATGCGTCACATCCATCAGATACAGAGTATACCCTAGCAATTGGATTTTATTTTCAGTTTGCGGTAAATATTGGCCATGAATTGAGCTGACAGTTTTTTCCAACTGGGTTTTATTAGTGATAGCTATAGCTGCGACGACCTCTGACGGCATTTTATTTTTTTCAAACGGTTTTTTAATCATCTCAGTCACAACAACTCCTTGCCCCAGATGCTCGACGAATCCGTTTACGAAATTAACAGGCTCTTCTCCAGCTGCGGCATTTAGCGGCATATAAAACATAGCGGCAGCTTGCGGATTAAAGCTAGAAACCATTTCAATAATCTGCTCAAAAAATTGTTTCATATCGACATTAACTTGATATAGAGATAAACAGTTATTGCCTATGAATTTTTCAGTTTGCATTGGCCTAGATTTCATATCCATCATTTTAAGCAAGCCTTTTTTGTCCCCATCGACAGTTAAGACCCCATTGAAATCCAGCGACGGCTTATTTTGACTTCCCTCATCAACATTCAACACATACGCCAACAGCTCCACATTATCCAGACCCAGCCTCGCCATAGTTTCTGTAAGCTCATCAGGCTTTTCGTTTTGGCTAATGACAAAATCCATAATTTGCTTTATGTTCACATACAACTTAGCAGAATTGCCCTGCCCATTTTGCGAAATTTTCTTAAAAGCTGTTTGATATTGTCCCTTTTCCGCCAGTGATTTAGCTGTAGATCCTTTCAGATGAGCGATAACAAATTTCAGAACATCTAAGCTCTCGCTACCGACGAGGCAATCATCGATGAATCCCATATGCAGTTGACGGTTAAAACCATATTTCAATCTTTTTCCTTCTTCGGCAAATAGCGAATCAATTTTCACATCTCTGAATTGCTCCTGCTTTCGATGATAACCATCTTGGCCGGTTGTCATTTGCAGAGTTTTTTCCAGAGCCTCTTTCGCTTTTTCAGCATTTTGTCCCCACTGCGCCAAAAACACTGCCGTTGGCTCTTTTTTCTCGCGAGCGGTTTCGTCCAGCACTAGGGCAAAAAAGACCTTACCTTGCGGCCATATTTTTTCCTTTAAGACTAGATCCGCTATATCATTTTTGATGTCCGATATATTTTTTTCGATTTTTTCTTTAATTGCATTGACGAAGGGCTGCATTGCTGGATCTTCGCAGAGTTTTCCCAGTCCTGTCTTTTCTAATTTTTCTCTGCATTTTTCAAGATCATCGATTTCCAATATAGCAACAGTTTCAGCCGGTAAAATCGCTTGAATTTTCGGCAGTTGTTTTGCCGCCATGCAGTTAACTGTTAATATGACAAGAATCAATACAACAAGATGCGATTTCTTCATGATTTTTCCTTCTGTTTTTTATCACTAGACTTTTCTAAAAATGGTATTTTCGAGTGATCAAGCCTTTTGTCCGGCTGCACATAAAAATATCCTGTATTCGGATTATCTTTATCGTACGCAAACGATTCCCGATTATCGATAAAATTCTTTACATAATTAACTGGAATTGCGAACCCCAATCCCCCGTAGAAGATATAGCCCATATTTGTCACTCCGATCACCTGCCCGTAACAATTAAACAGTGGCCCGCCCGAATTTCCCGGATTGATATCGGCATTGGTTTGTACATAGATCAGTCCATTGAAGGATCTATTTTTTGTACTGACCACTCCATCGGTCACGGTCCTTTCCAGTCCCAGCGGATTTCCTATAGCGAACACTGTTTCGCCCACCACCAATTCGTCCACATCACCTAGCGGCACATATTTAACTTTTTTGTCATCGAGTTCTTCAACTTTCAAAAGTGCCAGATCAACAAATGCATTAACTGCTATAATTTTCACTTTTTTGAAGGTCACCTTTTCAAATCCCGTATCTTTTTTTTGAAATTGTGTCACCTCGATTTTGGTTTCTTTTTCTATAACGTGACAATTCGTTATTAAGTATCCCTGTTCGTTTATAAAGAAGCCGGATCCTTGCCCAGCTGGCGTAGAAACTTTCACCACAGCCTCGGCCACAGTTACTACGCATTGAGCGATATTTTTTTTAGCCGACTTAGCTGTTCGATAAAGCTTTGATTTATCAATTTGTATTTGACTGTTAGTATCGACTTTTATCTGGTCGATTGATTCGTATTCATATTTTAGAATATCTGTTTTAGCTATTTTGAGTAAATCGACTCCGATGTCCATCACGAGATAGCCATCTTTTTCCGTGAGTATTTCGCCTGTAACCTGCTGTCCTTCGTTAAGCGTTATCACATCGCCATTAGCGATCATCGCAGCAGCCAAAAGCACCATCAAGCTCAATTTCATTTGCCTATTTAACATTTTTCGCTCCTTGAAGCCTATTTATCAAAATTTCCTCAAGCCGCCCAACGATCCAGAGGAGTCGGTCTATTATAAAAAAACTATCGGCGATCGTAAATTAAAATCTCTGCCAAATCTCCCAAATTATCACCTTAGTAATAATAAAATTTTGTTTCCAATCGCCCTATTTTAGCGTAACATAACTGTTTATATTACATCTATTGAGATTCGCGTTTTTTTCTGGAATACTTATGGTATTAACCATCCATCGATATGTTTTTCGAGAATTGATGAAAGTTTTCGTTTTGGCTTCGATTGCCTTAACCCTAATCCTTTCTTTGGGCAGTGTCATAGGCCCTATACAGGAATACGGCGTTGGTCCGTCGCAGATAGTTCACTTGATGTGTTATTTCATACCGATCACCTTGACATTTGTTTTGCCGATGGCTGCATTATTTTCTGCCTCTTTGGTTTATGGTCGCCTTGCCAGTGACAATGAGTTGGACGCTTGCCGCGCTAGCGGGATAAGCATCTTAACAATGGCCTATCCCGGCGCCATTTTAGCTATTATAGTTGCGATAGCCAATTTGCTTTTGAGCTTTTACGTAATGCCGGATTTCATTCACCGCGCAGAAAATTCCCTCAAAGCCAACGCCAAACAAATAGTCTTTCGTAATTTGAAGCGTAAGGGCTACTATAAAATGCCTCCAGCCGGCGAATATTTACTTTATGCTGATTACGTAAATCCACAGGACAGCCTTTTAGCCGGCGTGATTGCCATCAATATTGCTGACGGCCAGAAGATACAAAAAATCATAACAGCTGATAAGGCTAAAGTTTCCTTTATCACTCACGACCGCTACAATCAGGTTCAAATAACCTTGTATGATCTTTATCAGTTGGATATGGAAAAGAACAGCAGTATTAGGATGAAAAAATTTCCTGTCACGACAGATTTTGGCTCGATGCTTCGTGACCGCGTAAAATTCAAAAAAATCGGTGAGATGAAAAAAATTGCCCGTAACCCCATCAGATTTTATCCGATAGAGAAACTCGCCCGCAACATAGCCAGTCGCTTTACCTGCGAATTATTAAGTCAGGATATTAGTAAACATATTTCGACGAAAAACGATTATCTATTAGCTGGCGAACCCAACTCAATAGTCTTCACTTGCGACAGTTGTCAATTGGGCGACAGCCAGTTAGATTTATCAGGATCGATCCGTGTAATAGAGTTTGATTCATCTACAGGCACAACCCTAAAAACTTTTCAATGTGCCAAAGCCACAATCCATTTAGAGGGCGATGAGCTAGCCCCTACTTTAACAATGTCTTTATACAATGCCACTTGGCAAAAACCTGCCGATAGTGACATTTCCGATGACTCAGAATTAACAGGTCTCGGCCAGAGAACGATTTTATCCGGTCTATTTTTGCCTCAACCAATTGCCGAAACCTTTAGCCAAGATAATCTGTTAAGCTCGATAACTCCCGCTAAGACAGGCGCCGCTCTTCATAACAAACAGACCTCCAATCTTTCAGCCCAGCAGCGTCTTTTGAGCCTAAGTTTGAAAAAAGTTCTTTCTGATATAACAGCTGAAATTCACAGTCGTTTAGTTTTTGGTCTTGGCTGTATTTTTTTGATTTTGATTGGGATTGCGACAGGTATTTTGCTAAAAGGCGGTCACCTTCTCAGTTCCTTTGGTGTCAGTTCTATTCCAGCTGCACTTTTGATTGTTTCGATGATGGCAGGTAAAAACATCATGAAAAATTCCAGTACAGCCGGGGGTTCTGCCGGCCTTATTATCATGTGGTCAGGCCTTTTTGCCTTAATAATCATAACTTTTATGGTTTATAAAAAGTTACTGAAACATTAATTTCATTATAAATTTTGGTCAGTTGATATAACATGAAAATTTTAGATAAATATGTTGCCAAAAACTTTTTGCTCGGCTATGTGATTGCCTTTGGTGTTTTAATAGGCCTTCGCGTCATCATTGACTTGTTTGTCAATCTCGATGAATTCGCAGAGCTGTCTGATCAGGGTTTGAGTAATTTTGCAATAGTCAAAGCTATTATTGGTTATTACGGTTTAAATTTAACGTTATATTTTCGTGATTTCGCAGGCATGATCAACATTGTCGCCGCAGTCTTTTCACTCGGCAAGATGGTACGCAACAATGAGCTCGTTGCCATAATGTCTTCCGGCGTAAGCCTTAAACGGGTCATTATGCCGATTATTATTTTATCCATTCTTTTAACTGGCCTTTTGATTGTCGATCAGGAATTTTTGATTCCTCCTTTGAGCAGTAAATTGGTTAGAAGCCACGACAGCGCCGCCGGCGGTGAAACTTACGACGTATGGTTCATCACAGACAGCAAAGGTTCCTTGATTAACTCGCGTAAATTTGAAACCGCCACAGCCAGTCTTCACGATGTCACCATCATAGTTCGTGCAACAGAAGCCGGCACCCCCATACGTTCTGTCAAGGGTTTGATAACAGCTAAAAAAGCCATTTATAACAAATCGCAAAAGCGATGGGATTTAGAGGACGGCCGTTTCACTCAAAAGATCAGTGGTTTAGGTGACAGAAAAATTGACTATTACGAAACAGACTTAACAGCCAGTGACATCCCCGTCAGATGTAAATCTCGTAATAAACCCATGCTAAGTATGCGTCAGCTCAACGAGCTCACCAAACAAAAGACCATGATCAAGGATGTCGCCCAGCTTTACAGTCAGAAGCATTTTCGTTTCACCGACCCCATCATAAACATGATTATGCTTATGATAAGCTTGCCCATTCTGGTTTGTCGTGACCCGAAGAGCATGAAGTTTGCAATTTTGATCAGTTTTCTAACAACCACCTCTTGTTATATCATGACATTCGTATGTAAGATGTTAGCAACGGAGGCGATTTTCGGCGACAGGATCATCCCTGAGCTTTGGGCTTGGCTTCCGATCATCATATTTTTACCGATAGCCATGCTCGAGTTGGATTCGATGAAGACTTGATTTTTTTTACAGTAGTATCGTTTTATAGTAGCGCTGTACTAAACCTCTCAATAGCGACAACACTTGCTTTCTTATAGTTGTTACAGGTAACGACGTTTTATAGAAGTGCTGTACTAAAATATCTTTCAGCTCTATCTGGCAATACTGTTGCGATATTTCCTTTGATTTTTTTAGCCATTTGCCTCGCCGCCCACACATTAGCACCTGAGCTGATTCCGACGAGACAACCGTAATCCATACTCAATTGCCTAGTGGTACTGATAGCATCTTCGTCAGTCACTTCGATCACATCATCTACCATAGTGACATCTAGTATTTCCGGCACGAAGCCGTCTCCGATGCCCTGTATTTGATGTAATCCGGGCTCATGTCCTAACAGAGCCGCCACATTTTTCGGTTCGACCGCCACAATTTTCACTGACGGTTTATGTTCTTTAAGGAATTTGCCTACTCCCTGCAATGTTCCTCCGGAGCCAACTCCTGCGATGAAGCAATCGATTTGCCCGCTCGTTTGTCGCCATAGTTCGGCAGCTGTTTGCTCGTAATGTACTTTTGGATTAGCTGGGTTTTTGAATTGATCCGGCATAAAATATTCGCTTGATTCTCTTGCCAATTCCTGTGCTTTTTTGACAGCTCCCGGAATGCTCAACTCGTCTGGTGTAAGAATTAGTTTGGCTCCTAGTGCCGTAATCAATTTTTTTCTTTCTTCGCTCATTCCTTCCGGCATAACGATTTCGACTTTGTACCCCATCAGTCTACCCACCATAGCTAGTGCTATTCCGGTATTTCCGCTTGTCGGCTCTATGATTATCGAGTTTTCGTTAAGTTTTCCGTCAGCCACAGCCGCTTGCAGCATTGCCATTGCGACTCTATCTTTTATTGATCCGCCCGGATTTAGAAACTCAGCTTTCATAAAAATCGGCTCATCTTTGAGTTTCAACAGCGGTGTATTTCCAATCAAATCCAATATATTATCAGTCAGCATTTTACCATCCACAAATTTCCATTAACAATTTTTAAGCTTTCAGCAATTATAAATCTTCTGCTAGATTTTACTAAAAATCGTCCAAGAACACAAACAGCTTTTATCCCTTGCTTAACCATCAAAGATTGCTAGAGTATGGTTATCGCTATCAAATTTCACATAATTTTAGATTATTTCGGATAACCGAAAATGCCAAAGATCATCACAATAGGCCTTTCGCCGGCTTGGGACATCATTTACAACTGCCCCAATTTGGACTATAATTCAACCTGCAACATTTACAAATTAGCTGAGTCACCAGCCGGTAAATCGCTTAATGTTTCGTCTGCACTTGCATGGATGGGTCAAGCCACGATTGCCAGCGGCCTTTGGGGCAATGATTTCGGTGACATGCAGTCAGCCATTTCTTCTGCAATGATTTCGACACAGATAGTGACAGTGGATAGGCCCACCCGCCGCAACATGACCTTGATTGACAGCGATCAAAAAAGAGAACTTCATCTCGTCCAGCAAACCGATCTAGCTGATAGAGTCAACCTTTCCAAATTAAAAACCCTCCTTGAACCTATCATTGACAGTAACAGCATCTGCATTTTTTCTGGCCAATTGCCGCACGAATTTATTGTTGAGATAATGGAGCTCATCGATTTATGTAAGGATAAGTCTGCCAAAATTGTATTAGATAGCTACGGGCCAGCCTTTCAGGAAATAATATCAGCCGGCGGCCTATGGCTAATCTCACCCAACATTGCCGAATTTTCGCAACTTGCCGGCATAAGATCCAACTCATCCGCAGAGACCATTTGCCAATCAGCCCAACATTTTTTGGACAGAGTTGAAATAGTTTTAGTCAGTCGCGGCGACAAGGGCGCTATTGCCGCCAGCAAAACAGACAGTTACACGGGCAAATTTGTAAATCGCCAGAGTAACGTTTTTTCAACAACTGGCTGCGGTGACTATTTTTTAGCTGGTTTTGTTAAGAGTTTTTTAGCGACATCGAAGCTTAGCTTTGCTCTTGAGATAGGCATCAAAGCCGCTACCGCCAAAGCTTGGAATTGGCACAATCAAATGAGTTGGCCCGGAGCCGGCAAACAAATAAAGGTCAAGATAACCCCCATCACACTTTAACCTTTTGTTTAATCTCGCCCAGACGCCCCAGTATCCTATTTCAATATAACTTTTTGATCACCTTCGATCACTCGCCCGATTTGGTAGACTTTTTGGCCATAATCTGTCAATTTCGCTTCGACTGATTTCGCAAAATCTTCAGCAACTACCAATACAAACCCGATCCCCATATTAAAAACTTTGAACATTTCATCTTCTGCGACTGGCCCTCTTCTTTGTAGGAATTCAAAAATATCTGGTACTTGCCACGCATCTTTTTCCAGTACAGCACTGCAATTTTTCGGCAGCACTCTCGGTATATTTCCGATAAGTCCGCCGCCGGTGATATGGACCATTGCATGGACTATTGCTTTGGTTTTATATTTTGCCAGCAATTTTATCACAGGCTCAACATAAATTTTTGTCGGCTCCAGCAGTACTTCGCCCAGCGTTTTCCCTTTTAGTTCCGGCGGCATATCCGTCATTTTGAGCCCGCCTTTTTTGAAGCATATATTTCTCACCAGCGAATAGCCATTACTATGGATACCGCTTGAGGCCAGCCCTAAGAGGACGTCCCCAGCTTTAACATTTTTCCCATCGATGATTTTTTTTCGTTCGACCACTCCGACAGCGAAACCGGCCATATCAAAATCTTTTTCTTTATATGTCCCCGGCATTTCAGCTGTTTCTCCGCCGATCAGTGCACATCCTGCATCTTTGCAGCCATCTGCCACGCCTTTAACCATTTCTGCGATATTTTCCGGGTCGAGTTTATGCACAGCGATATAGTCCAAAAAAAATAGTGGCTCCGCGCCTTGCACAAGCATATCATTCACGCTCATCGCCACCAGATCGATACCGACCGTATCATATTTTTTCATTTCTGACGCCAGCTGCACCTTGCTTCCGACGCCATCTGTACATGCGACAAGTACTGGCTCTTTATAATTTTTTCGGAACAATTTTTCGTCATAATCCAGCCGAAACATTCCCGCGAACCCGCCCTTTAGTGCCATAACTCTCGGCCCAAAGGTCGACGACACAGACGAGTAGATTTTATCTACCATCTGGTCATTCGCATCGATATTGACGCCAGAATCTTCGTATGTCAAATTGTCAGCCATTTATATTCAGCGTCCTTTTACTGCTCATAATTTTGATCGAACAGCGGCATATTATTATATTCCATTGCGAACTTATTAACTGCTTTATCGACAGGTATTTTATATTTTCCGCTCCAGCACGCCGTACAATAATGATCATTCGGCAAGACTCCGCAATCGAGCAATCCTTCCAGCGAGATATAGCCCAGCGAATCCACGTCTAGAAATTCTCTGATTTGTTCAACGGTTCTATCGTTTGCCACGAGTTCTTTTTTCGTTGGAAAATCTACCCCATAAAAACATGGGAATCGAATCGGCGGACAGCTAATTCTCACATGTATTTCTTTTGCTCCAGCTTTTCTCAAAGCCTTAATTTTCCCTTTTGTCGTAGTCCCTCTCACGATAGAGTCGTCCACTACGACCACTCTTTTTCCATCGACCACCTGCTTAACAGGTGCAAGTTTCATTTTGACAGCCATTTCCCTCAGCTTTTGATCCGGTGCTATAAACGTTCTTCCGACATAGCGACTTCTAATTAGTCCCATATCAAAGGGGAGTCCACTTTCTTCTGCGAATCCAATTGCAGCCGCTGTCCCTGAGTCCGGCACCGGTATAACCACATCTGCATCAGCCGGAAATTCGATAGCGAGTTGCCTTCCAATTTTTTTCCTGAACATATGGACATTTTCGCCGAAGAAGAAGCTGTTTTGTTTAGCGAAATATATATGTTCAAAGATGCAGTGTCCCGGCGTAACAGCCTTAGGCCCTGCAAAGAATCTGCTTGACAGTCCATCTTTATTTAGTGTAACAATTTCTCCCGGCTCTACTTCTCGAATAAATTCTGCATCGACTGCATCCAGCGCACATGATTCGCTAGCCACGACAAATTTTCCTTCGTCGGTTTTTCCGACGCATAATGGATGCACTCCGTAAGGGTCTCTAGCCGCCTCGATTCGATCTTCAAATAGGAACAGGATGCAATAGGCCCCCTGCAAATGGTTCAGCACATGCGCCAACGGATCTGGTTTTGCCACATGGCTTGGCTTAGCTAAAAGATGTGCAATAATTTCCGTATCGCATGTTGATTTGAATATGCTTCCATAAGCCTCATATTCATCTCTTAAAAGCGAGGCATTTATCAAATTTCCATTATGTGCTATCGCGACCTGCCCTCTGGAATAGCCCAGCAGAATTGGTTGACTATTAATAATTTGCGATGACCCTGTCGTCGAATATCTCACATGCCCGATAGCGACATCGCCTTTTAATGTATCGAGAGTATCGCGATGATTTCTAAAGACTCGTTTGACGGTTCCCATTCCTGTGTGGCACGAGATATATTCTCCGTCGCTTGCTGCGATTCCAGCTGATTCTTGTCCTCTATGCTGCAGACTATGTAAGCCGAAAAAGGTTCTTTGTACAGCTCCGTCATCTCCAAACACACCAAAGACGCCGCAATTTTCTTTTTTATCAGTCATATCCGCAGGTTCTCGATTAGGATTCATGAACAATTCAACAGTAGTCTGGAGTGTAATTTACCCCATGGTTCAAGTCAACATATTAATGATTTATATGGCAAAAGGGCTCTTTATGCTGGATACATAAATTTCGGTATGCGTCTGATTTTTTTATCCGTTCCGACACAAGCCAAAACTGTTTCTGCTTGCGCTAGTATTTCCCCTGTTTCTTCATCTGTCAGGACATATTCATGCTGGATTTTGCTCGCGGTAACATTTGTGCAGGTTGTAACGATTTTCACTGGACAATCATATTTTGCCGGCCTTCGATATTTTATTTTGAGTTCAGCGATAACGAAAAACACACCTTTTGCTTCGAGATCTTTATAAGCCAATTCGTTATCTTTTAGCAATTGTGTTCTGCCCATTTCCAGCCATATTGGATAGACACTATGATGCACTACTGCCCCTTGGTCGGTTTCGCAATATCTCGGCACGACAACAATTGTACAGCTATTGATTGTGACAGATCCGGCAATTTCCATCATCGACATACTTTCTCAATCTAATTGATGCTTTTGTAATGATTCCAATATTTTATGTGCACATTCGATAGCAGCCGCTCCTTCTTCTGCTCCCACTTCCGGCTGATAATTTCGGTCTGCGACAGCCTTTAGAAAAGCCTCTTGTTCAACTTTCAGCGGTTCTTTGTCATCGATTTGCAATTTTTCTATATGGAAAAGCTCTGACCAATTAGTTGTCAAGAGGTCGAATTTCCCGGCATTTTTCAGTTGCCTGATTTTTTTTACGACATCGACATTGTCTGTATTTGCTTTAACGATGGTTCCAGCCTTTTTGAAATAGTCTAGGCTCAGATAGGCTTTTTTGCTAAAGAGTCTGACTTTTCGTTCAGTTTTCATTGCTATTCTGCTGGCGGTGACATTAGCCACGCATCCATTTTCAAACGTAATTCTAGCGTTACAGATATCTTCATCATTATCAATCACGCCGACTCCTATCGCTTGCACTTCTTTGACTTTGCTTGCCGCCAGTGACAAAATTATATCAATATCATGAATCATCACATCCAGCACCACGCCAACATCCGTCGATCTAAACGGATACGGGCTTATTCTGACAGCCTCAATAAACAGTGGTTTAATCTGCAATCTTTTCACAGCTTGGATCACAGGATTACATCTTTCCGAATGTCCCACAGCCACGACGGTATCATATTCTTTTGCCAGAGCCACGATTTTTTGACATTGCTCGACGGTTTCGGCTAATGGCTTTTCGATTAGTACTGCTATTTTATTTTTTATAAAAATTTCCGCCAACTGCATATGCGTTACAGTTGGTGTAGCTATTGTCACAGCATCGACTTTCCCTATCAGATTTTCGCAGTCGGTTATTGCTTGACATTTAAATTTTTTAGCGATTTTCTTTGCTCTTTTTTCATCACTATCGACGATTGCCACCAGTTCGCTATCCGGCAAGCTGCTATAAACCTTAGCATGAATCGAACCCATTTTCCCCGCTCCAACAACAGCGGTCCGTAATTTAGTCATCTTAACCTCATAGATATTAAAGTAATAATCATCAGATAGAGTTTTTTTTGTTACCTGAACAATTCGAGATGTCGGCCATATCGATGTTTGCTTCCGTTGATAATAATATCGATCATAGCCTTTACATTTTCGGGATTGTTTCCTTCATCTTTCATTTGCTGCGCATTTTTAATCAAGTTTTTTCCATTTCGATAAAGCTTTTTATAGGCAGCCATAATTTCTTTTTGCTGCTTTTCGTTTAGCCCAGCCCTTGAGAGTCCTCGTTTGTTTATACCTCTAATTGTTGGCGGATAGTGTCCGCTAACGATCACAAACGGCGGCACATCATGATTTATGCCAGCCATTCCCGCTGCATAGCACCATTTCCCGATCGTGATAAATTGATGCACCAGCACCATTCCGCTGAACCACACTCCCTGTTGAATATGACAGTGACCTGATATTTGCGTATAGTTGCTAAAGACAATATCATCTTCTAACTCGCAATCATGTCCGATATGCACTCCAACCATCAGCAAATTGCTATTGCCAATTTTGGTGGTTTTATCGGGATGCATACTTGGATGTATAGTGACATTTTCTCTAATAATGTTATTGTTTCCGATGGTCAGCTTTCCATATTCGCCATCTGGCCCTAGCCCCAAGATTTGCGGCTGGCCTCCAACAACAGCATTAGGTGACATTTGATTATTTTCACCGATAGTGACATCTCGCCCGACAATAACATTAGCCAGTAAGGTTGAACCACTTCCGATCGAGCTGCCTTTTCCGACAACACAATTTGGCCCTATGACAACATTTTCTGCCAGCTCAACATTTTCCGCAATAACAGCGGATGGATGTACATTCGCCATACGATCTCTTTTGTAGCCTCCGTGATTTACATATTCATATATTAGTTTACATCATTTTTCTTTGTCACTTGTCAGACTTTATACTTTCACGATTTTTTAGATTTTTTCATCTTCTACCAGCATAAAGCTTATTTTCGCTTCGGTGACTATCGTATCATTAACAGCCGCCGTACATTTACATATTGCCGTTCTGCTCCTTTGCTTTAGTACTTCTGAGGTCAAGATGAGTTGATCACCCGGCACGACAGCCTTTCTAAACTTGACATCATCCATTCTAAGCAGCACTGCCAATTTACCCGTATGCTCAAGTTTTTGCGCAAATAGCAAACCTGACACCTGCGCCATCGCTTCTACGATAAGCACACCCGGCATCACAGGCGTCGTTGGAAAATGTCCCTGAAAGAACAACTCATTGAAGGTAACATTTTTAATACCGGTAATTTTTCTATCACCTTGCACATCTATAACCCTATCAACCAACAGCAGCGGATACCTATGCGGCAAGATTTTTTGAATCCTTTTGATATCTAAAATTGCATCGGTTCCAGAATTAGCGAGTCTATCTTGTTTAGCCGCCATTTGGCTTAATTTCACCGCCAATTTTTGGTTCAGCACATGGCCGCTTTTGTAGGCCACGATTCGCCCTTTTATTGCCCTTCCAACCAGCGTTAAGTCCCCGACAAGATCGAGAATTTTATGCTTTACACATTCGTTTTCAAACAGATATTTATTTTTGATTGGCCCATCGGAATTGATCACCAAGATATCTCTTGGCCCCAGATGGGTTCCGATACCTCTGGCCTGAAATTGTTTAGCTTCAGCTTCTAAGAGAAATGTTCTAGCTCTTGCGAGATTTTTTTCAAAGCCGTCAGCTGTCAATCGACAACTGTACATTTGCCTTCCGATCCCCGTATGTCCGCCATAATCGAGATCATATGTAACATTCAGCACATCGTCATCATATGGCAATGCATATATTGACATCCCTCCTTCTGTTATGCTGATTGGCTCAGTTATGACAAATTCTTTTTTTTTGCCCTGCTGCTCTACGACTTCAGCTCTTTTCAGCAATTTGAAAAATTTGATACTGCTGCCCCCTGCAGCCGGCAACTCTGCACTATCGGTTTCGATAATGAGATTATCAATTCCCAGCGCGCTTACAGCCGCCATGCAATGCTCTGTTGTTTCGATGGTGACATTACCTTTTTGCAGTGTGGTTCTTCTTGGTATTTGTCCAATATTTTTTGCTGCGACCTCGATTCTCACCGGCTCTGTCAGATCAGTTCTAACGAACACGATACCAGTTTCGACAGGTGCCGGCTTAAACAATAGCCGCACATCCCGTCCAGAAAACAGTCCTTTTCCAGCGATAGAGCATTCAGCTTTTATTGTTTTCTGTAATTTCAAGTTCAGTCAGCCTTCACATCAGACGTTTGTTTTATTGTTTATTTTTTTTCAATTGTTTGACCGTTTTAGCCAGACTTCTAAGCTGCTTAACTATCTTTGGCAACTTCGCTGTCAGGATCATCACCTTTAGACTTTGCTTATGCGGCATCGCAACGTAACCTGAAATCTGCTGGCCCGGCTCGACATCATGTCCTACTCCGGTTTTTCCAGCAATCAAAACGCCCGACCCCACAGTCACATTATCTCTGATTGCCGCTTGTCCGCCGATAATCACACCATCACCTAGGACTGCACTTCCAGCGACCCCTACTTGCCCGGCGATCGCGCAGCATTTGCCTATAACCACATTATGTGCCACATGGACCAAGTTATCCAGCTTTGTTCCAGCCCCGATAACAGTTGCGCCGAATTTCGCCCTATCGACACAGCAATTTGCGCCTATTTCGACAAAATCTTCGATTATCACATTGCCGTTATGCGGTATCAGCTGATGGGCTCCATTGATAAATGAATAACCGAATCCCACTGATCCGATTGTTGTATTAGCTTGGACAACAACATTTTTCCCGATTTCGCAATTTCGATATATAACGACATTGCTGTCTATTTTCGTATTGGCTGCTATGGTGACATTTTGACCAATTTTGCAACCTGCGGAGATAGTGACATTTTCCCCGATTTTGCAACCTGTTTCGATCACCACCTGCGGCCCGACATAACAGGTTCCATCGATTTCGACATCATCAGCGATAACAGCCGTTTCGTCGACTTTAGCTATCATCTTTGTCTCATCCGGTGCAAAGATTCCCAAAGCCGCAATCAAAGCCCTATCGACATCTTTCACAACGAGCTGCGTCATTTCAAGATTTTCTACCTGTTTATCGATAATGACAGCCGCCGCCTTAGACATCGCTAGTTTTTTCAGATGCTTATTGCCTTTAGCAAACGTCACCTGATTGTCACTTGCCGCCTCTATGGTCATAACACTTTCAACCATTTCGTTGCCTGCACCTGTCAACTCAGCACCGATTTTTTCAGCCAGCTGTTTAATTGTCACCTTCATGCAATATGACCTTTTTTATCACTTATCACTTATTACTTAGCCGCATCTAATCTAGCCATAACTTCATTTGTAATATCTTCACAACCATCACTATACAGCACCTTATGCGTACGGATATTCAGCATCAATTCATTTGCATTCATAGCCGGTGACATAGGCACATTTTTTTCAAGCACCAGATCCAGTCCTTTTTGCTGAGCGACTTCCGCCGTAAGCCTCAAGATTTCGTTATACACATCTTCTGTCCATTTTTGATCTTTTCTGGACAATGTTTGTTTATAGAATTCCTGATTAGCCTGTAGATTCGCTTGTTTTTCGATCACAGCTTTCGCTTCATCCTCATAATCTTTAGTTCCGGGCTTTAGCGTATTTAGTCCGGCTTGAGCAAGTTCGATTTCTTTATTCATTTTATCGAGTTCAGCGATAATTTGTTGCTGTTCGGCATCTGCTGATTTTCGATAGCTGTCATTTTTTTTGCTGTTCTCGAAGACGTTCCTTATATCTACTACGCCTATTTTCGTTTTGCCGCTATTTTTTGCCGGCTTAGCATCAGTCATTTGAAAACAAGCCAGCATCACGACAGCTGTTATCACCAAACTGTAAACAACATTTCTTTTATTCATATCCACAATCCTCACAAAAAAATTAGCATTTTTTTTATATAGCTTTTATTTGTTTTAGAATAATCTTCCGACAGAGAAGCTAAACACTTGCGTTTTATCATCTCCAGATTTCATCAGCGGCGTTGCCAGTTCAAATCTCATAGGCACTGGCCCAAACCATCTTGGTATCAAAATTTGCACACCCGTACCAACAGACGCTCTAAAACTACCCGAATCGATAGCTCCTGCATCGACGAAGAACAGCATTGCGAAATTATCGCTTGCCAGTGGTACTGTTACCTCGGCATTCGCCAAGAACAGCCAGTTGCTTCCTATCGGATCTTTCTTTTTGCCGTTGGTGTTTACTCCGCCGACTCTCGGCCTTCCTCTTGTGCTGACTCCTCGATATTCAAAACCTCTTATGCTGCTTGCCCCACCTGCATAGAACTTTTCATACACTGGTGCATCTCCAATGATAGCAGCTGCGTGCAGTTTTGTAGCCAGTATTGTTTTCCTGTCAGCCAGATCGATATTCAGCGTCTTGAATTTTTTATAAGTTCCGCTCAATATGCTGAAGATATGATCTCCTCCAACTTGCTCGAAACTTGCCTGAACAATTGTCCCTTTGCTTGGATTCATTGCGTCATCGGTCAGATTTCTTGTTATGCCCAGCTTGATACCAGCGAAGGTGCTTTTTCCTTTATCGTCCACCACTGCTTCTGGCGCGTCGAAATCGAGACTGCCGACAGTCACTTGTTCCGCTCTGAAACTTACGCTTCTTCGCCACTTGCTTTTATATCTTTTTTCTAACCCGAAATAGGATCGAATTCTCTGTTCCTCGTAGCATTCCTGCCCTCTTTCGAAGATTGAAGCGGAAAAATTCAAGGACATCGGCTTGTTATATAGATACGGCTCGGTAAAGCTGATAGAATACGTCGATTGATCAGTTCCCGGCTGTAGTGCTATCCTCATATTTTGGCCAGCCCCTTTGTAAGCTTTTCCCGTTATAAATTCATAGAAGCTTTTTGGCTTATCTTTGATATCGAAATTTTTCTGTTCGTATATGATTTGTCCCATCAGTCCGCTATCAGATGCGATTCCCGCCCCCAGCATGATGGACCCTGTTTGTCCTTCGACGACAGTGACTTGTGCATCAGCTAAGTCATCTCCTTTTTTGACAGGCGTAATCACGACCGACTCCAGCACAGCGGTTCTTTTGACGAGTTTTTCGAGTTGTCCTTGCCCGTTGGCCCTTGCCAAATCTGCATTATACCATTTTCCCGGGCTGAAATCATATTCGTCGAGTACCCTTCGTATGACTTTATCTTGGGTATCTTCGTTGCCGCTGATATTGATAGCCCCGATTTTGTATCGTGATTTTTCTTCAGTTTTGTAATGTACATCGACTGTGGTATCAGATATAAATTTTTGTTCTTTATCTACAGTGACATCGATAAACCCGTCAGTTCTGTAAGCTTTCAGGATTGTATCGACATCTTCTTTCGCTTTTCTTTCGTTGTATGTTTGTTTTTCTTCGAGCACCATTTCTTTTTTCAGGTCTTCGGTTTTTTTCTGAGTCACTCCCTCGATCGCCACATTTCCTACGACATATGCATTGCCTTCATTTATGATAAAGGTGATCACGATTTTAGTTTTTTCATTATTAAATGACCGATTAACTTGGATCCCCACATCCAGATAGCCATGGTCATAATAAACATTTTGCAGCCGCACCAATTCTTTTTTGATATGCTCTTCGTTTAGATATCTTTTGAAAAAGATGAACTTATTTTTTTTCAGTTTAACAACTTTTTTCAGATCCTTTGTTTTTATTTTTTCATTGCCTTTTAGCTTGACCGCACTGATTCTAACTCTCGGCCCTTCGCTGATATTATAGAGGATTTGCCCTTTTGCCAATCCCGCCGGCTCTAGCTTGACAGCAGCGAAAGCATAGCCTTTTTTGCGATAATATTCATAAAGTGCTTTCCTTCCTTCTTCTGCCATAATGATTGTAAAATAGTCACCGGTTTTGACATCGATTTTTTTCAATAGCTTTTTAGCGGCGAACGTATAATTCCCTTCAAACCTGATACTTCTTACCAGATTTTTTTCCACGACCACGAAGGTCAGCTTTATTTTTCCATTTACGACAGTTGAGTTATAATAGCAGTATTCGACCCCTTCCATGACAGCGATTCTTTTACAATCTTCTTCTGCTACAGAGATCTGAAATTGTTGCCCGACCCGGCTTCTCGCCTTAGCGATAATCTCGCTGTCTTTGATACTGGTATTTCCTGACACGGCAACTTCGCCCAGTATTTTTTCTTGTCCGTTTTGTTTTGCTGCCAGCGATATCTGTCCGGCTAAAATTGCAATAATAATTCCAGCGAACAATTTCTTTTTGAAGATACTCTTCATTATTTTTGCTCCTTAAGCATCCTGCTAATTTTTTCGACTTCCGTTTCCCCTTTTATTTTCATCTTTACCATTTTCATCATTTATTATTAAAAGGGTGCTGTTTGTGTATCATCATAATCTAAATCAGGTTCAGCTATATGCGAAGCATTTTCGAACCTTGTATATTTTCCCAAGAAGACCATTTCTATGGATCCAGTTGGGCCATTTCTTTGCTTTGCGATAATAATTTCCGCCGTATTATTATCTTCGTAATCCGCATCACCTTTGTGATAATAATCTTCTCGATGTAATAGCATAACCACATCGGCATCTTGCTCGATACTTCCCGACTCTCTCAGGTCGCTCATTCTCGGCCTATGTCCTTCTCGCCCTTCTGCTGCTCGATTGAGTTGACTAAGCACTACGATCGGCACTTTCAGTTCTCTTGCCGTCGCCTTTAGATACCTTGATATTGTCGTTATTTCCTGTTGCCTCGACTCGACTCTTCCAGAGATATGCATTAGCTGTAGATAATCCACCACGATACATGATATATCATATTGGCTTTTCAATCGCCTTGCCTTTGCTCTCAGTTCCAGCGGCGTAAGAGACGGCGTATCATCGATAAAGATCGGCGCGGTCGCGAATTCTTCGCAGGCATAGGCTAATTTGCTCGCGAGTCCATCATCGATCATACCTTTTCTAACCCTTTGCGAATCAGCCCTTGCTCTACTGCAGAGGAATCTTTCGGCCAGTTGCTGCGATCCCATTTCGAGAGAGAAGATAGCCACTGGCTTTTGCTCTTCTATTCCGATATATTCAGCGATATTCAGTGCCAGCGCCGTTTTTCCCATACTTGGCCTTGCCGCCACGATAATCATTTCTCCGTTTTGCAACCCGCTTGTCATATCATCGAGTTCGTAGAATCCTGTGGAGATTCCCGTGACATGATGGCCTTTACGTTTGCTTATGAGGTCAAACGTTTTTGTCACAAGGCTTTTCATGGTTTCAGCCGTTTTGGAAATTTTTTCACTTGTCACCGCAAAAATTTTCTGCTCGGCGTTATCGACTTTTTCGTCCACTTCACCTGCCGGGTCATAAGCCTCGTTAAGAATTTCCGTTGCCGCGACTATCAGACTTCTTTGCAGCGCCTTTGCTTTAACTATTGACGCGTAGTAGTCAATATTTGCTGACGACGGCACTGACTCCATAATTTTCGCCAGATACTCGACTGATCCGATTTCTTTTAGCTGCTTCCTTCTTTCGAGTTCATCTTTTAGCAGCACTGCATCGATACCATGTCCGCTATTATTTTCATAGAGATGGATCAATGCCTCGAAAATCATTTGATGTTCGATTCTGTTGAACGATTGGCTGTTTAGAACTTCGACAACATTTGCCACGCAGACTGGATCAACGATCATCGATCCCAATACTGCAGCTTCGGCGGCCAGAGATTCCGGTATAGTTCTGCCGAGCAGTTGTGCTTGGCTGTGAACCGGCACAATTTTAGCTGTTGCCTTTTTGTTTTTTTTGTCGGTTGCTATTTTAGTCAATTTCCGTTTTCGTCCTAAATCCCAATCACCGCAGAGTCTGCATTATTCAAAAATCAATTGTAGCGTATTATAGAGGGCTAATTTTACGTCGAATTGGGTTAATTGTCAAAATAAAACTCTATTTAGCTGCCAGCACTGGAACTGGGTTGATTATAGGACTTTCCCCTTATTTTTCATTGCGAGCGGCTTGTCCTGCAAAACCATTTTAAGATTGTCATTGCGAAGGAGGCCGTAGGCTGACTGCGGCAATCTCTCGTCAAAAAACCGATCCAACTTCAAGTGTGTCATTATGAAGGCGAAAGCATATCGAGAACTGCTGCTGCTGTAAGTTTTGAGGCATTTTTTCCGTTGAACTCCTCTGCCATATCGACAAGTTCGCCATTGATTTGGCCCATCTTATCGCTGTCATCTATGATTTCTTCAGCCGCTTTTGCGATAGGTTCGGTACTGTCAAAATACGGCATAAATTCCGGCACTAGCTCTTTATTTGCTAGTATATTGACCAGCGATAAAAATTTGGTTTTGATAAGCCATCGCCCGACGAGTTTCCAGAGTATTTTATTTGTTTGATACATTATGACCATTGGGCATCCAGCCGCCGCCACTTGCAGAGTTGCCGACCCGCTTGCCACCAGCGCAAAATCTGCTTCTGCGCAGGTTCGATTTACCGTTGCCAATTCGTATCGGCATCTAAATCCTAAAATTTGTGAGCTTCTCATCAGATTAAGCTTTTCCTGATCGACAGCCACAGCGACATTTTGTATATGCGGATATTTTTTTCTTAGTTTGTTTGCCACCTGCTGCATTGGCCTCCAGAGCGTCTTGATTTCTGCATCTCTTGATCCGGGCACCATTGCTAGCGTTAGATTTTTCGGCGAGAACGATTCGTAATTTTTTCTGCAATTTCGCGGCACAACGTCCAGATTATCGAACAGCGGATTCCCTACGAACGTCACCTCTAAGCCTTTGTCCTCAAACCACTTGGCTTCAAACGGCAATATGCAGCATAGCTTATCGCAGCATTTTTTCAGTTTATTAATTCTCCAGCTGGCCCACGCCCACAATTGCGGAGCGACATAGAACAGGGTTTTTGCGCCATTTTTTTTAGCCGCTTTTGCCACATGGAAATTAAACGCCGGCGAATCGCATACGATAGCGAGCTCGACCGGATTATTTTTGAGATATTTTTTAGCTTTATAGATCAGTTTCACAAAATGCCATATTTTGAAGAACACATTATAGATCATCGCCGCCGACGCGGTTGTATGTTCGATAAGTTCGCATCCAGCCTCTGCCATATTATCTCCGCCGAACCCGACAAATTCTACATTTCGCCCAGTCCTTTGTTTGATTGCTTCGATAAGCGCCGCACAATGAACATCCGCACTTGGCTCTAGGGCACTGACAAAAATACGTTTAACTTTTTTTTCATCCATGTCGTGATTTTTTCATAAATAATACAATTAGCTTTGCAATTTTAGCCGAACAGTTGGTTGGTCATTTGTGTAATGGCCTTTCGCTGGCTCATATTTTCCGTTGCGTTGCCCTGATGCCTGATATAATTGTCGCAGCGACCATCAGAGCTAGCGTAATAGCAGTGAACCAGTCTCCCCAGATTCTAGTGACATGGCCTGTTTTTATCAGAACTGTTCCGATAGTGAATGATTGGAGGAACATTTTTATTTTCCCTGACGCTGTGGCTGCAAAACTGATGCCTTTCGCTTCTGCAACATGCCTTAACAGCGTGACATAC
The DNA here is from genome assembly GCA_965370955.1 of uncultured bacterium. Classification (GTDB taxonomy): domain Bacteria; phylum Planctomycetota; class Phycisphaerae; order Sedimentisphaerales; family Anaerobacaceae; genus CBDUWP01. Next base: position 12,180 of record CBDUWP010000001.1, on the reverse strand, counting down.
ACTTCTCTTGCCATAAGAACAATGAAGACTGCCCAGAGGATAACCGATTGATATTGGCTTGCGATTTGTCCGTCAAACAGTGACGGCACCCCTACGACAGCAAAGCAGCAAAAGGCTCCACAGACCAGAAATTTATCAGCCAGCGGATCCATAATTCTTCCGAGTTTGCTGGTGACATTGTATCGCCTTGCGACGAACCCGTCGAGTAAGTCGGTCACTCCCGTAATCACAAAAAGTACGAAAGCCACATCGAAAAACAACGCTCTTGACTTTTCGACATTCGGCGAATGCAATATCATAGCTAAAAATCCAACCGTCAGCACCAACCGCCCAAACGTCATAATATTTGGCACATGTTTAATCATACGTTTGATTTTAGGGTGCATTTGCGAATAAATCAACTTAAAATCGTCATACTGGCAACATTTACATTTATGTTTTTATTCGCCGATCAATTCCACGATCAGGTCATACCCTTTTGCCGCGGTGACCTTGACATTCTTAAACTCCCCCGTTTTCGCCTGAGCCTCAACTTGATTTTGCCCCCAGATACAGATCCCATCGACATCCATTGCCTGCCCGTAATATCTGGCAGAGAATCCATTTTGGTCGACCAAGTCGATCAACACTTTCAGTTTTCGCCCGACCATTTTTTTTGCTTTTTTGAAAGCGACATGCTGTTGCGTTGCCATCAGTTTATCTCTTCTAAAATTTTTCACATCGTCATTGATTTGGCACTCCATTTTCGCCGCTTCTGTTTCTGGTTCTTTGCAGTATGAGAAAGCACCAAGCGCCTCGAATTTTGCCCATTTAACAAAATCTATCAGTTGGCCGAATTGTTCGTCTGTTTCTTCTGGGAACCCAACTATTACTGTCGTTCTGATAACGATTTCCGGAATTTTGTTTCGCAGTTTTTCGATCAGCGACTTGATTTGACTGCTTCGGTCCGGCCGCCTCATGTTTTTTAATACTTCATCATTTATATGTTGGATTGGCATATCGATATATTTCACGATTTTTTTGCTTTCGGCGATAGCCTCGATCACCTCGTCCGTCAAGCCAGCCGGATACATATACATCAGCCGTATCCAGTGAATGCCATCGATTTTTTCCAGCTCTTTCAGCAATGCAGGCAGAGCGTTTTTAATCCCGAAATCCTTGCCGTAGTAGCCCGAATCCTGTGCGATAAGGTTCAGCTCAACCACCCCAGCCTTTGCCAGTTCGCGAGCTTCTTTTATGATTTGTTCTTGCGGCTTACTCCTAAACGGCCCTCTAATTGCCGGAATCGTACAGAAGCTGCATTTATGGTCACAACCTTCGCTGATTCTCAGATATGCCGAATGGGCCGGCGTGATCAGCAATCTGCAACTGTCATCGCTGATTGCGTGACTTGGCTTTTCGATGTCACTATCGGTATTATTGCCAGCGGTTTCCTGATTAAAGTTTAGTTGTTCACCATCTTTTAATTTTAGTGTTTGTTTAATGACCTGACAGATATCATCTCGATAATCAAGCCCTGAAACAGCATCTAATCCTTCTACAACTTTCAGCAATTCGCCTGCCATTCTTTCAGCAAGACATCCAACAGCTATCACTTTTTTGACCACTGCAATATTTTTCAGTTCGACTGCTGCCTTGATTGTTTCGATTGCCTCGAGTTTTGCCGGCTCGATAAATCCGCATGTATTGATAACGACCACATCGGAATCCTGCGGCTCGCTAGCGAGCAAAAATCCCGCCTGCACAATTTCCGCCAGCATTCGTTCGCTATCGACCGTATTCTTTGGACAGCCCAGCGATATAAACGACACTTTGATTTGCTCTGTATTTTTTTGTTCTTTTTTTGCCATAGTGGTTTCAGAGGTTACCAAAAAACACTTCTCAGGTCTAATCTAAACTTTTCAGCCAGAATATTCTTGTAAATTCTCTATTTGGTCGATAGATTGAGCTTTAGTAAGATAGCCTGATTTTTTATAATTACGGATAGTTCCAACAATGCCCAAGATATCCAAACGCACTATTTTAAGTCCCCACAACATATTTTGCGTATCAGTTTTGGTATTGTTTTTGTTTATTTCCGGCTGCGGCGATTTTTTTGAGGAGAAGAGTTCTGAGTTAGAATCACAGCGTATTCTTTCTGAGATCAGCCGCATCAAGGTCACAGCCGACCCGAACCAGCCGAGGCCCCGCATCTACACTCAACCGTCCAAGATAATCATTGGCAAGGACAACAGCAAGGTTTTCTATTTCGCCCGTCACCACACAGTTGACAAACTTCACAATATTATCAAAGAGCAGCTTGGCTACAAAGTCAGCAGTTCGGCTGCAACAAACCTGCTAATTATTCAAGCCCCGAACAAATCTGCAGCTGATATGGTTTTGGATTTTATGGAGCACATTGACGTTCCACCGATTCAGGTCAAGATTGACTGCATAGTTTCTGAGTTATACGCTGACACTACGATGGACTGGGAGACCACGATCAAGATTGACAATTTGCTTGGCGGCATTGCATTAGGCGGTAAAACTGTCGCTGGCATTTTGCAGCCTGCGTTTCCTGGCGCATCGTTACGTGACGAGGCTCGTGAATTGATAGGTTTAAAAGTTGGCTATTCTCGCAATTTAGGTATAGCCGGCCATGAGTTCCGCGCGTTGGTTGACATTTTGGTATCTCGCGGTTATTTGAAGATATTGATGAACCCAATTTTGGAAGTTGTCAACGGCAAGACCGCCATGATAGTAACAGAGGATCACGTTCCTTTGCCTAAGGAGGTCACCCCCGAAACCGGCGTCCCTTATATGACCACTGAATACGTGATTGTCAAGGATATGCTCAAGATAACTCCTCACGTTTATGCTGACGGTTACATTGGCCTTGAGACCGAGATTATCATCGGTTCCAAATCAACTCCAGAGGGCGTCAAGCAGATCCCGATCATTACTGAGCGAAAGATAATAAACAAGGAGAACCGTATTAAGCAGGGGCAGAGTTTGATCATTGGCGGGATCAGAAAAACTGAGAAGCGTTCTGTTATTCGCGGCGTTCCGTTACTCAAGGACATTCCGCTGGTTGGCGTTTTGTTTTCGAGTAAAGATTTTGAGGAGCGAGGCAAAGAGATTCTTTTCATCATTACTCCCACGATTTCCTCTGGCAGCGTTGATTATGAGGAGATGATAACGAAGATCAAGCACAAGCACACGGAGATTCGTTACAAGCGAAATTTGAAGGACATTTTAAGCGATCCTCTTGGCAGTCGTATCCAGACGGACCTCATCAAGCAGCAGGCGGAAAAAGCTCGGCTTGACAAGTTACGTTCAGATATCGAGAAGGAACAAGCTTTGGTTGATCTTGAGCTAGCCAAAACCAAACTACAGTTAGCCAAAGAGGAAACTAAAAAAGCTAAAATAGAGACAGAAGAAGCCAAGAAGCAGACTAAACAAGCTAAAGAGCAAACCAAAAAAGCCCAAGAGGACACCAAGCGAGCTAAAAAGCAAGCTGAAGCTGCTTTAGAGTCTCAGAAAAAAGATTGAGATTATTTTTGGCATTAGGCCCTTGATTTATTAGAATAAGATAGTAGCTGTTAGCAGGAGACAAAAAAAAACAATTGATGAGTAATTGCAGGAGTTTTTCATGGCCATAGAAGAAGACAATAGCAGTGGGCAGGTTTCTGACGAGGCAATCACCTCTGACAACCAGTTGAATCAGTCATCTGACATTACAGATGAGCCGTTGAATATTGGCGATGATTTAATTGTTTTTGAAGATTCAGACGGCACAGGCTATCGCATTAACCACACTCCTTTGAACATTGGCAACAGTCCTTCGCCCGCCAATCCCAAGATAAGCACAACCCGCTCTAACATTGTTTCCGGCAGCAGTAAAAAGAAGAAAAAAGCCGTCAAGCTTTGTTCTGATGCTCATCGTATAACCGGCATAAAAACTTTTTGCGCCAAGCTTCATCCCGGCAGTATGATTTTTCTTGAGAAGCAGATCAACCAATGGCTCAGCGATAATCCTGACGTGGTCATCAAGCGTACTAGTTCGACGACCGGCATGATTTTGGCCAAAAAGACTGAGCCCAATTTGATTTTAACTGTTTGGTATTAGAATAGTCCATAAAGATCGACAGCGGCAATCTCGTTTTTAAAATCTTTGCGTTTCAATGTCACCATGTCTTCTAACCTCAAGATTGTCATTGCAAGTGGCTTGTCCTCCGAAGCCCTGTGGCTAATAGTTTTTCACTTCGAAGACATGCTCGTCATTTAATTTGGTTAGGATTATCAGATTATTTCCACTGCGTTTAAATTTAGTATATTTTTTTCCATCTTTGGTGACAGTCACTTTGTTTTTTATTGGAATTTGCGAGCAGACAATTTCCGTTTCTTCGTCAAATGACGGGTTAGCTTTAAGGATTACAAATCTCAAGATTGGCTTTTGATATTCCGCTGCCCTGACATAAACATTTGGATAGTCAACTTTTTCCAATGTTGGTTCGGTCAGGATATTTTTTCGGCTTGTTTGGTAAAATTTTCTCAGCGAGTCCCCGTCAGTTACCAGAGCTGTTGCGATATTAGCCGTTGCGGAGATTTTATGCATTTGACAGCTGTGATAATAGTAGGATTCTTTATATCCGTCGCCATCTGTATCGATTTCTCTTGCCAGTTTAGCTGTTAGCCAGTTGAGCGATTTTTTCGCAATTTCGCTATTTGCTCCTTCTACTTGTACAGCCAATAGCGGCAAAAACGAGTTAGCCACATTCAGCGATCCGCCGCCGCAGCAGCCAATCACCTTGCTATTTTTAGCATAAGCCTGATCTTTTTCCGGATAGAACCATTTCGCCAATTTCTTGATATGGCTTAGTCCTTTTTCCGCAAACGCCACATCGCCGAACCACAGATAGCCCCACCCCAGCGCCCAGCAATCAGCCCCGACATCTCCCATCGGCGTAAACATTTTCAGCTTATTATTATATCTAATATACATAAACTCTCTTGTCAGCGGCACTTTGTTTAGAAAATTCGTAGCCATCCATTTGAACCATTTTTCGTTTGCCTTTTCGTAGTCGGTTCCATGCATCAAATCGAACAGCATAAACGATATCGCGCTGTGACTGTTACAGGTGGCAAAAATCTGATTCGGTTCGCAAGCAATTCCTCCTGTCGGATCGTTGACAGATTGCACATGCAGCCTTTGGATTGCTTTTTCAAGATTGTAATGAGTTTTGCGATTTTTATTATCTACGAAGTCCCATCCTTTTTCCGAATAGACCATATCCCCTGTCAGATGTTCGTAGAGACACATCATTTGCGTCAGATGCGCGGTATACATAACATTTTCATATTTAGCCGGATCGATTGGCCCATTCTGATAGTTCCAATATCGCGTGACATACGGCCAGCACCTATAATCGATCATCCTTTCGCACAGATCGGACAGTTGCTTTTTTATTAGCTGTCGATAAGCCGGCGTTTGATTTGCCATTGCCGCCGCGCTGTAGGAGCAAAACGCCAACTGATATCGCAACGCCGTGACATCCACTTGATTGCCGTCATCATAAAATTCTTTCCATGATTTCTCGTTTCGATCCTGCATAAAGGTCAGATATGAGAACCATCTTTGGATTGCCAGCTGTTTATCTGTCAAGCCCTGCTTAAAGTTTTCGCCTGCCTCAGTTGACTCATCTGATTCAGTCGTATTACAACCTGATATTGCCAGCAATACACATAGTACAAATATGAATAGGGCAGCTATTTTTTTCGACATTTGATCTCCTATTATTGGCTATGAAATAACACTTTTTTTTCTTTTTCCTTACCATTTTTTTAGCCGTCTCAATCCTGAGATCACAGATCCAAACTTCAGTGACAATTTCGGATTAGAGAAAAACAAATCTACAGTTGACAATTTTTGTTTTTTCGGCTTATCGTCTGTCAATGTCCACAATAATATCACAGGCAGCATTAATATAACAGCTGCAACTAGAAAAATTGTTTGCGACTGATAATTCAAAATCACCGGCCACGATTCCGCCAGCACACCTCCTAATACTGCCCCTGTTGCAACGATGGTAAAGTTGACTCCATTGGTATATGATATACAGCAGAGCCTGTCCTCTGGCTTTGATATACTAATAAGATAGCTAAATGCCGCCAGCGCAAATCCGACCGAACTTGAACCGATGATTATTTGCACAATAATCAGCAGCCAATATTTTTCACAGACAGCCAACAATATCGGCGTACAAACAAATCCTATAATAGCAATTTTCATTGGCACGACATACCCGATTTTGTCGCATATTTTCCCCCAATACCCTACAACAATCGCGCTAACCACCGCCGGCACAATCATAAAAATCGAATAGAGTGTATAGCTGTATTTGAGATCATCGATAATATACCCTGCCAAAAACGGCTGATAAAATGCCATACAGAAACCAGTCGCCGCCACAGCCAGAACAAATTTCCCGTATGACCCGGTCATATATTCGGTCATAAAATTTTTGAATCCAATTTTTCTTTTTTGTGTTTGGTGTATTTTTGCCGGCTCATAATGATAGAAAAAAGTCAGCGCACTGATAGTCCTGAGCACAAAGCATGACAACCATATAAGTACAAAAACTGTCATAATTTTTGCGGAGAATTTATCCAGCATCAATCCAGCGATAACAGCAACTATAATTTGGCAAACGGTCATCAGTCGTGACTTCATGGCGAAATATTTGCCTCTTCTTTTTGCCGGCACGATATATGATATCCAGTCCTGCCAGACCGCCATAATCATAGCAGACGCGACAGATGCCACAGTTATCATTGTGATAGCGAACCAGACTGGCCAAGCCGTCGCAATATAGCTGCTAAATGCAAATGGAATCAGGCAAAATGAGTAAAATAATAATCCATAAATAAGTACAAATTTATAACTTTTGATACGTACAAATAAAGATGGTGTAAAGAACTGTACAATCCCCATCACAAAAGCCGGCAGTGCCATCGCCATTCCCACCTGCAGTTTCGTTGCGCCGAGATGATTTAGATATGGTATATAAAACGTGGCGTACAATCCCATCACAACCACAGCTAGAATGCCTTCATAGACGGAGATTTTCAAGGTTTTATATCTAAGCCTTCGATCTTCGTATGGCGAGATTTTCCCTGTCGGCTGCATTTTTTTAACATTTAAAAAATCAAACATTTCGTCACCTTCATAAATTCCAAAAACTTCTTTAACTTGCAACAGTCTTGCTTTTAAAAAAACCTCTGCATTCTCTGTGCTCTCTGTGGCTGATCGTTTTTATTTGTCATTGCGGCAGTTTATCGACAATCATTTCAAATACAATAAAAAAAAATAAATTAACAAAAATAATTTACCTTTTTTTTGGTTTACCATTTTTTCCTTACATTAGCCGAGATTGGTTTACTTTTTGCGTCAATTCCGCTATCATATTTCAATTATGAAAGAGATTAACATTTTAGGCATTGAGTCGAGTTGTGACGAGACAGCCGCATCGATAGTGACAGATGGCGTCATAGTTAGATCTTCTGTTGTCGCCTCTCAGATTGAGCTTCACGCAGCCTATGGCGGCGTTGTCCCTGAAATAGCCTCTCGCGCCCATTTGCAGAACATTTACCCCGTCATAGCTAAAACCCTATCGGATTCCGCTCTAACTTTCGGCGATATAGACGCAATAGCCGTAGCCAATCAGCCGGGTTTAACGATCGCTTTGATGGTCGGCGTGACAGCCGCCAAGACACTTTGCTTTGCTTTGGACAAGCCTTTGATTTCGATTGACCATTTGCACGCTCACATGCAGGGCGCAACATTATCACAATCGGCCTTGTCGTCTGATTTCCAACATCCAGCCGTTGCTTTGATTGTCTCTGGCGGCCACAGCAGTTTATACGATTACAGATCCCCGCTTGAGCCGCAATTGCTCGGCCATACAATTGACGATGCAGCAGGTGAAGCTTTTGACAAGGTTGCCAGCATGCTCGGTCTTCCCTATCCGGGCGGCCCTGCGATTGAAGCCTTAGCTAAAAAGGGCGATCCCTCTGCCATCAAATTTCCCCGCAGCCTTTTGTCACCTGACTCGCTTGACTTTTCCTTTAGCGGATTAAAGACAGCCGTTCTTTATCACTGTCACGGTCAGGACATGAAGGGCAAGACCATTGTCCCTGCTATGTCGAACCAGCAGTTAGCTGATGTGGCAGCTTCGTTTCAGATGGCGGTCATTGACGTTTTGCGGACAAAATGTTTGCGAGCTATCAAGCGATGCTCTGCTAGGACATTGATTCTCGGCGGCGGCGTTGCTTGTAATGGTGCTTTGCGAGAAGCATTGAAACAAGCCTGCCGTGATTTAACCCCTGAGGTTAAATTTTTGGTTGGCCCAAAGCGTTATTGCACAGACAATGCCGTTATGGTAGCTTCATTGGCGTATCACAAATTCAAGAAAGGATTATTCGCAGATTTATCACTTGAGCCGAAATCCAGCAGCGAATAAACCACCACGCCCTTACGGATATAGTATTACGAAGGAAAAATAAATATGAATACTGAACAGATAAAGAAGTTATTAAAACTTGTCCAGTCCAGCGATCTTACTATTGATGAGGCGATGGCGCAGCTTCGATTGTTGCCTTTTGAGGAGTTTGATTTTGCTTGTATAGATCATCATCGTCAGGTTCGTCGTGGGTTTGCTGAGGTGATTTTTTGTCCCGGCAAAACGACTGACCAGATAGTCAAGATTTTTGAGTTATTAGCTAACAGGGGTAATAATGTTTTAGCCACTCGCGCTAGTTCCGACATATTTGAAGCCTTATTGTCCACAGGCAATTTCGATAATGCCGAATATGAACCGCTCGGCAAAACGATAGCCCTGTTACAACAAGAGCTTCCCAAATCCCAATCAATTTTACCGATAGTCACAGCAGGCACAGCCGATTTACCTGTCGCCCACGAGGCTCGCGTGACAGCCGAGATAATGGGTCAGCGTTCTGAAATAATTTGTGATGTTGGCGTCGCCGGCCTTCATCGTGTTATGGCTCACTTGCCGAAACTTCAGAAAGCCAATTGCATCATTGTCGTCGCCGGCATGGAGGGTGCTCTTGCCAGTGTAGTTGGCGGTTTGGTTAGCTGCCCTGTCATAGCTGTTCCGACAAGCGTTGGTTACGGCTCTTGCTTTGATGGGTTGTCCGCTTTATTAACGATGCTAAATAGTTGTGCTAGCGGCGTAGTGACGGTCAACATTGACAATGGTTTTTCCGCAGCAGTGACAGCTTCCATGATAAACAAAAAGATTGATTCTTCTAATAATAAAGATTGATTTTTCCAATCGATTAAATCAATAGAGGCTTAATATGAGAGGCTTAATATGAAAACAGTCACGATAAAGAACCTTCCCAAGTTTGCTCCTCGCTTGATTGATTCTCATAAGGGCGATTTTGGCAAGCTTTTGATTATTGCCGGCAGCCGCGACATGGCTGGCGCTGCGGTATTATCCGCCAATGCTGCCCTTCGCTCTGGAGCCGGCCTAGTTAAGGTTGCCACTTCTCGCCAAGCTCAGACTTCCGTTTCATCTGGCGGGATTTGTTTTACTACTTTGGCCCTTGCCGATGATGATTTAGGTCGGATAACCACCGATTCGATTAAACCTTTACTTGATGCAATTTCCAACCACGATACAGTTGCCGTTGGCTGCGGTCTTGGCCAAAGTTCGGAGTTGGTTTCTTTGATGCGTTTATTGATAGAGCTTAAAGATTTGCCGATGGTCATTGATGCCGATGGCTTGAACAATTTGTCTAGGATCAAAAATTGGCCAGATCTTTGCGCTGCCAGATTGATTTTGACTCCTCATTTTGGCGAGATGTCTCGTTTATGTACAGGTTTATTCCGCCGAACTGGATTTGACTTATCCGATCGAAAAAGTTGTGCTATAGCTGTTGCAAAAGCCACTGGCTCAATTGTTGTATTGAAAGGTTCTGGTACGATCGTCACCGATGGCGAGAAGATTTATATTAACGACACAGGCAATCCCGGCATGGCCACAGCCGGCAGTGGTGACGTTTTGACTGGTATGATCAGCAGCTTTTGCTGTCAGGGTTTGATTGATGATTTTGATGCCGCTTGTTTAGGCGTTTACCTTCATGGCTTAGCCGGTGACATTGCGGCGGATTGCAAGGGTCAAATAAGCCTTATCGCCACAGACATCATTGATTTTTTGCCGGAGGCGATACTTCGACATCAAAAATGCTGAAAAATAGCTATTTTTTCCAAAAATCCCCCATATAATTTTGATATTAAGCCGTTTTTCTCAAGAAAAACCTCAATAACGTCCGAAAACACTATTGTAACAGGTATGTTTTAGCATTTACGATTGGGGCGACAATATTTTGACATGCTTTTTGTTGTAGCAGATATATATTTGATGGAACAAAAATGAAAACCACTAAAGATGACATATTGAAAGATTTATCTGGTTCTATTCCTCTTAGCCGTGAGCTTTTGACAGTTGACGAATATGCTCGCCGCGAGGGCATTAGCTGCAACCAGATGGAGAAATACATTCGGCTTGGCGTTGTTAACATTCGCAAGTTCAAGAATCGCCGCTACATTATTAGTCACCCTGTTGGCTCTAGTCCTTTTGGCGATACATCTGACGAGAAGTTTGACAGCCAACGTAACAAGCCTGCCACTGATTCAGCCAATTTAGCTATGGCCGCCATCAGCAACATGATATCGACTAAGAGTCCTTTCATTGATGAGTCGCCTGCTATTTCGGAAAATCGCGACAGTTCTGATGAGTCAGTTGAGATGGACTCACCATTATCCTATGAACCTTTATCAGTCAAAGAGGACGACAATTTGGACGACATTTTTGAATCTCTTCAGCTCGATCCTCCTGCGATGCCGAAGACGTCTGTTCCGCCTGCTCCGACCAAAAACACTCAGTCTGGCCCTGCCATTTTCGATCCTCATATTAAGAGTACTATTGCCAAGGCTGCTGCCCAATTTTCGGCTATGCACGGTTCTAGCGATTCGGTTTCCGCTTCGTCCTTTGTTTCTGGATCTAAATTTGCCTCTCGCCCTAATCCTAATTTTTCAGTTGTTCGGCACGATTTAGCTACCGAGTCGGTCACTCGGCCTAAGTCTACGCCCCGAGTTCAGGTTAGTCATCAAGCTCAGATTGCTCCTCAAGCCAAATTTTGGTCTAAGTCATTTTTTTCTAAGGTTCGTATTAGTTTTAGCGATTTGTTTTTGCGTTTAAGGTTATCTGTTCCGAACATTCGTTTGATTTCGATTTCAGCTTCTGTAGCCTTTTTGTTATCGATATCGGTTGGCCTTTATTACCAGAGTAATTTGCAGTCGGGCAGTATATTAAAGTTGCAGTCGGATTCGTTGGACTTGATGCGTACATCTTCATTGTTGAGTCAGCGAGCGGAGGCGATATACAATCAGTCATCCAATGAGTTAGCTTCCCTTCGGTCTAGTTTATCTTCTGCCAAGTCTGAGCTTTTGGCTTTGCGTACTAAGTTCAACAGGTCTCAAGCCCAGTTATCCGGTACTACTGCCAAATTATCTGAGTCTGAGGATTCTTTATCTTTATTGCGTCAGCGTAATCGTGAGGCGATAGATCGTTTGAATCAGCACATTTCTCGTCTTTCTAGCCGTTTGAATTCGATGGGCATTTCTTCATCCTCTAACATGCTTGATTCTGTTCCTTCGTCTAGTGCTTTTGACGATCCTGGATTTGAGGCTGAGTTACCATCCTTGATTGACCAGATTCCGTAGCATTTTCGTTGTCGTTGTCACTATCACTGTCACTGTCATTTTAAGTTTGTCATTGCGAAGGAGGCTGGAGGCCGACTGCGGCAATCTCTCATCAAAGAACCGAACCAACCTCAGATTCCAATCCGGTCATTCCACTTTTTTTCCGATCGTCCCGCTCGCATATTTCCCCCTGCTTCTCCCCTCGCCGATTGTCCCACTATTTTTTCGCCCTGCCATCACTATGGCGTGGTTTGTTTACATTGTGTTTTTGTCCGCCTACTTGCGATTTTTGTCGCTGGCTGCTCGACCTGTCCCGCAACCTAAAAAAAATCCGCCCGCCGCTAAAACCGCTGACTCCCCCGCCCGTCACCGCGACAAAATAGGCGAAATAGCTAAGTTTTACGGCCAAAATT